>CAYGSV010000023.1:0-17356 GCA_964352635.1 uncultured Algimonas sp.
GGCTTATGCCGTCTATCCCCCAACGCGGCATATATCCTTGCGCGTTAGAACTTTTGTTGATTTTTTGATTGGACGTTTTTCAGACACACCACCTTGGGAGATTGATATCCCATAATTCATTTGCGAATTTCATGAGTGACGTTCATTCTGTGGCTATGGAAACTGAAACCCTCAAACCTGTCGTTTCAAAACCGAAAGCCGTCAAACAAACGCCAAAAGGCCGTATGGCTGACTTGCTCGCAACAGGTTTATCACTTTTTGCGTCGCTTTTAGCGTTTATTACGTCTGCTTTGTTTTTCCTTGGCTTTGTGATGAATAGTGGCGGTTCCGGCGAGCTTATCTCCGCTTTCCTTTTCTCTGCCCTTTTGGGGGCTTTTGCGATTGGGCCCTCACTCATAATCGCGAGATTAGCCTTTCGCGGGTATAAAAATGGGCTGACGAGACGTGCGGCGGCAATGTGTATATTTCTGAGCCTGCCTTGGATTGTGTTATCCTTAGTCGTCCTGACACAAGCACCCCTTCCAGCATATATCTCTGGTTTAGCGCTGCTTTTAGCGTCTCTTTTATGCCTCTGGGCTATTATTTCTTTAGCCCTACCGCCACCTCATTTAATCGCCTCACGCGCAAGTGACATTAAGTAACACAGAGTTGCGTTGAAAATTTTTGCATATTTCGCTAAGTTTTCAGCCAGCGTTCAGGGACGGAATGCTATAAAAGCTAAGATATAGCGTTACTCTATTTAAGGAGACCCCCAATGACGACATTCCGAAACTTAATTTTATGCGCCGCGTCCTCCGCTATTTTAGCGGCTTGCGCCACGGCAACACCTTATCAACCAGCCTCAAAACCGGGTGGATTTGACGGCTTTTCACAGACGATGATTGAAAATGATCGCGCCCGAATCACATTCGGAGGTAATTCTTTGACAAAGCGGGATACAGTTGAGAACTCACTCCTTTATCGTTCGGCTGAAATGGCTCTCGAACGCGGTTTTGATCACTTCACCCTTGTTGAACGCGATGTCGAAGAAAAAACGCGGGTTCGTGTCACGGACAATGGGCTTTACGACCCTTACTTCAATTATAGCTTCTTCCGCCCACGTTATGGGTGGAGCCGTGGTTATAGATATTCACGCTTTGGCGGTTTTAATCGTGGACGCGGGTTTGGCTATCGCGGGTTTTATGACCCGTTTTACGATCCTTTCTTTAACGACATTGATGTAAGAGAAATCACGAAATATCGCGCCACAGCAGAAGTAAAGTTTGGCAAAGGCGCCAAGCCGAACCAAGACAATGCTTTCAATGCGCGTGAAGTTCTTGAAAATCTTTCGGGCGTTATTGAGTTTCCCGAAGTCGACTCATAGAAAGATATAAGCCACTATTAAACAGCCGCCCTTGAGGCGGCTTTTTTATGGGCGACGTTAATTTTGTCCTACATCAAAAAATCTGCAGAAAAAATCTAATTAAGAATGATTTGCAGTTGCGTTTTGCAAATACCTTCCCTATACGCTCGACTGTAGATGCGAACCATTCGCAACTGAGGGACACATGATATTGCAGACCAAATATGAAACACTCACAGCACTTATGGCAACAGATGGGGGTAAGTGCCCGCATTTATCAGCCATTCGCGATGCTGTTTTGATTGCAAGAGCGGAAGCTGAAACACCACCAATACCCGAAAATGTATTGAATGACCGCACAACGCTCAAACACCAAAAACAAAAATAAGATAATTTAATGAAACTCTTCTCTTCCACTAGCGTAGCCTCATTAGTGGTTACGCTGGCCAGCACAACTGCCTCGGCGCAAACAAATACAGTTGCCGACGAAATTATTGTCACTGGGCAATTTCTTTATGCCGACCAAGTTAATGCCCTGAAATCGCCAACACCGATTATCGACGTCCCGCAAAGCCTCTCCATCGTCACAGCCGATGAAATTATACAGCGCGGATTTACGTCCGTTGGACAGATCATTGACTACACGCCAGGCGTCAACTCATCCCAAGGTGAAGGTCATCGTGACTCTGTTGTTTTTCGCGGCGTAAGGTCAACGGCGGACTTCTTTATTGATGGCGTAAGAGACGATGTTCAATATTATCGTCCTCTTTACAATCTCGCGCAGGTCGAAATTTTACGGGGGCCGAATGCGCTCTTATTCGGTCGCGGCGGTACAGGCGGTATTTTAAACCGTGTGACGAAAAAAGCCGTCGTCGGTGAGGGTTTTGGAGGCTTTGTTGCTGGCGTCGATACGTTTGGTGAGTTTGGCCTCCAAGTCGATAGCAACTTTGCGGCTTCAGATTCAGTCGCCCTTCGCATTAATGGCATGTATGAAAGCCTCAATAATCATCGCGATTTTTATGATGGCGAGCGCATAGGCATAAATCCGACAGCCCGTTTTGAAGTCACGCCCTCAACCACAGTTGATTTGTCTTATGAATATGTCGAGCACGAGCGTTTCGTTGATCGCGGCATTCCAACAGGGGCGGATGGCCGTCCCGTCGAGGACTACCAAGACATTGTCTTTGCAGACCCAGAACAAAATTTGACGACCTTAAAAGCCAATCTATTTTGGGCCTCGGTTCAACATGCGTTTTCCGACGAATTGAAAGCCAATGTCAGCGCGTTTTATGGGGATTATGATAAGTTTTACGGCAATCTTTACGCGTCAGGATATGATGCAGTTAATTCACCTGACGAAGTGACCCTAGACGGATATGAAGACGTCACTGAGCGCCAAAACCTCATATTATCAGGCAATCTTATTGGTGAGTTTAATACAGGATCGTTCCACCATACGCTGATTACCGGCGCCGAATATATCAGCACGTCATCAGACCAATTTCGCTTCAATACATTTTGGAACACAACCTTGGATGACAACGAAACGTTTTCTATCCAACGACCCCTCAACATCCGCAACAATGTCGGCGTCAATGCCTTGGGTGTTGCAACGACAAATGATTACTCCGTAGACTTGAATGATGACACACGTGTCAATATCGATGTATTCTCCGCATACATCCAAGATGAAATCGCTATTTCTGATATGTTTGATATTATCCTTGGCGCGCGTTTTGACAGCTTCGATATAGACGTCCTTAATGTGCCTGCCGCTGAAACGCGTACGCGCAAAGACGAAGAAATTTCTCCGCGTCTTGGACTTGTCTTTAAACCGAAAGAAAACATCTCACTTTACGGAAGCTATAGTGAGAGCTTCTTACCGCGTAGTGGAGAACAGTTTGCCAATATCAATGGCGACAATAATCAACTCGACCCTAATACATTCAGCAATATTGAAGCCGGTCTTAAATGGGATTTTGCAAGAGGCCTAAGTCTTACGGCGGCCCTCTTTGAAATTGAACAAGAATCGCCCGTCGTCTCTGATGGTGATGCAAGTCAGTTCGATGTTATTGAAACCACGGTCAACGGATTCGAGTTTCAATTACAAGGACAACTCACTGATGATTGGTTCGTCTCGGCGGGCTATAGCTATCTAGACGGAGAGCAGGCTGATGCCGACCTACGTCCGCGCGAGTTGCCTGAAAATACATTTTCCCTCTGGAATAATTATCAAGTCACAGAGGCCTTTGGGTTAGGACTTGGCGTGACCTATCAAGATGAAAGCTTTATCAATAATAGCAATAGCGCGGTCTTACCGAGCTACACGCGATTTGATGCCGCTGCTTATTATGATGTGTCGGAGAGTTTGCGCCTGCAAGTGAATGTCGAAAACTTGACCGATACACTTTACTTCCCCAATGCCCACAGCACACACCAAGCCACCGTGGGCAAACCTCTGAATGCTCGATTTACGGTCAGTGGGCAGTTCTAAGGGCCTTTGTGAGTTTTAACAGGATTGCCCTTGATTTTTGGGGCAATCCCGTTGATATAGCGCGCAAATCTGAGACCCCTTAAATATCAAGAGATAACAACCCTTATGAGCTTCCCAGGACAGCAAAACTTCAATGACCGCCTCAAGGCACAACGCGAAGCCAAGCTCGCTATGCTAGAGCGCGCAAAGAAAAAAGAACTCGACCCTGCTGAAAAAGAGCGTTTGATGAAAGAACGCGCCGAGCGGAATGAGCGACGAGCAGCACGAGAAACTAAAAAAGAATTAGAGCGCAAAGAGCTTGAAAAACGCTTAGCCGAGGAAAAAACAGAAAAAGAACGTAAAGCTGCACTCGCGAAAGAAGCCGCGATTAAGGCGCAAGAAGACCTCAAACGCGCTCAAAAAGCCCGACGCGATGCCAAATATGCGGCGCGTAAAGGCAAGAGATAGTCTGAATTATATCTTTCTAATCAACCCGCTATTAAAGCGGGTTTTTTATTGAGTAATTAAGAATTTAGACCCGTTTTCCGCGATGGCTTTGTTGCCATTTCAAAAAACCAAAATAGGCCAGTTTTGTAACTTGGCGGATAATTGGAAGTTTGAACATAAAAGCGAAATGGCGGAACCTCGGAAGCGCCCTCCAAATGCGCGCAAAAGCATCAACGCCAACACTCCATTGTTGCGAGCTTCCCTCCCGTAAATCTCTCACATGAAACTTACCGAGCAGTTCATCTCTAGTTTTGTCAGCAGGTAAATCAGCTTCTGTGAGTGTCTCAATATCAACCCACAGAATTTTATTCGCCTTGTCGTAGCACGTGTAGAGGTCGACTTCCCACCGACAGATAGGACAGCCCCCATCATAGAAAACCTTTATCTCAAAATCGGAAGACACTAGATTACGGTTCTTTTGTTTTAGGCTTAAACTTACAAATATCACTGATAGCGCAGTTATAGCATTTAGGCTTTCGCGCGACGCAGGTGTAGCGACCATGCAAAATGAGCCAATGATGCGCCCCAATTGCATAATCTTCGGGCGTGACGCGCAAGAGGTTTAATTCCACCTCATAAGGGTCTTTACCCGGCGCCATACCGGTTCGGTTAGACACACGAAAGATGTGCGTATCAACCGCCATTGTGGGATGACCGAAAGCTTCGTTCATAACGACATTGGCTGTCTTACGGCCAACGCCTGGCAGTTTGATTAATTCATCACGGTCTTCTGGAACAACTGAGCCGAAATCATCAATCAACATTTGAGAGAGTTTGATGACGTTTTTGGCTTTGTTTTTATAAAGCCCAATTGTCTTTATGTAATCTCTGACAACGTCTTCGCCCAAAGCGACCATTTTCTCTGGCGTATCGGCTTTTTCAAACAAAGCCTTTGTCGCCTTGTTCACGCCAACATCCGTAGACTGTGCAGACAGCGCGACAGCCACAACGAGTGTATAAGGATTTGAGTAGTTCAGCTCTGTCTTTGGATTAGGGTCAAGGCGATGCAGGTGTTCATAAATCTTTGATATCTGCTCCCGATTCAGCTTCGGGCGCGGCAAATTTTTATAAAGCTTTTCTTTTTTCGCCATTGGCATTTTAGATTTAAGCCTTTCGTTCAATACGCTTTAACATCGCCGATATCATTTTATCTGCGAGGGTTGAGGACGGTTCCGCCGTCAGATGACCTTTTCCATCAAAAGCTTTTGACGCATTCCCAACGCCCACTTGTATTGGCAGGACTTCGGCCCCAACCCGCATCAGGATATAATTGATTTGACGCATGCACATAACCCCACTCATGGGCCCCGGCGTACAGGATGCGATGCCATAAACAGGCCCTGTGAAGTGATCTGTGCTGACAGTAGATGTCCAATCAATCATATTTTTCAAAACGGGGGGTAAACCACCATTATATTCAGGGCTCACGACGACCACCCCGTCTAATTTCTTAATACGATTCACCAATTTTTTTACATCAGAGGGCGTCTCTAAATCGCCGTGATAAAGCGGGAGGTCATATTTACCGAGATCTATAACCGAGCTTGAGGCACCTGCGGCTTTAAACCGTTTACGCAACGCCGTTTCTAATTTTTTATTGATGGAGCCTTCACGCAGAGAGCCGCAGATAAAGCCAATTTTGGGAGCTGTCATGAAAAACTTTCTGGGTAAAATATTGAGGCTGACTTATACAGGCTCATTATAGATATCAAATACAACATTTATGCGTGTAACTGCCGCTAAAGGTTTGGATTGTCTTGCGATTTTCAAAGCATACTCCCATATAAAGCTCTATGCCATCACTTAGCGGAATATCATTTAACTGGTTTATCGTCATTTTAGGTGTGATTATCGCCTTTTATGCCGTACGGGCCTTTTTAGGCTACCGTTCCGTCGCGCGCGACGCCGAAGCCGATTATACGTATAAAATTCAAAATGGGATGGACGACCCTCGCCTCAATAAGGAGGGATATATCAGCGCCTATAAGCGCTTTTATAACCCCAGAGGCACACTTTATGTCGCCGCAACATTAGCGGCTATGGTGATTTTAACGCCCGTAGCTCTAATCATTATTCAGTTTCTATTGGAGCAGCTTTATCAAATATCAGGCCGGTCACGTGTCATTGAACCCGGCTTTCTTGTCTGGCAATTTTTTATCTATTTCCTCTTACTCATGAGCTGGGCTTTGATGTGCTATGTCTCCGCAAGACAGTTTTATAAACGAGCCCCAGGAACACTAAGCCAAGAAATGGAACGTGAAGCGAGTGCCGTCACGGAATTTTTTGACTAGCGCCTAGAGTCCGAGAACATCTTTCATGTCATAAACGCCTGCGGGCTGAGCAACGGCCCACTTTGCGGCACTTAATGCGCCTTGTGCAAAAACTGATCGATCAAAAGCGGAATGGGATAAGGTCAGCATTTCGAGCTCCGACGCTATTTTCACGGAATGCTCTCCGATAACGCCACCGCCACGCAGCGTGGCAAATCCAATTTCACCCTCTGGCCGTGCCCCTGTTTGGCCTTCGCGGGATAATTTTTGTACCGCAGATAAATCAACGCCACGACCTTTGGCGGCAGCCTCACCTAGCATGAGGGCCGTTCCAGACGGCGCATCGAGCTTATGGCGATGGTGCATTTCCAAAATATCTATGTCCCAACCCGCTCGTAATTTATCAGCGGCCAATTCAACGAGGGCTTCAAGCATATTCACGCCCAATGAAAAATTACCTGATTGCAACAGCGCCAAACCTTCACACGCTTTATGAAAGTGAGCCGTTTGCTCTGACGTAAAGCCTGTTGTCCCCGAGACAATCGCTTTTACAGAGCTGCCTTTTAGGGCTTGAGCCAATTGAATTGATGCTTGCGGGGCAGAGAAATCAATCATGACATCGCAGTCTTTGGCTTGCGTAATATCAGCGGTTAAAGTGACTAAAGCACTTTCACGTCCTAAATTCGGGCTCTTTGGGTCTGTAAGAGCACTTGTCAATTGCAACCCAACGGTTTCGCTCATAGCTGAAATAACAGCTTGGCCCATTCGGCCTTCAGCGCCCAAAACCCCAACTTTTGTTAAGTTTTTCATACTCCCTTCATAACGAAGGCCCTGTTGAGGGGGAAGCGTTTATTACGCTCCTCTTATAATCAATTTTATCAATATCACCGTGATTTACTTAAGTTAACAACACAACCTCACATATATGGTCTCGAGAACGCTCCGCTTAGATGGATTGAAAAGGCCGACATGAACACGAAAAGTAATATGCTTGATTTCATGAGCGCCTTTTCGGACGCCTGCGCTAAAGTGTCATCATTGGAGGCCCTAGCCATTGTGCTGAAGGACTCTTTCCAAGACCTTTCAGTAAAAATGTTTAGTTATATTCACTGCCCCCCTTTAGGGGCCACTGATTATGCGCCTTCGGAGGTCGTAACACACTTTGGCTACCCTAGGCGTTGGACATATTTCTATAAAACAAGGGAGTGTTGCCAGTTTGACCCATTCGTAGAACATGCTTTTAAGAAAAATAGCGCCTTCAAATGGAGTGAAGTGACTGGAGCACCAAGTGAAGACCCTTCGATTAAAGAGTTCATTCAAGAAGTTAAAAGCCTAGGTATTAATGAAGGATATGCGTTTCCTGTTTTTGGGGCAAAATACCGTAGCGGGTTTTTTACGCTTGGTTTTGATGAAAACGCGTCACCCCTTAACTCCTTCCAGCTTTCAATGTTACAATGGGCCTGTCAGCTTGCACATTATCGCTTTGTAGAATTAAAAACTCAGAATGATGACGCACACACAGCCCTTACCCCTCGCGAGAAAGAAGTTTTGAAATATGTGTCCTTGGGCCAAAGCAACTCTGAAATTGCGAAAGTTTTGGATATTTCCAGGCATACAATTGATGGTTACCTCAAAAACATCTATATTAAACTCGGCGTTGCAGAACGCGTTTCCGCAAGCCACCGCGCTGTCGCACTCGGGTTGTTATAATTTTCTTTCCATTGCGATAAGTAAACTTGCTCTTAGTAAACATGCTTAACAAGAGACAAACACCCGTTTAATTAAATTTTATCGCTCTTTGTGTATCGACTTGTCACAGGTTGGATCGGTTTTATCGATTTGACGGGACAGGTCTGATTTGGGTATTTAGGGGTATGTCAGAGACACCCCCAAATGATGAACACCCAAAAAAGGTTCTCAGCCCCGCGGCAAAGCGCGCTTTAGCAGAAGCTGAAGAACGCCGAAAAGCACGCGAGGCCGAAATAGACTCCCGTCCAAACGAGAAAGCTGGCCCAAAAGGTGTGGAACCCACGCGCTACGGCGATTGGGAACGCGGCGGTATCGCTTATGATTTTTAAATCACAAGCGTCTCGTTTCATCCGCACAAAGTTTTATTAGCGGGTGCGTAAGGCAAAGACCTTCCCATCCAAATGTGAAAAAATGGGAGAGGCATATGCCTATCAAATCAGTTTTAGTCGCCGCAAGCGCATTCGGTGTTTTAGCCGTCGCAGGAACAGCGCATGCAGGTCATTGTGGAAATTCAGATTGTGCGGTTGGCGTTGATTACATGCCGAGCCCCGCGCCCGTCTATGGTTCAATGACAGTTGGAAATGCTCATCCGATGGGTCACCTCAGGTCTGTTAATTTTCAACGCGCCCCACATGTCTCTATTATGCGCGTTCATGGCATGATGCCAACAGCCGGTTTATCTGACGCCCCAACAGGCTTCACAGCAGGATGTCATCCGCAATCTACACAATATTGTCGTCAAGAAGCAGGCGTTCCTGTGAATGTCGAATTTAACCAACCCGAAATTGCTTATGCACCCATCAGACTACCTGATAATTACGGCGCCATGCGGGCCCCTGCCGCGCCTGTTATGAGAATAGGCGGTGGATATGACGCGTCTAAGTTTGCGCCGCGTCAGTATGGCGAGAATGTTTTCACACCAGGTATTGCCCATGTCCCGACATCAATTGTTGACCGTAGCCCAGAAAATGCAGATCGCGCCTTAAATTCAGGTCGCGCTGTCCCGCAACCCATCGCCAATGGCGGCTATGCCCCGCGTCCGTCTATGGTTAGCATTCCCGCGACAGGCAGTGTGAGACTGCCAACCAATTATTCGGCACGCATGCAGACCGTTATGCCTGCTACTGGTAGTGTGAGACTACCGACAAATTATTCGGCACGGTCAACACCTGCTTATGGCGGAACTGTTACATTACCAACGAATTACGCTTTTGGTGCAACACAATATGTACCGGCTCCAGCCATGCGCAATGTTCCTATGCCTCGCCCTTATGGACACGCTGCTGGTGCGCCCGTACTGCAACCCAACGGATCATATGGTTCAACTGTCGGATCAGATGGCACTTATTGGGAAAAAGTCTCAGGCCCAACTTTCATGGGCGACACTTTGGCGACGCAAGTTATCTGCAAGCGTAAAGTTGAAACGCAAGTTGTTAATCCTGTTATCGGCGTTCCTGTGCCTGTTCCAACGGCCGTACCTACTGGGTGCGCGGCGCCTATGCTGCATAAGCCTGCGGGTCATTATGCACGATATGGTCAGAACATGTCAGGATGGACATACTAAAGTCTGTTGCAATTAGATTTTTAAAGCGTCCCTTCGGGGGCGCTTTTTTATGCCCGAGAGTCTGAGAGTTTCTCCTCTTAGGAGAATCGCTTTGTTTCACACTGACCAACGCGCAAATCTATTTCAATAAATTTGGATTGATACAATGTGTGGGACATTAATTAATAAAACAAAAGCCTAGCCCGATTGGTTTTTGGCATGGCATTTGCTCCCCCTCATTAGAATTGTATCAAAATGAAAGGTCGTCATTGTGTCACGTCTCTTAAAAACTACGCTTTTGAGCCTCACAGGGTTAACTCTCTCGACAGCTGCAAATGCGGCTTGCTCTAATGGCACTTATTGCCAATCAAACTCGACATCACTCGCACCATTAAGCAGTTGGTCAAACGCAACGCACCAAAGTTACTCCCACAGCACGGCATATCCGTCTGGCTCAATAAGCGATAGCTACTTCGACAACTCGGCTCAAACCTATAGCTTTTACGGTTCTACATCTAGCCTTCCAGGCTTGGGCATGAACGAAAGCCTTCGCGCAACAAATTGTCCGACAAATGTTTACAACCCTGAGGGCGGTCAAGTCCTCGGTTGTTACAATGTTGTCAAGCCCGTCGCCCGGACAAGCTATTACCGCATTGTTCGCCCTGTAATTTATGTGCGTTATCCAGTGCCTGTTGCTGTGCCTTATTATAGCGGCTGTACAGTTGTGACCCATACATCGCGTTATGTCGGATATGGCCATCACGGACACCGTTGCGGCTACTAAACCTTATTATGAGTTCCACACCGGGCCTCTTATCTCATCTGGGATAAGAGGCTTTATAATTTAGGTGAACAGAATGCCCTATTGCATCATATTCTCGATTATATCCAGAGCAGCGAGTGTGGGGTCTTTAGCCGCCGTGATAGGGCGACCCACCACAAGATGAGACGCGCCATTTTCTAAAGCATCCTTTGGCGTAGCAATACGTTTTTGATCCCCCGCCTCCCCACCAAGCATTCGAACACCTGGTGTAACAATTAAAAAGCCATCTGGCGCAATCGCTCTTATGGCCCTTGCCTCAAGTGGACTTGAAACAACGCCGTCCATTCCAGCTTCGATCGCTTGTTTAACGCGGCGCATTACCAGTGCCTCAGCCGTATCGGAATACCCGATAGCTTCCAATGCTTCCTTGTCTAAAGACGTTAGTACCGTCACGCCCAGTAATTTTAAAGAACTCTCACCTCGCCCAGCAACGGCGCTTTTCATAACTTCGGCTCGCGCGTGAACCGTTAAAAGGTCCGCCCCAAGCCCCGCAATAGACCGCGTTGCTTTCTCAACAGTCGCGCCAATATCGTGGAGCTTGAAATCATAGAAAACGTTTTTACCAGCCGCTTTAAGGCGCTGACCAAATTCCACACCGCCGATTGGTAAAAGCTGCAATCCAATTTTATAGCTCTCAACACTATCACCAAGTCTCTCAACCAACGCTTCCGCCTCTGCGACAGTCGGCAGATCTAAAGCCACATAGAGCCGTTCATCAGACAGTTTAGATTCAGAATTTTTAAGCGTCGACATTACGAAACTTCTCCGAGTTCTTTGCCATTAATTTTTGCGTCACAGTCATTGGCAAGGCACGCCCTAATAAAGCGATGAAACGATTAACACGCCCAGTTATGTAAACGGCTCTGTTTCGCTCTAACGCTTCATAAGCCATCTCCGCACATTCATCGGCATCCATCATCATATAATCAGGCAGATTATTCATCGCATCGCGCGTACCGTTGACGTCGTGAAATTCTGTCATCGTAAAACCGGGGCAAAGCGCGCTGACATGCACGCCTGTGCCTTCCATTTCCATATTGAGACTCTCAGAGAATTTAATCAAAAATGCCTTCACCGCCGCATATAATGTGTGCCCGCGTGAGCCTGGCATATGCCCCGCCAAAGACGCCACATTCATAATGCGCCCAAACCCACGAGACACCATATCAGGGGCAAGTTTACGGGCTAACTCACAAGGCACCGTTGCCATGAGTTGAATAAAAGCTGCGTGCTCTTCCCATGTGCTCTCAAGGTATTTTCCGGGATGACCGTAGCCTGCATTATTTATGAGGCCATCAATTTGAAGACCTTCTGACTTAATTTTTGTAATGAGTTTATCGACCGCATGAGGCTCAAAGAGGTCTGCTTCAAATATATGCGACTCCGCTTCATAAGCCTCTTTCAACTCATCCGCCAAAGCTTGCATGGGCGCGATGCGGCGTGCACACAAAACCAAATCCCATCCTTGGGACGCATATTCTCTCGCCAAGGCTGCCCCCAGACCTGCCGATGCGCCGGTAATTAAAATCGTCGGTTTTGTCATAGCCGATGCCCTATTAGAAAAGTGACAAATTTGTGAGTTTCAAACTAGGCTCAAGCTGTTAGCTTATACAACAAGAGTTACAAGAGCCGAGACAAAACATGACCCATAAAAGTCTTTTCCAAATTGCCCTTTTGGCTGTAGGTGGCCTTACCCTATCAGCCTGTGCAACGCATGCAGATCCAGAGCCCTATCTTGGATTTGACTGCGAGCAATTGCGTGTGATGAGTGATACACGCTCTCCTCTCAATCCTTTTGAAGCCAACCGCGTGGGGCCAGATCCGCAAGCGGGATTAAAAGGCGACCGCGAAGGACTAAAGAATGAAAATATGGATGCCGCCGAAAAGCGTGATGATGAGGCCCGTGCGATACGAGCGGCTTATCGTCAAAAGGGCTGTTAGGCTTTGACGGAAACGGATATCATACGACTCAGTGTCTTCGCGGGAGCGCTCATTCTCTTCTCAGTATTAGAAGCCCTTTTTCCAAGACGAGATCGTGTGCAATCTCGTTGGCGACGTTGGGCGACCAATTTATCTATGGTCGTCACAGGTAGTGTCAGCCTCTTAATTCTAGGGCCGCTCATTGCGGTTGGGGTTGCCGCTTGGGCAAGTATGAACGGCTGGGGTATATTCAATTTCGTTGATTGGCCTATCTGGGTTGAAGCCGGCCTCGCCTTTATTATTTTAGATTTCACAATCTGGTTTCAGCACGTTCTGTCACACAAGATTCCTGTCCTTTGGCGCTTACATAAGGTTCATCACGCAGACCGCGACCTTGATGCGAGTTCGGGTGTACGGTTCCACCCCTTAGAGATTTTATTTTCCATGCTTTATAAATGCGGAGTTGTTGTTCTCTTGGGGCCTGCTGTGTTGGCCGTTGTTATATTTGAAATTGTCTTAAATGGCACAGCGATTTTTAATCACGCCAATATGAAACTCCCCAAATGGTTAGATAGCGGCTTACGGAAAATCATTGTCACGCCTGATATGCACCGCGTTCACCACTCTGTTATACTGAGTGAAAGCCAGAAAAATTACGGCTTTAATTTCTCCCTTTGGGACAGAGTGTTTCGGACTTATCAAGCGGAGCCTGCCAAAGGGCAGATAGGCATGACGATTGGCCTCGAAAATGCTCAGGTCGACGGCACGCAAAATCTTCTTTGGAGCCTTGTTTTTCCTTTTCGAAACAAAGCCTAAAATCGCTTGAGCCTAAACCTCTCTCCTATTAGCGTGTTATCTAAGGGAGGTCATTATGATGTGGATTGGTATTGGGGTCGTCGCGCTATTATTAGTAGGCATCGCGCTTATTTTTAACCAGCTCGTCCAAGCGCGTCAGATGGTGAATAATGGTTGGGCCGACATATCGGTGCAATTAAAACGTCGCGCCGATCTTATTCCGCGCCTCGTCGAAACTGTCAAAGGCTATGCGATGCATGAAAGACAGCTTTTCTCTGATGTCATTGAAAAACGCAATGCAGCCCTGAAAGCGGGTGATAATCCAGAAGCACGCGGGGCAGCTGAAGGCGCTTTGGTCAAACCTGTAACGCGCCTCTTTGCTGTTGCCGAAGATTATCCTGATCTCAAATCGGCTGATAATTTTTTAGAGCTGCAAGTAGAGCTGACCGAAACAGAAGATAAAATTGAAATGGCGAGGCGATTTTATAATGGTGCCGTGCGGCAGTTAAACACCAAAGTTGAGTCTGTTCCCAGTAATTTTGTGGCCGGACCATTTGGTTTTAAAAAGGCGCTTTATTTTGAAATTATGGAAGCGGATTACGCCGTGCCAGAGGTGGATTTGTAATGCGTCATACAGTCCATATTTTAATAGGCCTCTTCTTCACACTCTGCCTGAGCATCCAGACATTTGCGCAAGAACGTATCACCTCATTTGACGTTCAAATTGAGGTTGAAGAAAGCGGGGCCTTAGTCGTAACCGAAACCATCGATGTCATTGCAGAGGGTCAGGAAATCCGTCGGGGCATTTTCAGGGAACTTCCACGCTATTATAAATTTATGGGCGTGACCCTTGAAAATGATTACCAAGTTCAAGCTGTCAAACGCAATGGTGAATTAGAAAACCGCGCCATTATCAGAGAAGGCAACGCCACAACAATTCGTATTGGGCAATCCAATGTTTTTCTTGATCGCGGGCCACACCGTTATGAAATTCGATACCGCATTCCAGAACAAGTTCGGCGTCACCAAAATGATGATACAGGCGTTGACCGCGACGAAGTTTATTGGAACGCCACAGGTAGCTATTGGAGGTTCCCAATAGAAAAAGCCACGGCAACCGTTATCTTCCCCAATGGTGCTGAGATAATAGATGAGTCCGCTTATACAGGCAGTCTTGGGTCTACAGAGCAAAGCTATCAAGCGCGCGTCAATGCCAATACTGTAACCTTTGAAGCCTCTCGCGCGCTTAATAAACGTGAAGGGCTTTCTATTTCAGCGTCAATTAAACCGGGCATTATCGCACCGATGAGTGAGGCGCGAAAAAGAGAAATAAATTGGATTAAAACAGGAGGGCCTATCCTATTGGGGCTTGGGGGTTTAGGGCTGCTTCTTTATTATATAATGATGTGGACACGCGTGGGGCGCGACCCACTCAAGCCGCCCGTTTTCCCCCGCTATGCGCCACCAAAGAATTATTCCGCCGCCGCTGTGCATTTCATCCACCATAAAGGCTTTAAAAAAATGGATGCGCTGACGTCAACCTTGATGAGCCTGTCGATAAAAGATGTCTTAGATATTGAAGCCGAAAAGAAACGCACGACTCTGACATCAATGCTAGCCAATAAAAACAGGGCGAACCTTTTAAAAGACGAGCAAAAGTTATTAGACCTCTTTTTCGGGGGACGTGACGGCAAAATCGTCATGGATAAAAAAACGGATACGAGTTTTTATGGCAAGGTCACAAAATTCACGCGTTACATAAGCCAAAATTATGGACGTGATTACCACCGCTCTAATGCAGGGTGGGGTTTATTAGGCATGGTCATAAGTATCATATTGATTGTTGTTGTGATGAGCCAACCTGTGTCTAAAAATGGCCCCCTCTTTTTTGGCATTACCCTCGCTATCGCTGCCATGAATGTTCTTTTCTTTATTCTCTTGAGAGCACCCACGAGAAAGGGCGCGCGCATTAATGCCGAAATTGATGGATTTAAGCTCTATCTAGAAACAGCCGAAAAAGAACGCATCAACACGGCAAACCCAATAGGAGAGCAAGCCCCTATGATGACGGTCGAGCTTTATGAGCGGTTTATGCCTTATGCGGTTGCTTTAGGCGTTGAAAAGCCGTGGACAAAACAATTCGAAGACACATTGCCACTTGAGGCCAAAAATTATCAGCCAAGTTATGCCCATGGATCCATTATCGATAGCAAGGGCGGCGTGCCTTGGAAGATGAGTGATGCGCTGGCGACCGCTATGACGGCAGGTGTCGCCGCAGCGGCCCCTGTCAGCCAATCATCAAGTTCTGGCGGGTTTTCATCGGGCGGTGGCGGCGGTTGTTTCTCTGGCGTTGGTGGCTGCTGAGGGGGAGGCGGAGGTTGGTAAACCCGGCTCCCTAAGGCACATCCGCATCATCACCTTGTGGGCTGAGCGCTTGAAAATCAAACATATCCGTATCTAACAAATGTGATGGACGGATATGAGACAAGGCCCGCATCATGCTCGCTTTTGTGCCAGGCGACTTGGCTTCCCATTCACGTAGCTTTTGCCCCATGAGCTGTCTTTGCAAGCCGTCTTGCGACCCACATAAATTACAAGGAATAATGGGACACCCTAGCGCCGCCGTATAACGTGCTAAGTCAGCTTCATCTGTTTCGATTAGTGGACGGATAACGGTCACATCTCCTGCATCATTTAACAGCTTACCCGGCATCGCCGCAAGACGTCCACCGCGCGTAAGGTTCATCATGAATGTGGCCAGCGCATCGTCACTATGGTGCCCCAAAACGATAGCTTCGCACCTTTCTTCTCTTGCTACGCGGTAGAGAATGCCGCGACGCAAACGTGAGCAGAGCGAGCAATAGGTCTTATTCTCTGGAATTTTATCCGTCACGATAGAATAAGTATCTTTGGTCTCAATGCGGTAAGGCACGCCTAAGCCTTCAAACCAATTTGGTAAAATTTCAGCAGGAAAGTCAGGCTGTTTTTGGTCAAGGTTGCACGCCAAAAGGTCTACGGGTAGGTCGCCATGCGCTTTCAGATCTAAAAGAATGGCTAGAAGTGCATAGCTATCTTTGCCGCCAGAAAGGCACACAAGCCAACGCGGATTGTCTGTTTTTCCTAACATCCCATATCGCCGAATAGCGTCACCCGCTTGGCGCTTGAGGCGTTTGCGAAGGCGGTTGAAATTGGTTGTGCTGGGTGCACGCGAAAACAGCGTCCGCGCTACAGACCCGTAGTCGACGCTCTCATCGATATGAATGGCCGCCTTCCCCATTTATTTAATCGTACGCACAACACGTTGCGGGAAGGGAATTTCAATATTGTGCGATTTCAATGTTCGCCACACAATAAAGTTCACATCGGATGTGAATTTATTGGGGCCGTCGTCAATGCCTTCACACCAAAATTCAATAGCCATATTGATGCCGCTATCCCCGAAGTAACGAAGTTCGAGATCAGGCAATTCTGGCTCTTTCAAAACTTGGGGGTGCTCCATTACAGCGGGCACAAGAATATCTTCAAGACTGTCTAAGTCGGTATCATAAGCCACCAAAAACTCGACTTCATAACGCTGACGTGGATCTTTATGAGTCCAGTTTTCATACGCCTCTTCAGTGAACTTTGTGTTGGGCACCATGATGTCTTTACCATCAGCGGTTTCAACCGTTGTCGAACGCATATTAATCGCTTCAACGTGCCCTTGCTGGCCGTCCGGCAAAACGACGAAATCACCGACCTTCACTGTGCGATCAAAAAGTATGATGAGTCCCGAAATAAAATTCGCCGCAATGGGTTGAAGACCAAACCCAATCCCCAAACCAACCGCAGAGAAGATATCCACAAGGCCTGAAAGTGGAATACCCGCAAAGGACAGAAGCAAGACAACTAAAATGACAAAGAGGAGAATTTGGAATAATTTAGCAACGATTTC
>CAYGSV010000024.1:0-17283 GCA_964352635.1 uncultured Algimonas sp.
GTGGAATTCATCGTGGATGGGTCAGGCAAGCTTCGCAAGGACGGGTTCTGGTTCATGGAAATGAACACACGTTTGCAGGTCGAACATCCCGTCACAGAAATGATTACAGGCCTCGATTTAGTTGAATGGCAGATACGGGTGGCGCAGGGTGAGAAATTACCGAAGCAGAACGCGATTAAGATGGAAGGTCATGCGGTTGAAGCAAGGCTCTATGCGGAAGACCCTGCGAATGACTTTCTGCCGAGTACTGGGAAAATTGATTTTATTGACCATTTAGAAGATTATATTTCAGGTGATGTGAACATCAGAATAGACTCTGGGGTAGAGCGAGGAAGCGAAATTTCTGTCTATTATGACCCCATGATAGCCAAAGTTATTGGCTATGGGACAACTCGTGATTTAGCAAATGAAAGTTGTGGAGTAGGTTTAAGTTGCTTAAATCCCGTTGGTATAAAAACGAATGCTCAGTTTTTAAGTAATTGCTTGGATGATTCCGATTTTGAAGCAGGAAATATATCAACTCATTTCATCCCACCAAAGCTAGAAGACTTGATTGGTATTATAGTCGAAAATCACGATGAATTATATGTTTTGGCTGCGATTTATTATTATCAGTCAAGTTCTATTAGCAATCCTTTTTCCCAGAACGATGGATGGCGTTTAAATCAAACAAAAAATGTATCTTATGTTTTTGATAAAAATGGCCAACCCATAACAATAAAATTGATTAGCATTTCAGACGGTGAAGCGATTGCTGAAATAAACTCATCTAAAACTAAAATAATATACATGGATGATGGAAACCCTAATCGTTCGATGAAAGAATCTCTCAATCATTACTATGATTGGGACATTGAAAGTTTTAAAGACCATTTGCTTTTTGATAGAGAAAGTATCTGCGAAGTTGTTAAGCTCTATGATTTTTCATCGACAGTTTCGTCAAACTCCTCCAACGCCCTCACCGCCTCCATGCCTGGAAAGATCATCGCTGTGAACACTAAGACGGGGGACACCGTCAAATCCGGTGACCCCCTTATCGTGATGGAAGCGATGAAGATGGAAATGACATTAGAAGCCCCACGCGATGGTGTGGTGGCGGAGGTCAATTTTGAAGCTGGCGCACTCGTGAGTGATGGCGAGGTGCTGCTGACTTTAGAAGAGATACAGGAAGATAAATAATTAAGACCGCTCACCCCGTGGAAACACGGGGTCCATCTCCTCAACTCTGTTCTGGTTGAAAATTTAGGAGATGGGTCCCGACTTTCGTCGGGATGAATGGGTTATAAGGAAGAAAAATGACAACAACATACCCTACCCTTCAATTTGGCCTGACTGAAGAAGCGACGATGATACGTGATAGCGTTCATGCCTTTGCCCAAGCCGAAATTGCGCCGCGTGCGGCCGAAATTGATGAGACAAATAAATTCCCGCGCGACCTCTGGCCCAAAATGGGCGAGCTGGGTTTGCATGGCATTACCGTCGGTGAAGAAGATGGCGGTACGGGTCTCGGCTATCTTGAACACACCATTGCTGTTGAAGAAATCTCACGGGCGTCTGCCTCTGTCGGGCTCTCTTATGGCGCGCATTCCAACCTTTGTATCAATCAGATTAAACGCTGGGCGAATGCCGAGCAAAAAGCGAAATATCTTCCGAAACTCATGAGTGGTGAACATTTGGGTTCTCTCGCTATGTCAGAACCCGGTGCAGGCTCTGATGTCGTTGGCATGAAATTAAAAGCCGAAAAAGCCCAAGGCGGTTATCTGCTCAATGGTAATAAAATGTGGATTACCAATGCGCCAACAGCAGACACACTTTTGGTCTATGCCAAAACCGATCCGCAAGGTGGCTCTAAAGGGATTTCTGCGTTCTTGATTACGCCTGATATGGAAGGCTTCTCAACTGCGCAGAAACTCGACAAACTCGGTATGCGTGGATCTGATACTTGTGAATTAGTTTTCGAAGACTGTTTTGTTTCGGATGAGAATTTGGTTGGGGAGGTCGGCCAAGGCGCAGAAATTTTAATGAGCGGCCTCGATTACGAACGGGTTGTTCTGTCGGGTATTTCCGTCGGCATTATGCAAAATGTCATGGATATCGTCTTGCCCTATATTCACGAGCGCAAACAATTCGGCAAAGCGATTGGCGAGTTCCAACTCATGCAAGGTAAGCTCGCGGATATGTATGTTACGCTCTCGACCGCGCGGGCCTATACTTACGCCGTCGCCGCCGCCTGTGACCGCGGGGAAACAACGCGCAAAGACGCGGCTGGCTGTATTCTCTATGCCGCGGAAAAGGCGACACAGGTCGCGCTCGAAGGTATTCAGATTTTGGGCGGCAATGGCTATATCAATGAATACCCAACAGGGCGTTTATTACGCGATGCAAAGTTGATGGAAATCGGCGCGGGGACATCTGAAATCCGTCGCTGGCTCATTGGTCGTGAACTGTTTGGAGAAACTAAGTAATGGCTGGTAAGTGGTTTGATGAATTAGAGGTCGGGCAGGTTTTCCAACATGCCCTGCGCCGTACATTGACGGAGACGGATAATATCCTCTTTACGTCTATGACGCATAACCCTGCGCAACTTCATCTGGATGCCGAATATTGCAAAAACGAAACGGAATTTGGACAGCCCTTGGTGAACAGCCTCTTCACGCTCGGTCTGGTCGTTGGCATTTCCGTTGGCGATACAACGCTCGGCACAGCTGTGGCCAATCTTGGCATGACCGATGTGAAATTCCCTAAGCCCCTCTTCCCCGGCGATACAATCCATGTGGAAACAGAGATTGTCGGTCTCCGCGAGAGTAAATCTCGCCCAACCCAAGGTATTGTGACGTTTGAACATCGCGCCTTTAATCAACGCGATGAACTGGTCTGTATTCTACAACGCAGCGGATTACAGCACAAAAAACCGCAAAACCCTTAAGCGAAGATTACGTGCGCAGTTACGTTCTGGTCACTACTCTTAAGCGAAATTTACCACGCCTCTTTGCGAAATAGAAAGACGCGCCCTTTATAGATTTTCCTAATAGAGCCCAAAAGGGCCACCTTTTCGAAGGTATTAAGTGAAAATTGGAGGGCGCTGTGGTTCAGCCCATAAATCAAACCTCGTCCCTATCTGTGGACGTATATCAGCCCGCAGGCCGCCTTGTGCCTGTCTTATCGGCGAACCCTGTCGGCGATGAGATTATCGACACAGCGATAGCTTTGGGCCGTAAAGCGGCGAGCTATGGCGAGACTGTTTTGATTTTGGATTGCACTGGCGGATATGCGCTTCACCGTGCAGGTGTTGTTTTTCAAAAGACTTTAGCGGACGTTCTTAATGGCGATGCTGAGTTGCGCGATGCTCTCTATATTACGTCGAATGAGCATTATAATGCCGCCGCGCTTGGTGATATTGAATTAGATAAAGCTCTAGGGAGCCTCGCGGCGCTGTCTCTTGATTTTGATTGGGTCTTTGTCATTGCAGAACCCGGGTGCACAGGCGCCCATGTGCGTTTGGCCGCTGCAGGTGATGCGTGTTTGCTGGGCTATGATACATCGGGTGATGCGTTTATGCGGGCCTATTGGACAATCGAAGCCGTGCGCCGTCGTGCACCGAAATTTGATCCGCTTGTTTTATCATGTGGTGGTCGGGTCGACTCTGTTGAAACGGCGCTGATGCTATCTGATACAGTCCGTGATCACCTCGGCGCGCCGCCCCCCTATGCGGGTCATACGGCTGATGCTCATATGGATGTACGTTTACTGACGCGCTTGCGTGAATCTGTGGCACAAAACGCCGCTTAATAACTTTTACGCATATCATCCGAAGGATTTCGCTTTCTGTCGCGTTTATGTCTATGAACGCAACGAAAAGGAGACCTTCATGCGTAGATTAAAAACAATCACACTCGCCTCTGTCGCAACAGTCGCTTTGATGGCAAGCGCCGCTTTGGCCGTTGGCCCAAAAGCAGACCTTAACCAAGATGGACAAGTCACGCAGGCAGAATTTTCTGCTGATGCTGTGGCTCGCTTTAAACAAGCCGATGCCAATTTTGACGGTCAATTAGACGAAACAGAACGCCGCACACTCGGTGACATGCGCCGTTCAGACCGCACAAGCCGTATGTTCGAGACCCTTGACTCTAATGGCGACGGATCTGTCACACAAGCTGAAATGCAAGCCGCTGCCGCTGCGCGCTCTGAAGAACGTGGCGAGCGTCGTGAAGACCGCAAAGAAAAGCGCATGGAGCGCCTTGATACAGACAGTGACGGTACAATCAGTGATGCTGAAAGAACAGCCGCCCGCGAGATGCGGAAAGCTGAAAAAGGTGAACGTAAAGGCAAGCGCGGTAAACGTGGCGAGCGCATGAAAGTTGACGCCAATAATGACGGCCTTATCAGCCTCGCTGAGTACACAGCCCAAGCCGACAAGCTTTTCCTCCGCATGGACGCCAATGGCGACGGTGTGTTGGTCAAAGGCGAAGGCCGTAAAGGTAAAAAGGGTAAACGTCGCGGCTAATATGCCAAACCAAGACCCTGATATTGATCTCTTGCCCGGGCTTCGGCTCGGGCAAGAGCAAGCCTTGTCCAGACTTATGGACCGGCATTTGAAAACAATAAAAGCCATTGGCTTTTATATGTTAGGCGATGAGAGCTTGGCCGAAGATGTGGCGCAATCCACTTTCCTCAAGCTCTGGCAAATCGCCCCGAAATGGGAAACAGGTAATGCGACGCTCCTGACATGGATGCGCCGCGTAACCACGAATGACTGTTTAGATCGATTACGTAAAAAAGGACCGATTTATTCAGACTCAGTGCCCGAACAAATGGATAGCGGCCCAACGGCATTAGACGTTATCCAAGCTGATGATGTCGCGCGTTTCGTAAGGGTAGCTCTGGAAACATTGCCCGCCAATCAACGCGCCGCGATAACATTGTCTTATTACCAAAGCGTCTCGCAAAAAGAAGGCGCGGAAATATTAGAGGTCGGAGAGAAGGCTTATGAAAGTTTACTCTCTCGCGCTCGAAAGAGTTTAAAAGCGGCGTTGAGCCCGCTCGTCGAAGGAGAAATGATATGAAATCATTAGATGACATGTTGAATCGTGTAGAGGCCCCAGAGCCGAGCGATACGCTGAAAGCCCGTATTTTACGCGACGCCAAAGCACAGCGCCCTGCTGAAATGCAACCCGTTGCAGCCAATGATAATCGTTGGAAAAAATGGAGTGCAATAGCCGCAGCCGCTATTATCTTGGGTGTTGTCGGTGTGACAACACTGACACTTCCAACAGAAACGGCAGACGCTGAGCTATGGGCGGAAACGGCCGAAGATATGGGCTATGAAGACCTGTATGCTTGGGTCAATGACGCAGACGACTCTGTCGAAGACCAAGATCAGTCTTTGGTTGAGCCCTATAGTGTTCCAGCCTAGACAAATATAGCGACGCTCTGAACGCCCTCGACGACGAGGTCGCCCTTCGTGTTCCAAATTCGCATGACCTGGCTCGCATAACCCCCTTGAGCCGCTGTAAGGTCAGTCTCGACATGCCACCACCCATCTTCGGTCTTAGGCTCATCCACTAAGACGTTGAAAATCCATGTCATGGAACTCACAGGGCCCATTTGTTTGAACATAGGCAGAGCCGCAGGCGGCAAAACGTCTGCCAAGCATAGTAGGCTCGCCATGCCTTCTCGAGAGCCCTCATGATGATGGCGGCTCCAAGTTCGGATATAGCCTCTATCCACGCCACTCATGGGCCGCGCCCCTTCGATTAAACGCGTATCAAAATTATGGAAAAATTTCGGGACAAAGTCTTTTGCAAACTCTGGCGTGAAAGGTTCACAGTCATGAGGCGCCTTGACCTCTGGTGCCTCTAACCCAACATTTAATTGTGACTCACGCGATGCGCCAAATGAAAAGGTGACTGAGATAACAGGATTCCTATCCACATATCCTTTAGACTCTATCATGGTGACATTCCGTCCCTGTCGTAAAAGCTGCGTTTGATAAACAGGGTCGCCCGAAACAGGGCCAATGAAATTAATGGTGGCTGATCGCAATGGCGGTAAATCAGCATGGTCACGATAGACGGCTTCGAGGGCCAAAGCTGTGCTGAGACCGCCATAAGCGGTGCGGCCCTGTTTCCAATGCGGGTCTAATGTCACCACCCACCCCTCATTCGCTTCGGATAGCGTATCGGCGATATCTTGATAGCCAGGAATAATGTGTGTTTCTTTGACAGTCATATTACCTTCTTCTACGCAATTGGTTCGCGCTAAAGATTTAATGCAAGGCGCATCTATCAAAGGCCAGACTTAACCATGCATAGCCAAACAACAAAAATCGCTATTTTAGGCGCAGGCTCTATTGGGTGTTTTCTCGGCGGGTTGTTGGCCAGCCAAGGCTGTGACGTTGTTTTCATCGGGCGAGAAAAACTCAAACACGCTGTTGCGGCAAACGGTTTAACCCTGACGCATTTTAGGCGTGACACTCTTCATATTCCTGCTGAGCGTATAAAGGTTGAAACAAACCCATCGAGGCTGTCAGACGCGGACCTCATATTATTGTGTACGAAAAGCCAAGATACAAAACAGGCCACACAACAAATCATGTCGCATGCCAAACCGTCTGCTCATATCGTGAGTTGTCAAAACGGCATCAGTAATGCGCCCCTCTTGCGAGATATTTTAGGCGATAAAGTCGCACTTATCTCTGGGGCGATTGTACCGTTCAACGTCACGCCCACAGGACCTGCTTCTTATCATTGCGGGACAGATGGGGCTTTTCATGTTGAACATGATTTACCGCATGACGTTATCTCCGCCTTTAAAGCGGCAGACCAAGACGTCTTATGCGAGGGTAACTTTCAAGGTGACCAATGGGCCAAGTTACTCGTAAATTTAAATAATGCGCTGAACACGCTTAGCGGCGGAACCCTGCGCGAAGGTCTTTTGCAAAAAGACTACCGTCTAGCCCTGTCTTTGATTGTTGAAGAAGGCTTACGCATTGCAGAAGCGCATAAGATAACCGTTGGTAATTTTAACGGACGCAAGCCCTCAGCACTTATCAAAACACTACGCCTCCCCAATTGGGCCTATAAAATAGTGATGCAGCTAATTGTTAAAATAGACGCGAAAGCCCGGTCGTCAATGTTGGACGACCTTGAAACAGGACGCGTTTCTGAAATTGATTACTTGCAGGGGGAAATTGTTCGGCAGGCCAAGGCCGCCAATATAAGTGCACCTTACAATGCCACTATCCTAATGGCAGTCAATGAAGCTTTCGAAAAAGGCGCATCACCGAAACTATCAGGTACTGAAATTTTAAATTTACTGAGGTAAAATAATTGGGCGGCGCCATGCGTTCTGGGAGGGGGGATAACACATGACGCCGCTTTATTACGCTACGAGTTTGGTTTCAGGGGAGAAAACACTACCGTAATCGCGTAACATACATTTAGGCAGCTTTCGCCTTACCGCTAGACTTCGGTGTGATTAATTTTTGTCCAGATTCGGATATTTCTATTCGACGCGGTTTCAAAGCCTCTGGTACTTCGCGTTGCAAAGTAATCGTCAAAAGGCCATTATTAAGTGCGGCGTTTCTTACGAAAACATGATCCGCAAGCTGGAAACGGCGTTCAAATCCACGTTCCGCAATACCACGGTGCAGATATTCCGCATCGTCATTGGCGGTCTCTGTTGTGTTCTCGCCTATGATTGTTAGTACGTTTTCATGTGTTTGGATGTCGAGATCTTCTTGCGTAAAGCCCGCAACGGCTAATTCGATGCGATAGCTATCCTCATCCAAACGGGCAACATTATAGGGCGGGTAGCTCGCAGTATTAGTGCTCGCCTGGCTCGCCGCATCAATGAGGCTTGCCATGCGGTCAAAACCAACAAAGTTTCTATAAAGAGGGGAGAAATCATACGTTCTCATGGGTACATCCTTTCAAAAGCAATGTGTTTATGGGCCCTCAAGTGAGCGGCCCGGTTTCTGTTATCGAGACCCATTTGGCGTCTCGCTAATAAGAAATGGGATTTCTGTCCTAACCTTCAAGAGTTAGGAAGATAAATTTTTCGTCATACAACAGAGAGATTAATTGCGTCTGGCGCGGGGGGCTTTAAGACGCTTGGCAACCAAGGAGAGATTAAATGTCAATAAAACAGACTTTCAAATGGGTGCTTCTCGGCGCTGCCACGACCGCCCTTATCGCTTGCAGCGGTGGTACAGACACAAGCACAGAGGTTGTTGAAGACGTTGTCGAAGCCCCTGCCGCTGTCACGCTTGCTGATGTTATCGACCATCCACGCCGCGCCGAAGAAGCGGCGCGTGATCAATTCCGTAACCCGCAAGAGACACTTGAATTCTTCGAAGTTGGCCCAGGTCAACGAGTCGCCGAAATTTGGCCGGGGTGGTACACAAATGCTATCGCGCCTTACCTTGCCGCGAATGACGGTACTTATGTCGCTGTCCTCTTTCCAATGGGCGTCAGCGAACGTCTGGATGCGCGCGTCACAGGCTATAAAGAGAAATATTCTGATACTGAGGTTTACGGCAACATCGAATACGGCGCCTTTATGAAAGATAGTGGCCCTATCCTTCCCGCAGAATCTGTCGATACCATTTTGACATTCCGGAATATTCATAACTGGATGGGCGGCGGATATGCTGATCAAGCGATGGAAGAATTCTATGCGGCGTTAAAACCGGGTGGGATTTTAGGCATTGTTGAGCATCGCCTCCCTGAAAGTGCCGTCCAAGATCCAAACGGACGCACAGGCTATGTCCAAGAGAGCTATATGAAAGATATAGCGAAGCGTGCAGGATTTGAATTTGTCGCCTCAAGCGAAGTGAATGCCAACCCAAAGGATACAGCCGATCATCCCATGGGTGTCTGGACATTACCGCCCCGTTCACGCCTCCCTGAAGAAGGGTCTGAACAGGCCGTCGATTTCAACGCAGAGCTTTACAAAAATATCGGCGAAAGTGACCGCGCGACATTGAAGTTCCGCAAACCTTTATAGGCCTTATGCAATTCTAATCGCGAAAAAGGACTCGCACCCTCGCGATTTTTGCGCATAACACTATTTAAACATTCATATCAAAAAAGGATAACCTCATGGAAAATTCTGAAATCGCAACGAAAATGACTGAAGCCCTCGGCAAAGCTGGCGGAATCGACAAATCTGTAAAATTTGATTTTGATGGCGAAGGCGCTGTTTGGGCTCAAGGGACAGAAGCCAAAGTGTCTGATGACGATGCAGATTGCGTTATCAACGTCTCTAAAGAAGACTTCATTGCGCTTGCCTCTGGCAGCATGGATCCCATGATGGCCTTCATGTCTGGTAAGTTAAAAGTGACGGGCGACATGTCTGTTGCTATGGGCCTACAAAGCCTCTTCTCTAATATGTAATTATGATGCGCTGGACGCTCGTTCGGCGCTCTCACTATGCAAAACGTCTTTCCGCCCTTTGAAACAGCCGAAATTATTCAGCCGGGCGGAATACCATTGCCACCAGGTCTGGAAGACCGTGCAAAAACCTATTTTGTACCTGTCAAAGGTGATCTGCGCCTTCGCGTTCTATTGGCACACCCCACGACGAAATCCCCGCGCGGAACAATTATTTTCTCGCCGGGTCGTACGGAATTCATTGAAAAATATTGGGAAATGGTGGCGTCGCTCACCGATCGCGGATTTTGCGTCTTTATCGTCGACCCGCGCGGACAAGGTCTCTCGGATCGTATCTTAGACGACAGGCTTAAAAGCTATATTGATTCGTTTCAGACCTATGCAGATGATTTGGCCGAGGCCGCAAAGCAATTTGATAGCTATCTCCCCCGACCACATATTGCGATGGGTCATTCCATGGGCGGGACGATTGTTTTACAAGCTGTCTTAAGTGGCGTTTTAGCGCCATCGGCTGTTGTTTGCAGTGCGCCTATGTTGGGGCTATTTGACCTTGAAACACCCCTTATGCGATGGGCGATTACGGGCCTCTCTAAACTAGGGTTGAGCGAGAAGAACCTTCCCTTTCAATCGCAACGCAATGGGATGCCTGTCTCATTTGCGGCGAATAAACTGACAACGGATAAAGACCGCTATAAAATCTGGTCGAGCTATTTTCAAAGCACGCCACGCTTACGTGTAGGACAGCCAACCTTCGGCTGGATTAGCGCAGCCCTCGGCGCGATGGCCTATGTGAACCGCAATGCCGAAAATTTACGCGTACCGGGTTTAATGGTCGCCGCGGGGGCAGACCCTATTGTTGATCCAAAATCTGTCGAAGATTTTGCGCGTAACGCAGGCGTAAGTTTTGACGTTGTCCCAGGCGCCCTGCATGAATTATTCTTGGAAAAAGACGCTTATCGCGACAAATTCTTTGGCATGATCGACAAGTTCTTAGAGGACCAAGCGCTTTAGGCCCTACGGGTCCATTGCCCGCCCAAGGTAAGTATAAAGCTCGGGCAACATCGCGGCATCACTGACGGCAACAATACGCCCTCCATCTACGGCAGACCCGCCATACCAATTCGTCAGACGACCACCTGCGCCTTCGATAACAGGCATAAGCGCGCGAACGTCACAAGGCTTCATCAAAGCCTCAATAATAATATTCATCCGTCCTTCGGCAATCAATCCATAACCCAGCGCATCAAGCCCTAAGCGAGAGAAACGCACACCGCGTCGAATGATATTATAAGCCGCAAGCTCTCCGGGCTTGAGCATAGCCAAGGGCTCCGTACAGCCCAGAATAGCGTTCCTAAGATCAGAACAAGTGGATGTTTTCAGAGGGATGGTTTTATCATCATGCTCGAGCCACGCTTTCTGATGCTCACCATCCACGCGGCCATAATAACGTTTATCAAGAGCGGGAACGTCAATGAGGCCTAAGACAGGCTGGCCTTTATACGACAGCGCAATGAGCGTGCTCCAAACGGGGACGCCTGCTACAAAGGCCCGCGTTCCATCAATCGGGTCGAGCGTCCATAGAAACGCATTTGTGCCGACAAAATCATCACACTCTTCACCTTCGATACTATCGTCGGGAAAGTGTCTTTGAATGACCGCCCTAAGGGCAATCTCTCCATCAATATCGGCTTTGGTAACAGGATCATAATCGCTGCCAGACGCTTTATTCTGTAAGCCTTCGGGATTATCAAAAAGAGGGAGGGTTATCTCTCGCGCTGTTGCAGAAAGCTCGGCAAAGAGATCAAGACGTTTTGTTATATCAGAAGTGGTGGTGGTCATGCCTCACGCTAACATGACCACCTGTAAGGGGAAACAAATTTAGTGTGAAACGAGCCTAAGGCTAGGTTTTGTGCTGGCTTCAAGCGACTTCGCCAAATCAAGCAAATGCTTACGCGGTTGTTCACCCATGGCATAATAAGCCCGCACGAGGTCCATTGTTTCTTTTTTCGATAAGACATCAGGCGCAATCACATCAGGGTCAGGCGTATGGAATAACGGGTCATTGGAGGATAGACCCTCATAGAAATATTGTATCGGCACTGACAGAGCCTCTGAAAGCTCGAACAAACGCGCTGCAGAGACACGGTTAGCCCCGCATTCATATTTTTGAATTTGCTGAAAACGAATGCCGACTTGTTCGGCGAGGCTTTGCTGTGTGAGACCTAAAAGACGGCGACGGCGACGAAGACGTTTACCAACGTGAAGATCAATATCATTAGTCATGATGTGTTACCCTGTTTTTATTTACAGGTCAGACAGAGCAAAGCCTGTGCCAGTCATATTAAATCTAGCGAAATAAGGCTCAAATAATTCCCTTGTGGGTTGTTCGCGTAAAAAACAGCCGAAAAATTCCCTTTTCCCCTAAGAAATGACCGAAAGAAATAGACCCGTTTCGCCTGTCGTTTGTGAAATTAACCATATCCCGTGCCATTATGGGACATTAGCGCCCCGAAAAAATGTCTATTGCGCGGCTTGGCTTTGAGGAATGGTCTGGTGGATAATCTCGTAAATAATGCTCACGAGATTATCTGCCAGTCGATCATAGCCACGTTTCGGGGCCAAAGTGACGGGATTAAGGTATAAGTCACGGTTAACTTCGATTTGGAGTGCTTCGATACCTGCGTCAGGGCGTCCGTAATGTGTCGTGACAAAACCTCCCGCATAAGGATAGTTCGTTGAGACGGTATAGCCCGCTGCGCGAAAAATACCCTGTATGCGGGCAAGCGTATCGGGATGACAGGAGGTTCCAAAGCGGTCCCCCAATATAATATCAGGTCGCCGCGCCCCCATAGGCGAAAACCCAGGCATAGAATGACAGTCAATTAAGAGCGTCTGTCCGAAGCGCGTCAATGAGTCTGAAATCAAATCCTGAAGCGCATTATGATAAGGGTGGTAAAGATGAGTAAGCCGCATTTTGGCGATACCAACGTCCAATGGTTTTTTATAAATGTGAGTCGTCTCATTCATATGAGTCGGGATAACGCCTAGCCCTGCAAGAGCGCGCGCTGTTGGCTTCGTCGGTGTCGGGTACCACCCCTGCGGAAGCTCATCTTCTGCGCGGTTCACATCGACATAACAACGCGGAAAACGCGCTGATAAAAGCGGCGCGCCCGTCGCCACACAAGGGCCAAACAGCTTATCAATAAAGATATCTTCATTCCGACGGAGTTGTGCGAGGGTCAGACTAGAACGGTCAATAAAGCTCTGCGGATAGATATTACCTGAATGCGGCGACGCAAAAACAACACCGGCTCGCCACTGTGCCGGACGTGCAATTGTGAAGGCTGGCGTTAAAACGTCCAAACTGTCTTGTTCTAATCTATGGAGCGGCCATGTCATAAATTAATCATAACGTAAAAAACCTGCCAGTGTTATAGAAAGTATTAACCCGCGACACATAGCACAGTCTTAATCAAAAAAGCTAAAGTTGGCGGGATTCGTGCATTAATAGGCATATCATGTCAGAACCCGACCTGATTTAGAACAATGATAAGAGACCAGGAAATATAATGGCCACAATACTTTATGCAGAAGACGATGATGCCATGCGCAAGTTCTTCGAAAAAGCTCTAGAGAAAGCGGGCCATCAAGTGATTGCGTGTTCTGATGGTGAGCGCGCGCTTCGCGCTCTGAAATTCGCCGATGGCGCGTTTGATATGCTATTAACGGATATCATGATGCCTGGGCTTGACGGGATTGAACTTGCCAAACAGGCAGAAATACTATCACCCGGCATTAAAATCATGTTCATTACAGGGTTTGCGGCTGTAGCCATGTCAGACTCTAAAGCCTCTGAAACGACAGTTCTTTCAAAACCTGTGCATTTACGACAACTCGTAGAAGAAGTTGATCGTTTGATTGCGGCTTAATCCCAATCTCTAAACTTTCGATAAAAAAAGCCGCTTTAAAAGCGGCTTTTTTTATATTTGTTATTTGAGATTATCTGTACTGTTGCACGCGCGTGGTGCGTAAGCCCGCAATCCCGTGGCTCTCAATAGAGCGTTGCCACGTCATAAATTCTTCATTGGATAGACCGTAACGCTCGCATGCGCCATCAAGCGTCAATAATCCACCCCGAACGGCGGCTACGACTTCTGCCTTGCGACGGATAACCCAACGTACGGTTCCTGGTTTAGGGAGATCGGCCAAAGTTAGGGGGGTACCCTCTGGTCCGATAACCACATTCTCTCTTTTCACACGACGGTCAGTCATTGCGCTGCCCTTTAGTTATTGTTGTTACACAACCGATATAAAGTCTGGGGGTTAAAAAGAGTTTAAATTGATTCTCAAAAAGTGAACAAAATCAATTGTTTACGAAGGTTAACAGAATCAAGATTACCGTTAAGAAAGGTTTACAGAATTTCCAACGCCTTGATTCATATAGAAGTTTCTGGGCTGTTTTTCTGACTCTGTGTATCGACTTGAAACAAACCCGTCCCTATATGGGCGTTCTAATCAGTCAAAAAAACTGAAACTTTTTTATCGGAGCCGTGAAAATCTCATCAGATGTCGCTCATAAATTGAATTCTTTAGGCTTTCCTAAGCCCGAAGCGGACACACGTGTCGTCGTTGCCATGAGCGGCGGCGTGGATAGTTCTGTCTGCGCGGCCCTGTTAGCGCGCGAAGGCTATGACGTGGTCGGTGTGACCCTACAACTCTATGATCACGGGGCCGCTATTCAAAAAGCAAAAGCCTGCTGCGCTGGCCAAGACATCTATGACGCGCAGCGCGTCGCCGAAATGATGGACTTCCCGCATTATGTTTTGGACTATGAAAGCAATTTCAAGGAAAGCGTGATTGACGACTTCGCCGATACTTATCTGCAAGGCGCAACACCAATTCCGTGTGTCCGCTGTAATCAAACCGTCAAGTTCCGCGACCTTTTACAAGTCGCCAAAGACCTTGATGCGGACTGTATGGCGACAGGTCATTATATCCGCCGCATAGACGGGCCAGATGGGCCAGAATTACATCGCGCATTTGATGGCGGGAAAGACCAAAGCTATTTCCTCTTTGCCACAACGCGGGAGCAGCTCGATTTCTTACGCTTCCCGCTTGGGCATATGGATAAGTCCGAGACGCGCAAGCTCGCCGTCGAAATGGGTTTGAACGTCGCCTCTAAGCCCGACAGCCAAGACATCTGCTTTGTGCCGACGGGCAAATATACGGACGTGATTGAAAAGCTTCGACCCCATGCGGCCAAGCCCGGCAATATTGTCCATATGGACGGCACAGTTTTGGGAGAGCATCGCGGCGTGATGTATTATACGATTGGTCAGCGGCGCGGTCTCGGCCTGCCAGACGGATCGGGAACTGATCCCTTATTCGTCGTGCGGATTGAAGCCGATAAAGGCGAAGTCATTGTCGGGCCGCGCTCTGCCCTAGAGCGTACCAAGCTCTGGCTGACAGATATAAACTGGATTGGCCAAGGCGACTTTGGCCCTGATCTGGACGGTACGCCCATCAAAGTGAAAGTGCGTTCGACACGACCGCCCGCCCCTGCACATCTGCGCCTATCGGGTAATCATATCATCGTGGAGCTGGATGTGCCGGATATGGGCCTCTCGCCCGGTCAAGCCTGTGTGTTCTATGCCAATGATACAGAGGCCGCCCGCACTTTAGGCGGCGGTTGGATTACGCGCACTCAATAATCTGTCGCCTTGAACATTTGGCGAAAGCGGCTATCTCTAAATGATAGACTATAACATTGGAGAGACACATGTTGAACGGACTGTCAGAAACAACAGCCATCTTAATCGTGATAATTCTTGCTGTTATTTTCGTGGCCCTATGGATGTTCAACAATAAACAAAAGCGTAAATTCGAAGACGCGCAACGCGCCCGCAAACGCGAGCTTGCAGACCTAAAAGCAAAAGCGGCTCAGAAAAACCAAGCCGATTAATGGCCACCGCCAAAGGCGCCTGTGACGACATCATAATTAGTCGCCACCTGATATTCAGGATCATCATCTGAATCGACCATAAGTTGGCCTGCCTTGTTCAACAGCGCATGACAATCCCGCGTTAAGTGACGGAGTTGTAGGGATTTACCCTCGGCTTCATATTTCCCCGCGAGCGTTTCAATGGCCTGCAACGCCGATTGGTCGGTCACGCGAGAGTCCTTGAAATCCACAATCACCAAGTCTGGATCCGTCTTTGGCGTGAAGAGCTCATTAAAGCCTTCGATGGAGCCAAAGAAAAGCGGGCCTTCGATTTTATAAATCTTTTGCCCTTCGCTCTCATCAATATCGGCATCAATGCGGCGGGCGGATGTCCAAGCATAAGCGAGAGCAGAGATTATCACACCAACAACAACGGCCACGGCCAAGTCATGCCAAACTGTCACGAGCGTCACGACGATAATAACCAAAGCATCTGTTATCGGAATGCGGCGCATGATGGTCAAAGACTGCCATGCAAATGTGCCAATAACGACCATGAACATCACCCCAACCAAAGCGGCCAAAGGAATTTGTTCAATAATGGACGACCCAAAGAGAATAAAAGCGAGTAAGAATAAAGCCGCCGTAATACCCGACAATCGCGTGCGGCCGCCCGATTTCACATTAATCATGGACTGACCAATCATGGCGCAACCGCCCATACCCCCAAAGAAACCTGTGACGGTATTCGCGACGCCCTGCGCCACGCATTCTTGTGAGGCACCGCCACGCTCTTCTTTAATCTCGCCAACCAAGTTCAAGGTCAGCAAACTCTCGATTAAACCAATCGCCGCCAATATCAGCGCATAAGGGAAGATGATTGTCAGCGTTTCCAAATTCAGCGGCACGCTTGGCATGTGGAAGTCTGGTAGACCGCCCTTAATAGAGGCCAAGTCACCGACATTCTGAACATCTAATTTAAAGAACAAGACGATTGCGGTCACGATACCAATGCCCACGAGTGGCGCAGGCAAAGCCTTGGTCACCTTTGGCGCGGCCCAAATTAAGAACATTGTGAGGAAGACAAGCCCCAACATCAAATAAAGAGGCGTGCCAACAAGCCATGTCCCCTCAAGAATATGGAACGGCCCATAATGTTCGCCCGCAATACGCTCTGGTGGAGCCGATTGAAATTGGGAGAGCTGCGCCATCCCGATGACAATAGCCAAGCCGTTGACAAAACCGAGCATAACGGGATGCGGGACTAATCGAATAAATTTACCTAAACGGAAGACCCCCGCCCCGATTTGCATAATACCCATTAACACAACGGTTGCGAAAAGATATTCAACCCCGTGATCAGCCACAAGAGCCACCATAACAACGGCCAAAGCCCCCGTCGCGCCCGAAATCATACCCGGACGCCCACCTATAAGAGCGGTGATAAGACCCACGATAAAGGCCGCATAAAGCCCAACAAGCGGTTCCACACCCGCGACAAAGGCAAAGGCCACGGCCTCTGGCACCAGCGCAAGCGCAACGGTTAGCCCTGCCAAAACCTCAACCTTGATACGATTAGGCGTAAAGGTCAGCGGGCCAGAGCGTTTCCGCGCAGGAATAGAAATGCGGTCTGCAAAAGCGGAGAGGCTTGAACGTATCATGTGTGTCCCAAAATCTTTGGCAATTTTATTGCCTGAAGTTGCGCGGCGGTTAGCGCGTATAGGGGTCACATTCAAGCTGTATTGGCGGTTGGAAGAGATGTCGCGTTATGGGGCGATGTTTAAATCATTTTTGTCGCTTTGCTGTTGGGTTATTATTTTGGAGAATTTGGGCTGTCTGTGCGGTTTTAAAATTGCGGGTGCGGAAACCCAATAAGGGTGGTAAAAATCTATTTTCGCAGTCTCTCGACCGCACAGTGATGCTTTCTCCACTGATGGCCAAGCCTTATTC
>CAYGSV010000025.1:0-16960 GCA_964352635.1 uncultured Algimonas sp.
GCGCAGACCCGCCCGCGCCCGTTTCAAACAGGCCGCCGCCATTCATCAGCTTCACGATAGATAGCATCTTGGCCGATGTGCCGAGCTCCAAAATCGGGAACAAATCCGTCAGATAATCACGCAGCACGTTACCCGTAATAGTCACGACATCATGGCCTTTGGTCATTTCTTCTAATGTGTAACGCGTGGCTTCACGCGGTGCGAGGATAGGAATGTCCTTCCCAGCGTCTGCGAGGGCGGGCGTCACATATTTGATTAATTCCGCATCATGCGCGCGGTTGGCATCCAGCCAAAACGCCGCCAAACCTGTCGCATCAAAGCGCTCTATACCAAGCTTAATCCAGTCGAGAATAGGCGCTTTCTTGGCCGTGCAAGAGCGCCAAATATCGCCGCCCTCGACATCATGGCTGATGATGGTTTCACCGTTATCGAGAACAATAGACATTGTCCCGTCAGACACGGCTGTGAAAGTTGTGGGGTGAGATCCATATTCTTCGGCCTTTTGTGCCATCAGGCCAACATTAGAAACCGCGCCACAGGTCGTTACATCGAGCTTGCCATTAGCTTTGAAAAACTCAACGCTTTCGTCATAGACGGGCGCGTAAGAATTATCAGGGATACAACTTCGTATTCGCAGGTTCCCCATCAGGGCCCCAACCAATACCGCCCGCTTTAATCACAGCAGGCATGGACGCATCAATAATTACGTCTGAAGATACATGCAGGTTCGTGATGCCTTTATCAGAATTGACCATATAAAGCGGCGGCTTCGCGGCAAGCGCAGCAGCGAGATCCGCTTCCATCTCAGCGTTACCCGCGATCAGTTTCTCAAGCGTACCAATACCAGAATTCGGATTAAAATCGAGCGCATCGCCATGTTTAGCAAGGAAGTCTTCGAGATAAACAGACACAAAATGACCAAAGATAATCGGGTCAGACACCTTCATCATTGTGGCTTTGAGGTGGACTGAGAACAAAACACCCGGCTCGACGGAGGCAACTTCTTCTTTGATGTAAGCACGCAAAGCTTTGGCCGACATGAACGTACCGTCAACGATTGTGCCTTCTTCATAGGACAATCCGTCTTTCAGAACCGTTTCATTGCCAGATGTATCAGTGAAGACAATCTTCGCCCCGCCCGCTTGTGCGGCTGTAATCGTCACAGACGTCTCATTAGCGAAGAAATCATTGCCCGGCATCGACGCGACTGTGGTCTTATTGTCTGTCGTCCACTCACCCATACGGTGCGGGTTAAGTTTGGCATAAGCCTTCACCGCTTTGGCAGAACGGCGATCAGAATTACCTTCACGCAGTACAGGGTTCACGGCAGAGCCTTTAATCTTATCATATTTCGCACGCACGGCTTTCTCCGCGTCTGATTGCGGGTCCGTCGGATAGTCTGGAATAGGATAGCCTTGGGATTGCAGCTCTTTAATCGCTTCTTGTAACTGCGGCACGGACGCCGAGATGTTCGGCAGCTTGATTACATTCGCATCTGGCGTTTTGACGAGCTGCCCTAGCTCCGCCAAATCATCCGAGATACGCTGTTCATTTGATAAAAGGTCTGGGAAGAGTGACAAAATCCGACCGGCCAAGGATATATCCCGCGTTTCAACTCTGATATCCGCCGCATCAGCAAAAGCCGTAATGATAGGCAAAAGAGAATTGCGGGCCAATTCAGGCGCTTCGTCAACGATGGTGTAGATTATGTCGGCTGTCTTTGTCATGTTACTCATTCTTATTTTGGCTTACGTGGGATAAATATCAAAGGTCTCTCTATAGAACTGATTGGCCTTTTTAAAGGGCAATCGGAGCGCTTTAGTCCTCAACGATTGTCCAAATGCCTAATTCATTGCCGCTCGGGTCTTTAAAGTGAAAACGGCGTCCGCCCGGAAAGCCAAATACAGGTAGGGTAATCTCGCCACCCGCATTTTTCACAGCCTCTTCTGACGATTCGAGGTCTTCGGAATAAATAATAACCAATGCGCCTTGGTCACTTGGTTTACGCTCACTGGCTGCATCAAAACCACCCTCAACGCCTGCCCCATGAATAGCCACATAGGTCGAGCCGTAATCTTGGAACGTCCAGCCGAACACCTCGCCATAAAAGGCCTTCATCGCCGCATTATCCGTGGAGGGTAGCTCGATATAGTGAAATCCATGATGTTGAATATCGGCCATAATAATCTCCTATAACGTGCGCGACTTACCCGGCTCTATCATATCGAGCTTGAGCGGCATCAGCGTTTCTTCGCTGACCACTGACCGTGCCTTGGAAAACCGCATAAGCTGTTCATCAACAACAGCAATCATTTCGCCGCCCGGCGCCAGTTGTTCGAGCAACATAGGCGGCGCGGCACGGGTAGCACAGCCCAAAATAATCCGGTCAAATGGTGCTTGCCCTGCCCAACCATAGCGTCCGTCTCCATGACGCATAACCGTATTCACGATGTTTAAATTCGACAGTCGCGCCTCAGCCTCTTTTATCAAAATCTTATATCTTTCAACGGTATAGACACGCTTGCTAAGACGCGAGAGTATGGCAGTTTGATATCCACTGCCCACACCTATCTCTAACACCTTATGATCTTTAGAAACGCGAAGGCTCTGTAGCATTAAGCCAACAACCCAAGGCGCAGTGATTGTTTGACCACAGGCTATCGGCAGGGATTGTTCATCATAGGCTTTGTCCACGCTCTCAGCAGGGACAAATCGCTTCCGCGGTGTTTGTTCAATCGCGCGTAAAACATTGTTGTCCGAAATGCCCTTCCCGCGAAGGCGCATCACCATATCGATTAAGCCCGGATCAAACATAAGAGGCCTCAACCATTACTCACCAATTGCACGTGACATTTCATCCAAAGTCTCGAAATGCGTCAAATCTGTATGCAAAGGCGTGATAGAAATATAGCCATCATAAATCGCCCGTAGGTCTGTCCCTGCTGGTGGATTGGACTTCTTGGCCCCATAAGTCAGCCAGAAATAGTGCCCGCCGCGCGGATAATCGCGCTTCTCGACACCTGTCATTTGGAAATCACGATGGCCTTGGCGCGTAATTTGGATACCTTTCACACCGTCTACGGGTGTGTCAGGGAAATTCACATTCGGCACGACCGCCTTGGGCCACCCCGCCTTCAATAGCTGTCTAATCACATCTGGCCCATGTGCCTCGGCCGTTTCCCATGGCAAGCTCATTGCGCCTTGAAACCCGCGTGCCAAAGATAGCGCAATCGAAGGAATACCCATCTGCATACCCTGAAGTGCCCCCGCAACCGTACCAGAAAATGTAATGTCTTCTGCGAGGTTTTGCCCGCGATTAACGCCTGATAGAATGAGGTCTGGTGGATTATCGGCGAGTAAGTCTTTGAGCCCCACGATCACACTATCGGTTGGCGTACCCGTTACAGAATAAAGCCTCTCGTCGAGCTTTTTCAAACGCACAGGGTTATGGAGAGAGACCCCGCGAGACGCCGCAGATTGTTCACTATCAGGCGCACACACCCAAACATCATCCGACAATTCTGCCGCAATACGCCGCAAAACGGCCATACCTGGTGCTCGTACACCATCATCATTCGTCAGGAGGATTCTCATACTGCTCATTAGCGATATTTCTCTTCAATTCATACGTCACATATTGATTTATTTCTATATTTTGCCTGGTTATATCTGGGTCGTCTTGGAGAATTTGGGCTGTCTGCGAGGTGTAGGGCTGAAGGTGGGAACCGAATATAGAGTTACTTTTTACAACCCCACTCACGTGTGGCCTTGAATACCGAAACCCATAGGGTTTCGGCACGTCGTTAAATTGATGCGCCCGCATCAATTTTTGGCACGCCGTGCCTCGCAGTGACATGTTTCTCCACTGACGGTCCCGCTGAGCTTTTGGCTGAGGGGGGCTCACGTCAGGCCGCCTCAGTGTCCAAAGGCCGTTACCCCTCTGGTCTTTAAACGACGCATGTCATCCACTCTCCTAAACCAACGATCGATTAGGCCCAATGAGAGCGGAACCTCGTCAGGATAAACGCAGATAAGGGAGTGTGGATTGAAAGATATGTTTTATTGATAAACGACTGAAAAGATGTGTGATTTTCGAAGGCTAAATGCGGATCATACTGTCCTGCCTCCATTCATCCGTATTCAACAGGTTGAGTGGTATAAAAAACCTTTCTTCAGTCTTTTACCCAATGACCTTTAATCCACCCATATACGGCACGAGGGCTTCAGGCACAGTAATTGTGCCGTCTTCGTTTTGGTAATTCTCTAAAACAGCCACGAGTGTTCGCCCGACAGCCAAGCCAGAGCCGTTCAACGTATGGACAAAACGGTTGTCTTTTTCCGCATGTTTGTAGCGGGCTTGCATACGGCGGGCTTGGAAATCACCGCAGTTAGAGATGGAGCTAATTTCGCGATAGGTCTCTTGGCTCGGGAGCCATACTTCAATGTCAAAAGTTCGACGTGCGCCAAAACCAAGGTCGCCTGTGCAGAGTTCCACCACGCGATAAGGTAGGTCTAGTTTTTGCAAAACCGCCTCTGCACAACGCAGCATATTTTTATGCTCGGCCTCTGACTCATCAGGATGACAAATAGAGACCAATTCTACTTTGTTAAATTGGTGCTGACGGATCATGCCTTTGGTGTCGCGACCAGCGGAACCCGCTTCGGAACGGAAACACGGCGTATGGGCTGTCATACGCTTCGGCAAAGCGTCCGCCTCCAAAATGCTCTCACGCACTGTATTGGTCAGCGAAACTTCCGCCGTTGGGATAAGGAAATGATCCTCTCCTGCGCGATATAGGTCCTCGGCAAATTTCGGCAACTGACCCGTTCCGTAAAGCGCTTTATCCCAAACGAGAAAAGGTGGAGTCGTTTCCTCAAATCCCTCACCCGTTTGCATATCAAGCATGAAAGCGGCCAAAGCGCGGTCGAGGCGAGAGAGCGCCCCGCTCAAGACAACAAAGCGGCTCCCGCTCATTTTGGCAGCGGTTTCAAAATCCATCAGACCAAGCGTTTCACCAAGGTCAGCGTGGTCTTTAGGTTCAAAAGCAAACGTCTTTGGTTCGCCCCATTTGGCAATCTCTACGTTCTCATCTTCACTCTCACCATTTGGTACATCTTCAAACGGCAGGTTTGGAAGGCTCGCCAGCAGGTTTTCCAACATCGCTTTTTCGCTATCGACTTGCGCGCCCATTGCGGCAATGACGTTTTTCGCACCGGCCACTTCGGTCTTGAGGCGTTCAGCTTCTTCTTTGTCGCCTTTCGCCATAGCTTGGCCAATCAGCTTGGAGCTTTTGTTCCGCGCGGCCTCGGCTTCTTGCACAACTTGTTGGGCTTTACGGATTAATTTATCCTGATCGATGATTTTTTTAGTCTGCGGCTCCATCCCTCGCTTCGCCCAGAGGGCGTCATACATATCAGGGTTTTCGCGTAAGGCTTTGATGTCGTGCATGGTGTCGCTACTCGTTGAATTTCGCTTGCTATAGTCTGTGTCGTGCGAGGCGTAAACCGCATGAACACGGCATTACAAAGATTTCTTATTCATAAATCATTCACCCTAATTCCTTAAAGGCCGCCCCCATAATTCACATCAAAAGGAGATGAGAGTGAAATATTTAGCAACAGCGAGCATCCTCGCAATGACACTGATCGCGAGCTCAGCGCAGGCGCAAATTTTTGACGGCTGGCTTGGCGAAGCATCACTCGCAGGGTCAAAGACAACGGGTAACACAGACACAACAGATATCGGCTTTGGTCTCAAACTTGATAAAGTCGGTGAAACCTGGACACATAAATTCACGGCGGCGGCTGATCTTGGCGAAGCAGATGATGAAACAAACAAAAAACGCTATAATCTTGGCTATCAAATTGATCGCCACCTGAATGACCGCCTCTATGTCTATGGTAATGCAGATTATTTCAGCGATGATTTTGGTGCATTCCAAGAAGGGTATTTCGTTGGAACAGGCTTGGGTTACAAAGCCATAGTCGAAGGGCCTATCACATGGAACCTCGAGGCTGGCCTTGGATACCGCGAACAACAGGCGCAAGGTACCGAAGGCGCACGTTTTGATGAACTCGCAGGACGCGCATTCTCTGACTTGGACTGGGTGCTTAACGACAATGTCTCGGCTTATAACGACACAGAAGTGACTTATGCGTCAAGCAATACCAATATCTGGAATGAGATTGGCATTACCGCGCAAATCGCGGGCAATCTCGCCGCACGCACGTCTTTCCGTGTTGAGCACAATACAGATGTCGCTATTGGGATTGAGAAAACAGACACAATCACACGTGTCGGCATTGTTTATACAATGAAATAATTAATCTTAGATAATAAAATACGTTTATTTAACAGCTGTTTACCACGTATTTACTATATTTAAGCCATTACTCGCGGGATCAATCTCGCGAGTTTTTCATGTTACGTTCCCTATTTATATCCGGTCTTGTTTGGGCCAGTTTTTCTATTTCCGCTCACGCTCAATTTGTTGAGGGCGTAACGGGCGAAATCTCGTTGGATGGTGCTGTAACGACTGGAAACACAGATACATCGAATTTGGGGCTGGGCCTCAAGCTCGCGGCGGCAACAGAGAACTGGCGTCATTCCTTTAAAACCTCAGCCGTTTATGGTCGTGCAAATGGCGCCACGAACAAGAGCCGTTATGCCATCGGTTATCAACTCGACCGTGATATTAATGAACGCCTCTATTTCTTTAGCAACGCAGATTATTTCAGCGATGATTTTGGCGCCTTTAAACAAGGCTTATTCCTTGGCAGTGGATTTGGCTACCAAGTCCTAGAAGAAGACCCAACAACCTTGCGCTTAGAAACAGGCCTTGGTTATCGGGAGCAGAAAGCACGATTGAAAGCAGGTGACCCTTCAGGTTTGGCCTCCCGCACAAAAACAGAGTTAGCGGGTCGCCTCTCCTCTGATTTTGATCACACCTTTAATGACAATGTGTCTTTTCAAAATGATACAGAACTTCTTTATTCGTCCTCTGATACTTACATCACGAATGAAGCAGGCATCAATTCCAAGCTTTGGGAGAACATCAGTTTACGCGCGTCTTTCCGAGTGGAAAATCACAGCAATGTGCCCGAAGGTCGCGAGAAAACCGACACAATCAGCCGCTTAGGTATTGTTTATACAATGAAGTAGATAAATTGACTCATAGGCGTTAGATAGTCCTATGAGCCAAACCCCGCTTTACCTCACATTAATGCGCCATGCGAAATCCTCTTGGTCGGATGGCTCGCTGACAGATCACGAACGACCGCTTAATAAACGCGGACAAAAAGCAGCGACCCTTATGGGTGAAGTCCTCACCGCTAAAGGCTATGCGCCTGATATTATCTGGAGTTCCGATTCGAAACGCACGCGTGAAACGGCGATGCGATTAATCCGCGCAATACCGGGCGCGCAGACCATCAATTACAATCCCGACTTTTACCACGCGAGTCCTGATGTCGTGATTAAAGCCTGTGAAGCTGTCGATGCGCCGACACAAAATCTCATGTTACTTGGTCATAATCCAGGATGGGGTGGGCTTTATTATTATATGACCAAGCGTGAGCATGATTTTCCGACGGCGGCTTGTGCGGTCTTTAAATCCATTAAACCGCTTTCGGAGAATTGGTTCAGCCCTGATAATTGGAAGATTGTTGAGCTTTTACTACCGAGAGATTTAGAGTGAAAACGCTCAAAGCCATATTAATCGCCTATTGGAACTTTCTCTTTTACCCCCTCCTTTTTGTTCTCTTCATTTGGCTTTGGATAAAAGGCGCGCATTGGATTTGGGGTGCGCTTGTTATTGCCGCTATGTTGATTTTAGATCCACTTTGGCGTCGGCTGATTTTTCGCAAATGAACAAAGAAAAAGCGCCGCCGATTTTCACCGGGGCGCTTTAGTAAGAAGGGAATATCTTAAGGGGATAAGATTTCCAGTTAAGAGGTTCAGGGACCGTGAACCTCTGTAACATTATAGATACGCGGCGTTTCTGAACTCGGATTGTAGAGTCTTAAAAAACCACTCAAGAATCGCCGATTTAATGAAAATATAATACACTATTATGGTGTTTTTTATAATGACAGCGCTCGACAAGACCGCTATAGACTTAGCGTTGCTTGGTTTATGACTTAACTTCCATGGCAACACTGATAGCAAATTTCATTCGCTATCTGACTATAGCTTGGCCCATAAACTTCCGTTCCCACATCCAGAAATTTATGGGCCAACAATAGTCTAACCTAGTTTTCCTTGCAGACTTAGCAACGTATCTTCTTCACGCAAGATATAGAGCAAGAGCATGGCGCCAATAACTGGAATAGCGGCCAAAAATAGCTGATTTAAGCTGTCCGTGAAGATAATATAGTGCTTAATGCTCAATAAGATGGCACCGGCATGCAAAATAAGAACAAGTAAATAGCTGATGGATTTTTTGAATCCTGTTAGGAAAGCGATAAGTAAAACCATCCAAAACACACCAATGGCCAATCCTACGCTGTCAGGTAAATTTGATACGTGGTAATATTTCGACGCAATACCTTTTGCGGAGTCTGGAGACATAAACCGCATTAACTGCCAAGGCAGGAGAAAGTAAAAAATTGAGAGGCGCGTAAAGAGTAGCGCAGGTTTAAGTAGTTTTGGCATGAGGCCCTCCATTAAATTTTGGGCGGGAATATCCGACAGTGTGCGACATTCCTACACACTATCGGCTCACACCCTCACACAGTTTCGTGATTAGCCAATCTCGCCTTGTAAACGTAGCCTTGCTTTCTCCGCACCCATAAGGGCCAAAAGTGGGCCCATTTCTGGACCATGATCCATACCCGTAAGCGCGCGGCGAAGTGGCATGAACAGCCCCTTCCCTTTGCGGCCTGTCGCTTCTTTGACCGCAGCCAACCAAGGACTCCAAGTTGAACCGTCAACTTCGACAGGCAATAGCTTTGCCGCGGCGGCACAAAACTCTTTATCCTCATCTTCAATGATACCCGGCGCAGGCGCATAGAGTGTCGTTGACCAGACGGCCGCATCCGACAATGTTTCCACATTCCCGCGAATAGCGAGCCACATGGCTTCACCGCCAGCCACACCCATATGCTCGAGATGGTCTTTCACATCGGCATAATCCGTACCGTGCAATAAACGGCCATTGATTAAGCGAAGCTCATCTTCGTCAAAACGCGCAGGCGCACGACCGATTTTATCAAAGCTAAACTCTTCGACCAAAACATCCAAAGACGGACGGGCTTCAATCGGATCAGACGTGCCGATTTTCCCCAAAAGAGAGCAAATAGCGAGCGGCTCAATAAATTGTTCTCGCAATTGATCCATAGAGAGCGAGCCCAAGCGTTTCGACAGCCCTTTGCCATCTGCCCCCACGAGTAACGGTGTATGAGCAAAGCGCGGCAAGTGATTAGAGAGCGCCTGAAATACTTCAATCTGTGCGCCTGAATTGGTCACATGATCTTCACCGCGAATAACATGAGTAATCTCGGCTTCAATATCATCGACAACACTCGGCAACGTATAAAGAAATGAGCCATCCGCGCGGATTAAAACGGGATCCGAAATCGACGCCGTTTCAATTGTTTGTTCGCCGCGGACAACATCCGTCCAAGTGACAGGATTACCAGACAGCTTAAACCGCCAATGCGGCTTGCGTCCGCTTGCTTCTAATTTGGCAATATCCTCATCTGTGAGCGATAACGCTCCGCGATTATAAACAGGGGGCTTACTTTGCACGCGTTGTAATTTACGCTGACGGTCAAGCTCATCCGCTGTTTCGTAACAGGGATATAAAAGTCCTGCTTCTTTCAGCTTTGTCGCCGCCTCTTCATACATCGGAAAACGATGCGATTGGTTGAATGTCTCTTGCCAGTCGAGCCCCAACCACGTCAGGTCTTCGCGAATGCCGTTTTCATAATCATTCGTGCTGCGTTCCAAATCCGTGTCGTCAATCCGCAAAATAAACGTCCCGCCTTCCTTCTTGGCGAATAGCCAGTTCATAAGGGCGGTACGGACATTACCGACATGGAGCTTTCCGGTCGGGGACGGCGCAAATCTAACGCGTACTGAAGTATTGGCTGACATCTTAAGTCTCTTTTTGTGTCGGGACTTTATCCCGATAACGGTTTGTGATGGGATAGCGACGATCGCGCCCAAAATTCTTCGGCCCTATTTTCACACCCGGTGGCGCCTGTCGACGTTTATATTCCGCGATATAAAGCAAATGCTGAATCCGCGTCACATCTTTTATCGTGTGACCACGATCAAGTAATGTTTCTACTGAACATTCTTCGTCGATTAAGCCCCGCAGAATATCGTCCAAAACATCATATTCAGGTAGGCTATCGCTATCTTTCTGATCATCGCGCAGTTCCGCAGAGGGTGGCTTCGTAATGATACGCTCTGGAATAGGGTTTTTAGGGCCCAGTAAATCTACGGGGTTATGATTATTGCGCCATTCAGCCAGGGCAAAAACTTCAGTCTTATAAAGGTCTTTCAGCGGATTATATCCCCCGCACATATCGCCATAAAGCGTGGCATAGCCAACGGCCATTTCAGATTTGTTCCCCGTCGTCACCAACATCGGCCCAAATTTATTAGACAGCGCCATGAGGGTAAGCGCCCTCGCCCGTGATTGGATATTTTCTTCTGTTGTATCCGCTCTGGTATCCGCAAAAAACGGGTCTAGCATCTCGTGGAACGCATCAATAGCGGGCTTTATCGGGATAACATCGTAACGACACCCCAAACGCTTGGCGCAAGCTTTGGCATCTTCGACGGAGTCAGAACTTGTATATTTGGTCGGCATCATCACGCACCAAACGCGGTCTGGGCCGAGCGCGTCTACGGCAAAAATCGCCGCCATAGCACTATCAATCCCGCCCGACATGCCAAGGACGATTTGCTTAAACCCATTTTTATTGACGTAATCACCGAGACCTAAACACGCGGCACGCCAGTCGGCTTCGTAGCCCGTCAATTGGGCTTCTAGTTTGGCTTTTTTACACACCCATTTATGAGCCTCTTTTTGCCACGTCGATATATCGTAATCCGGCACAAAGCTCTTGAGCGATTGCACAATCGCACCTGCCGCACTCATGGCGAAACTCGAGCCGTCAAAGACAAGTTCATCCTGCCCGCCCACTTGATTGACGTAAATTAGGGGCAAGCCCTCATTAAACACTTTCGCGCCCAAGGCTTCGGTACGTTCGGTCAAAGCCGTGCGACGCCAAGGTGACCCATTGGGCGAAATCATAATTTCTGCGCCTTGGTCTTTCAAATGAGCGGCCACCCCTTCTTGCCAAAGGTCTTCGCAAATCGGGATGCCGATTTTTATACCTTTGAACTCGATAGGGTCAGGCAATGGCCCTCGCGTAAAAATACGGGCCTCATCAAACACGCCGTAATTCGGCAAATGATGTTTTTTGCGAACATCGGTAATTTCACCGTCCCGCATAAATAACGCGGCGTTATAGAGCTTCCCTTCATCCATCCATGGCAGGTTGAACACGACCGCAGGCCCGTCTTTGGTCAGCTTGGCAAACTCTTCCGCCAAAGCGCGGCAATCCTCGACAGCGGCAGGTTTCAGAACAAGGTCTTCGGCAGGGTAGCCGATGATAAGTTGTTCAGGCAGAACCAGAATATCCGCACCATCCGCTTTCGCTCGCTCAAAGGCGTCTTTGGCAAGGTCGATATTGGCCTCTAAAGCCCCAACAGTTGGGTTGAGTTGAGCAGAGGCAATTTTAAGAGTTGTTGTCATGGCGTGGGTTTAGCTTTGCAAACTTAATTATTCAATCGGTTCCAAAAGTCGTTGTTTCTGGATTTCTTCTAGCATTTCATCACGGATTTTCTTTACGTCATCTGGCCAGTCAATATTATTAGGGTAATCGGCATATAATTGATCAAACTTCTGACGAACTAGTTTACTATCTAAGTCCTCAGGCATCTGCCCATTTGTCATTGCGACTATTACTTTTGGATTTATTATACCTGCTTCAATATCTGATATCACTTTTATCCATTCTTTTCTGTTTTTTGGTAATTCTGCGGCCACGATCAAACTAGTATCTAAAACTACTCCACCTAGCTTATCGGCAGTATTACTTCGAATTTCTCCTAACGAGATCTCTAATTTCCCCTGATAGTGTTCAGCTAAACTCCGAAACATATCGACATTATCCTCTATCGACGTCTGCCCACTCGTGCCGGCTTGCGTGAATGTTCTGTGCGCCCCATTTTTGGCGATGACGATATTATGGGTGGGGTTCACATATATATATTGCCCGTAAATACCGACGGCGAAGAAGTCGCCTTTATGCGGTCCTGTTTGCGGCATCGGCACCCACCATTGATAACCATAGCCCGTCCCGCGTTCGGGGTGGAATATCGGCGCGTGGTTGGTCGTTGAGTCTTCCACCCAATCCGCAGGAATGATTTGCTCGCCTTTCCACATACCGTCTTGCAGGAATAATTGCCCGAATTTGGCGTAATCGCGCGTGCGAAGGTTTAATCCACCCAAAGCAAACGCCACGTCTTTGCCGTCTGTCAGATAAAACGGCGATTTGCCGAAGCCTAAATGCGCGCCATAGGCCTCCTCAAACAGCTCATGCAAAGTTTTCCCTGTCGCGGCGCGCAAAGCCATAGCCGCCACATGGGTATCGATAGAAACATATTGCCAATTCGTGCCGGGCTCGTAATAGCTCTCTTTTAAGGTCGCGGCATATTTATCCATAGAGCCACCAAGCCCCAAGACGCGACCCATATCATTGATGTCGGATTTGGGATCCATGTAGTTTTCATCAAAGACTACACCGCTACTCATATTCAGGATATTGCGAAGGCTCACGCCTTCATAAGCCGAGCCTTTCAGAGACGGCACATATTTATCAGCCGCATCATCAAGGCTTTCAATCTGGCCGCTTTCTAAGGCCTGTCCATAAAGGCCTGACATAAAGGATTTGGCGACAGACCAACTAATCCGCAGATCGTCTTTATCAGTGCCTTTGTAATAGCTCTCATGGATGAGTTTGCCGTCTTTGATGATAACCAGAGCGGTCGTTTCCAATTCTTCGAGAATACCTGAGAGGGCGCGAGTCTTATCTGCGATAGTAACGGTTTCGGGCAAGTCTTGAATATCTTCGGGCCAAGGCTGGGGTTCGCCAATTATGAGGTCACGGTGCAAGAAGGCCGCATCCATATTAGAGAAGTTTTCGACGATCTTATCTTGGTCAAACAAACTATTGACCGTCATCAGGCGGGTTATCTTTGCGGCATTAAACGCCAGAAAAATACCGAGGCCCAAAACGAGGGCCAAGATTATACCGATTATGATACGCTTCATGGCTAGGCCTCTCCGTCTATTTGCAGCGCGATGCGGGCCGCATTTAATCCGTCTTGCGCGCTCACGCTCACAGGCGTTGCGTTGAGAATAGCGGATATGAAACTCTGCGTCGCCGCGCCGAGGCTATCCGCTGCGCTTGCATCACTTCCGAAATCAGCATTGAGGTCAAACGGTGTATTATGTTGGAGCGTTTTCGCTACAAAGTCGATTATGACTGTGCCGCTCGGATATTTCAGCGTCATTTGGCGCGTCACGGCGTCTTCAACACGGCTCGCTGATAATATCGCACTGCCCTTCTCAAAGTTCAATTCAGCCCGCGCACGATCTGGCGTGTCTGACTTCACAGACTCGGATGACCCTGTCACTGTTTCGGGGGTTTCTTTCATCAACATACAACACACATCTATATCATGGCTCATGAGGTCGAGTGTAACAGATGTATCTGTACCGCGGATGGAATAAGGCGTATTTCTTATTGCGATAATGTTTTCAGGGGTTTCCGAGACATTATCCAAACCAATAGCGCGGATCACGAAGCGCTCTTGATGTCCGACCTGCACGATGCGGTTCTTATCCTTCGCGAGGCCGACAATCGTATCGGCGTCAACTACGTTCGTTGCAATGGGTTTTTCGACCAAGACGTGCAGCTCCGCTTTCAAAGCGGCGATGGCCATCTCTCCATGATAAATCGCGGGACAGGCAATAACGACCGCTTCGCATTCCGCAAACAAAGCCTCCGCTTTTGGGAAAGCAGAGACGTCATGTTTTTTAGCGAGATCAGACGAACGGGCAATATCAGGGTCAAAGACACCAACAAATTCCACACGTTCCAAGGTCGTTAGTTTATTGGCGTGATAACCGCCAAAAACGCCCGCACCGACCAATCCAACTTTAATACTGTCTTGTTTCATAGTCTGTCTTTGGCGGGTTTGAGAGCGTTTGTCAGCAGAGAATCAGGGATTAACGATTCGGCGTAAATCATAGGTTTTTGGGCGAAATCGCGCAGAATTTGGGAAAAGACAGACGCAAATAAAGGGGAAACGCCCGAGATTCTTTACAAAAACCCCATAATACCGCCGAAAACGGCGGTTTTTAATGACTCGTTAATCAAAACCCTTACTCTGCGACATAACGTACTTTTTCATACGGAAATGTGCAGAATTCCATAGGGAGAACCAAAATGAACAAAAAAGAACTTGTCAGCGCAATTGCGAGCCATACTGATTCAACACAGGCCGCCGCCGGTGAATTTCTCAATGCTTTTTGTGAAGTTGTTGTAGGCGAAATGAAAAAAGGTGACGGATCAAACGTCGCAATTCCAGGCTTTGGTCAGTTCGTTGCAAAGCACCGCGAAAGCCGTGAAATGCGTAACCCTGCTACAGGTAAAATGATGATGAGTAAGGCGAAAACGTCGGCTCAGTTCAAAGCCTCTGCTGCGCTTAAAGATCTCTAATTAAACCTCCCACGTTTATTAGATTTGACCGATAGGGTTATTCCCCTATCGGTTTTTTTGTGCTTTGTTTTAACCATATTGGGCGGGGTATAATTATGAATATTGATAATCTTACGGAAACAAAACTAGCTGAAGACCTAAACGTCAATCATCCATTGGGTCGTGATGAGTTTCTTTATGATCTTATCGGCATCAATATCATGGGATTAAAAAGCCTCGGGACGCTTATTACAGACCCCGCAGATTATTTCAAAGCCGCCCTCACACCCGATTGGCAAGGCCGTCATTGGCCATCTATGCGTATGTGGATTGGCTTGATGACGATTATGATTGGCCTTCAATTTATTTGGGCCAGTGAGAGCAGCGAAATGACGGCAATGTTTCGTCAACTCGCAGGCTCAATTACGGAAGGTGTCAATCGCGGCGCAGAAGCCCAAAATGACATCATTGACTTTTCAGGTTATGATTTGGTTGAGGCTGGTAAAGCGATGTTCAAAAATTGGATATTCATTTATCCTTTTTTCTTCATCGCTTTTATGTGCCTTTTAGGATTCATCTTTCGCGGGTGGGAACGTAAGCTTCCCTATATTGCTCGCGTTCGTTTTATCTTTGCTATCATTGTTCCTGGAACATTAGTTGGGCTCATAACCACATTTCTATTTGTACCTCTCAAGGGCACAGCATACATGATCGCATCAATGAGTTCGATCCTTTTGCTGTTCGCAGTCTATTGGATAACCGCCTATCGCGGTGCTTATGCTCATTGCGACAAAGGAACCCGTATAGGGATGTCATTCGTCATCTCTCTATTAATTATTATTACGCTCACGCTTGCGCAGGTTACATCAATGATAGTCTCTTTGCTGACGACTATTCCAGACATCGTGGAAATTATAGAGGCGCATAAAGCGGCTAATCCTTAGCCCCTCAGGATCAAAGATTAACTCGCTAATCGCGCACCCTCTTCTTTACGGTAGCTTTTTAACTCTTCCGCAATCAAGAAGGCCAATTCCAAAGCTTGCGTCGCATTAAGGCGTGGGTCGCAATGTGTGTGATAGCGCGATGAGAGATCTTCCTCGCGCACCATTTGTGCTCCGCCGCCGACACATTCCGTCACATTTTGCCCTGTCATTTCAAAATGTACGCCCCCCGGCCAGCATCCTTCGGAATGAAGAACCTGCATGAAACCTTTGACTTCACTAAGGATATTATCAAATGGGCGAGTCTTATAGCCCGTTTCCGTCTTAATCGTATTGCCATGCATCGGGTCACAAGACCAAACCACGTGACGCCCTTCACGCTTAATCGCGCGCGCTAGTGACGGCAGGCCTTTTGCAACCTTGTCATGGCCATAACGCGCGATGAGCGTAATGCGCCCCGCTTCATTGGACGGGTTCAATACGTCTAATAAGCCCATTAATTCATCAGGCTCTAGCCCCTCACCGACTTTCATCGCAATCGGGTTTTCGATACCGCGGAAAAATTCTACATGCGCATGATCGAGCTGACGTGTGCGATTACCAATCCAGAGCATATGCGCCGACGTGTCAAACCACCGACCAGAGGTGCTATCGATACGAGTCATCGCTTCTTCATAACCGAGCAAAAGTCCTTCGTGAGAGGTGTAGTAATCCGTCTGCGCCATTTGCGGCGTCGTTTTCGGCGTCACGCCGCAGGCTTCCATAAAGTCCATGGCATCGGAAATCTTCTCCGCCGTGGCTTTGTATTTCTCATTGGTTTTAGAGCCTTCAACAAAACCTAAATTCCATTGGTGGATATTACGAAGGTTCGCATAACCGCCTGTTGAAAAAGCACGTAACAAGTTCAAGGTCGCCGCACTTTGACCATAAGCTTTAAGCAAGCGCACGGGGTCAGGAATACGGCTTTCGGGAGAGAACTCCATACCGTTGATATTATCGCCACGATAACTCGGGAGCGTTATGCCTTCACGCTCTTCGACGGGTGAACTGCGTGGTTTACCAAATTGCCCCGCAATCCGACCCACTTTCACAACAGGTTGCCCCGCACCATAGGTCAAGACCACGGCCATTTGCATCATCACTCGGAACATATCGCGGAGGTTATCCGGATGGAATTCTTTAAAACTCTCGGCGCAATCACCGCCTTGGAGCAAAAACGCATTACCCATAGCCAA
>CAYGSV010000026.1:0-13570 GCA_964352635.1 uncultured Algimonas sp.
CCTTCCCTCTTGTCGCCAGATGAAATTTTAACGCTCATACAAAAGGTTGATGCGCTTTGGGGTCTCCCTGCTGAAACTGAAATAGCGTTGGAGGCCAATCCAAATGATGCAGACCTTGCGAAATGGCAGGGCTACCGAGACGCAGGACTCACTCGTCTCTCCATGGGAGTGCAGACCTTTAATAATAACGCGCTGAAATTTTTAGGCCGAGATCATAACGGCGACCAAGCGAAGCAAGCGCTGAAACACGCCACATCTATATTTGCGTCCGTCTCTGCCGATCTCATTTTCGGTTGGGTCGGGCAGACTTCGGCAGATTTATCTCACGACTTACAAACACTTTTAGATTTGAGCGTTCAGCATATCTCCACCTACCAACTCACCATCGAAGCCGGCACGGCCTTTGAAAAGGCTGAATCCCGTGGGCAAAAACGCGCTGTTTGCGAAGACGAAAGCGCAGACTTTTTTGAATATGTCATGCAGCGACTAACTAATGATAGTTTCGAGCATTACGAAGTCTCAAATTTCGCTAAAAAAGATCATCAATCGCAACACAATCTGGCCTATTGGCGGGGCTATGATTATGTCGGGGTTGGGCCAGGCGCACATGGTCGACTAACTCGAAACAGCGAAAAATTGGCCACAATCGCCGCTCTCACCCCAACGGCATACATCCAATCAGTCGCTCAAAAAGGACACGGCCTAGACACGAAAGATACATTAAGTGCTGAAAGCTGGGCCGAAGAATATGTCCTTATGGGCCTACGGATCAAAGAAGGGCTTTCGTTAGAGCGGTATCAACGCATAAGCGGTGGGGCTCTAAACGCTGAAAAACTCAATTCACTTATAGACATGGATTTGCTTGAACAGCGTGGCGATACGCTAAAGGCGACAAAGCAAGGCCGGATGGTTTTAAACGCCGTAACGGATGCCATGCTTGTTTAATTTGGAGTGGCCATTTCCATAGCCGATAAAAAGAATTTGAAAAAAACTATCCGTGTGTAAAGTACTCCAATAATGACTCGCACTTTCCTTCCAATCCCATTTATTGACCCACCCAGTAGAAAAGAATTTGAGTCTATAATTCTCCAAGAAGCAAAGCCTGTCGTGATGAAAGGTTTGGCGAACGACTGGCCCGCTGTCCGACATGGAAAGAAAGGCCCTCGCACACTCTTCAATTATTTGAGCGATATGGACACAGGAAAGACACAAGGGACTCTTGTTAAAAACACTGAAAAAAAAGGAAGGTTCTTTTACTCAGAAGATTTAAGGTCGCAAAACTTTAAGCCTTTAGAAGAAACGGCAAGCTTAGCATTAGAAACATTGCTAGCGCCCCCCGACAAACGCCTACGCTATATTCAATCTGTTCCAGTAGATGAGCATTTCAAGACTTTCTCTAAAGACAATAAGCTTTTTTTAGTTGATGAATCTATTCCAGCGCGAGCTTGGATTGGTGGAAAAACGAGAGTGCAAACCCATTTTGACTGTAACGAAAACATTGCTGTGTGCGTGCTAGGGCAGAGAGAAATTGTCTTATTTCCACCAGACCAACTCTCAAACCTTTACGTAGGGCCTCTCGAAACAGCGCCTGCTGGCGTCTTTATGAGCTTGACCAATTTGGAGCAACCAGACTTTGAGGCTCACCCCAAATTTAAGACCGCCTTAGAAGTCGCACAAACAGCCACCCTTATGCCAGGAGATGCGATTTATATTCCGTTCGGATGGTGGCACAACGTAACTGCCAAAGCACCATTAAATATGCTTGTAAACTATTGGTGGTCTCAGCAATCGTCACAGGTATCTAATCAATTTGCCGCAATGAGCCACGCAATGATGGCATTCAGAGGTTTATCTGCCAATCAAAGAATGGTCTGGAGTCATCTATTCTCAAAATTTGCTTTTATGGAAGATGGTGAACCTATGGAACACTTGCCAAAAGACTTGAGAGGAATTTTAGGAGGTGTCCCTGACGCTCATAAGGCTTCAGCGATATATGAATTGTTAACCGTCTTAGGCAAGGAAATTGGGATTGCACCACCGTCTCGGTAGAGTTTGAAATTAGTTCGAGTGAGAACAGGGAAGAGAATAAAAACACCAATGCTAATTACTACCATCAGCGAAGTCCCAAATAACCGGAACATCATTCAACTCTTCGGCATAGTAAGCCTGAAACCCTGGCAGTTTCACCTGATTAAGAAAAGCCGAATACGCCATGTAGCTAACGAGGAACCTTAGGTCTTTTACCCATGGCGGCATAAATTTCGGGGGTACTAATCTGTCGTTATTAGCAAGTTGCGCCAGAGCTGGCACGTCTTCAATATCCATTTTCCCGCAAAACAAGACACGAATAAGGTCTGCCCGATTGAGCTTAACGACCGTCCGCATGAAATTATGCACCCTCAAAAGTCCATTTAGATAGACCATATCTTTCGTAAAGGGAGCACCACCGGACATGACACCGCCGCGGAAGATACGACGCGTGTTTTCATAGGATTGGGAAGGATCATCATTACGTTCCACAAAGAAGTCGAAAACTTCTTTGAAATCAGCGCCTTGGATAGCCATCTCTATCGCTAAGACACGCCCCGAAAGGCGGGCAAACCGTTTTGGGTCCATCGAGCCCGTCACAATTTCGGCAAAGACCGCTAAGCCTTCTTGAATCTCTGTTGTCCCTGCGTGAGACCGCCCCAGAATTGGAAAATCGTCCTGCGCCTGTCCGTTTTTACCCGTCGCGACATGTACCAGAGCTTCATGATGTAAAAGCTGATCAACATCACGTTCTGTAAATTTAGCATCGGACCGCACACGGATTCGGCGCGAGCTTGCGGCGGCTTTGGCGGATACTGTTTTTGAAATCAAAACAGGTGGGGCATCAGCACCAAAATGTTTCTTCAAACGCGGACGCAAAGCCTTCGCAAAATCTTTAGCGCTTAAGTCTTCCTCATAACCTTGAATCACGAGCTTATCGAAATTAAGGTCTTCAAGCGCATTATCCAGATGTTTCGCCAGATCGATAACACGCGTTTTTTTGTCCATCATTAATCGGGTCGGGCGGCCAAATAATTCACTGGAATAATGAAAGAACTCTTTAGTGCCTCGCGTTTCAATCAGACAGGCCGTATTTTCCATAGTCCCACATAGGCGTTGAAGCCATTGAAACACCACATGATCAGAATCGCACAAAGCCATGGCCCGAGCTGTAAGCTCACGCGACTCCGTCATATCTATTTTTTTATAACGAGGCTTTGGTATAATGCCGTGTAGCAAGAAGTCGTTCTTGAAACGTGGATTCCACTCAATAGATTTTAATACATTTTTTGACGCTGCCGCTTGATCCAGATAGCTCGCCGCTTCTTTAGCGCGTTCGAAATACTTTTCTTTTAATTTGCCCATTGCTACGTGGTGGCAAAGGCAAAGGCTTATGTAAAGACAAAGCGGAAAGGCAATCACATTTAAAACACGCCTCAATACAGCCTTGGCCGCTTGCACTTATACGCGCCGATGACTATGCCCGCACCCATGTCTAGCGCCTTACAAACAGAGCCGAATAAGCGACGCGTCTTTGCGATTATTTCTCACCCTGATGCGGGTAAGACAACGCTGACGGAAAATATGTTGTTAGCCTCTGGCGCTATTCACCAAGCGGGGCAAGTCGCTGCGCGGGGCGAAGCTCGCCGCACTCGTTCCACCTTCATCCAGTCGGAACGGGAACGCGGCATCTCCGTGTCGCTCTCGGTGATCACCTTATACTTCACCAACAATATTTTCAACTTACTCGACACGCCTGGCCATGAGGACTTCTCCGAAGACACCTACCGCACCCTTACCGCCGCAGATTGTGCCGTCATGGTGCTTGATGTGGCCAAAGGGATTGAGCCACAGACCTTGAAACTATTCGAAGTGTGTCGCCTTCGTGATATTCCAATCATCACCTTTATCAACAAACTTGACCGCGAAGGCCAAGACCCTTTTGAGCTGATTTCGGAAATCCAAGACAAACTCGCCCTCGATGTTGTGCCTATGCAGTGGCCTGCCGCGTCGGGTCGACGTTTCAAAGGTGTCGCTGATTTGCGGACAGGACAGTTCCTTAAGTTCAGTAAGCCCGAAGACGGCGGCGAACATACCCTCACCCCTATTGATGGTAATTCCATAGTCACACATTTCGACGATTATGACTTGCTCGAAGAGTTCATGGAAGAACAGGAACTGGCCAAAGAGTACGGCGCTTTTAATGAACAATCTTTCCGCGAAGGCCACATGACCCCCGTCTATTTCGGATCTGCGCTTCGCAAATTCGGCGTGCGTGAATTAATCGATGCGCTGGCAGAATTTGCCCCCGGCCCTCAGCCAGAAAAAGCAGTGAAAGCGGGCCAGTCCATTGAAATGGCACCGACATCGAAAGAAGTGGCGGGTTTTGTCTTTAAGGTGCAAGCCAATATGGATCTCAACCACCGTGACCGCGTCGCGTTCCTGCGGCTTTGTTCGGGTGAGTTTAAGCGTGGCATGAAACTCAAAACAGCAGAGAATAAAACGATTTCCGTCCACAACCCCATCCTCTTCTTTGCCCAAGACCGCGAGTTGGCGGAAAATGCCTATGCGGGCGATGTGATTGGTATCCCAAACCACGGCGCATTACGCGTCGGCGACTCACTCTCAGAGTCAGGCAAAGTGAAATTTGCAGGCATTCCGAACTTTGCCCCTGAAATTCTGCGCCGTGCACGCCTCGCTGATCCTTTAAAAGCGAAACACTTACGCAAAGCCCTCGAATCCCTCGCCGAAGAAGGCGTCACGCAATTATTCAAACCCGCCCTCGGCGCCGATATGATAGTCGGGGCCGTTGGGTCGCTCCAAATTGATGTAATGCGCGAACGGATTAAAACGGAATATGGCCTCGAGGTAACCTTCGAAGTGCCCCTTTATCAAACGGCACGGTGGGTGACTTGTGATGATGAAGCAAAACTCAAAGCCTTCGTCGATAAGAACACCGCCAATATGGGTGAAGACCTAGACGGCGCCCCTGTTTTCCTCGCGAAATCAGCGTGGGATGTGGGTTATGCTCAAGATAAGAACCCCGACATTCGATTTATGACGACGAAAGAACGTCAATAATATCTTAATCGCCTGTAAAGCCCGTTTTGGCTTAAGAATTGCTTTGTTGATGGAAACATACCAATTCAAGGGAAATTCCATCAATGTTGTCGAGCCTTATGCCTGCATCCATCATGTTCTCAATAACCGTCGTGTTCGTCACGCTCTTCTTTGTGCCAGCGACAATTTATCAACGCCCTAATAAGTTGATGAATTTCTATTGGGTTGGATTTTGGCTGTTTTTAGGTCTTATCGCATCATTTGCAGGGGCCAAAAGCACATTGATGCTATTGGGCTATAACTCCAATTCCTTTGCAGAATCGATTCTATTTAGTCTTACGTCTTGCTTTGTAATCTTCGTGATCTTTGGGTGGTTCAGACTATCCTTCAGTGCAATATTTCATACTTTCAAAAGAATGAAACGCAAAACACCTTAAGGCTTTGGGGCACCGGCAAGGTCATTTAAAACGCCCTGCTCTACTGGAAAAACTGGACGAGAAGACGAAGTTGCAATCGGCGCATTTGGGTCTTGCGGGACAGGGCCCGCCGTGTTCGGAATACTGACATCATCATTAAGCTTGCCAAATAAGCTTTGTTGCGCTTGCTCAACGGTGAGCCCCTGAGGTCGATTTTTTTGTCCGTATGGAACTACGCCATTTTGTTGTTGAGCATTTTGGTGAGTAATAGGTTGCGTTGCAGAACGGCGTATCATTTGTTGCTGTGGCGCATAAGCCTGTTGTTGTGGGGCCATTTGTGGCGGAAAAGCCTGACCTTGCTGTTGTTGACGCTGCATTTGTTCAGAGCGCTGCATAGCAGGCCCTTGCTGACGTCGACGGTCGCGTGATGTCATCTGACCTTTCGGCGACTGAACTGCTTGTGCTGCATACCCAGATCTTTGATATTGAACACCCTGAGGCACAAGCGGACGTTGGGGCATGCGTTGAGCTTGGGGCGATTGTGACATGACTATACCTTGCCCTTCAAGATCATACTTAAATTGCTGTGGGATAGTTGGTCGTGTTGCTACATTAGGCGCTTGAGGCGTATTCGACACATTTTGTTGGCGGTATTGGTTTTGTTGAGCCGTTAGACTTCCCGTATCAGCAGGACGGACAATCGGTCGAGTTGAAGCTGGTTGAGCCTGCCTTTGCTGTGGAACAGCTTGACGAACAACACGACGCGTTGGTGATATCCGTTCTGTTGTCGCCTTAGGTCGAGTAACGGTTTGTGTTCCCACGCGAATAGTATTTGTTCCCCCTGTAACAACACCAGACCGATAAGTTGGGACAGCATTTGTCCCACTAATTGAAATCGCACTGGCAACAGGCGCCGCATCGTTTGAATTAAACTCACAAACGCCCGCAGCTTGAGGGCTTGCTTTAATATAATTCCAACTACGGCACTGTGCGTCACCCGCACAATGGCTTTCACAGACATCTGCGCCAGGTGCAATAACACTCTGATACGGATTACCAGGACGATACTGTCCTAAATCAGCAGCCAAAGCGAAAGACGCTGATAAAAGCGTAATGGCTGTACCAACAAATAAAGCGCGCATGAAACATCCTCAAATTGATTCTATCTCAGTGTCTCTCAATTATGTTAGGACTTGGTTAACCGTGTTTCTTAAGCTTTGATATTTACAGCTAGAAATAAAAAAGGCCCCACGGACTAAAGCGGGGCCGAGTAAGCATTCCTAAATCCGTGCGTGGGTGGGCGGAATGCGGTAACAGCCTCTAGCTAAGGAAAGTTACTTGAATTGTCAACTATTTTTTGGTGAGTTTCAAAATAAACACCAAAAATAAAACAAAGGCGAAATCCAAACTCCGATGCAGTTTTCCACGTAGTTATGGGGCAACATCAATGTAGATAAATATGCTTCGACTTTTTATTTTAAGTCTGTTTTTTGGATCACTTACGCTTTCGCCTGCGGACGCAAAATCACTGGAATGCTCTATGGAGATTGATTTCAAGGCTGCAGAAACCGCTCAAAAGTGGCGCTCAGTCAATGATGGTGTAATGGGAGGCTTATCTTCTGGCGGCGCAGACTTCAGCCTAGGCCATATGAAGTTTTCGGGCGTCATCAATACAAAGGGCGGAGGTTTCTCCTCTATACGCGCCAATATGCAACCCGGCGCTTTAAGCGACACACAAGGCCTGAAACTCCGCATCAAATCTGATGGCCGAGGCTATAATGTGACTTTCCGAACGAATGCGAAATATGGCTGGCGCCGTATTTCATTCCAAACCCCCATAAAAACACAATCAAGCGGAGACTGGGAAACAATTGAAGTGTCTTATGACAACCTAAAAGCTTCAATTTTCGGCCGCACCATTCGCGGCGCAACCTTTGACAAATCAGAAGTCGTTGAGATCGGAATTATACTCGCCGACGGCAAAGACGGCCCTTTCTCCCTCGAAATTGACACTATTAAGGCCTGCTAAAACCTATGACATACAAGATACTTATTACTTCTTTTGCAACAATACTGCTCGCGACACCGAGCTTTGCAAATGAACCTCCCACACGTAAACCCAGCCAAGATGAAGGTTGGAACGTCAGTATTGGGGCGGGCACACTTCTCTCACCAAACTATTTGGGCGATGATGCCTATAGTCTGTCGGTCGTGCCCTATATACGCGTGAAATATGACGACCTTTTCTTCGCTTCAGTCGAAGAAGGTATGGGCTACACCCTTATAAACCAAGAGAATTTCAGAGCAGGCCCTCTTGTCAGCCTTGAATTTGGCCGTAACGAAGAAGAAGGCGGCCCGTTCCGCGTTATTGGTGATCGCACGACCGACCTCATCGGCTTAGGCGACGTCGATACATCAATCTCGCTCGGTGGTTTTGCAGAATTTGATTTCGGCTCCCTCACAGCCTCCGCTAAACTTGGACAAGCGATAAGTGGGCATGATGGCTTAACGGGGGAGATAGGCTTAAAATTTGGTGGGGTGATTACGGGTTACGGCCCACCTGTTATTTATAGCCTTGGACCACGCCTTAATTTTGGCGACAATCAATATCATGATGCATTTTTCAGTGTTACGGAAACACAAGCCGAGGCTTCAGGCCTGACGCAATTTGATGCTAGTTCTGGAATTGTCTCCTATGGGTTATCAGGGACAGCCATTGTGCCACTGTCTGATAATATCACCATGACCCTGTTTGGTAATTTATCACGCTTGAGCGGCGATGCCGCTGACTCGTCTTTAGTCACAGAACGTGGCGCGCGCGATCAGGCCTTTTTAGGGCTGGCAACGGCTTATACATTCTAAACTAAGCGAGTTTAGCAATCGCCGCTAGGCTCTCCATTTCAAGGCCTGCGCCACCAATTAAAGCGCCATTAACATTTTCTGTGGCTAATATCTCTTTAGCGTTCGCAGGCTTGACAGAACCACCATATAAAATACGCGTGTCAGATCCAACCTTCGCACGAATAAAGGTGTGCATCTCTTTGATATCATTAGGTATTGCGGTCATACCTGTGCCAATAGCCCAGACGGGTTCATAAGCGATTACGTAATCCGAAAGCCCCTTTGGAACCGACCCAATAAGCTGTTTCTCGATAACGGCCTCTGCCTCCCCGGTCTCGCGTTGTTCTAGGCTCTCCCCTACACAAATAATCGGTGTAAGATCTGCGGCGACGGCGCGTTCAACGCGTTTACGAACATCTTCATCCGTTTCGCCAGAGGCGCGACGCTCTGAATGGCCCAAAATCACAAAATCCGCCCCTGCACTGGCTAGCATATCCGCACTCATCTCACCCGTATGCGCCCCCGAAACTTCATCGTGACAGGTTTGCGCGCCTAACCAAATATCTGCTCCGCCGAGCTTTTCCATCATCGGAAAAAGCAGAACCGCAGGCGGACATATTAGAATATCGAGATGCTCTCGGTCAGAGGCCCGAAAAAGGTAATTGAAATCCTGCGGCTTATCGCACCACGACATATCACCATGCATTTTCCAATTCGCGGCAATAAGGGGCTTTAAGGACATAACTTCACCTTTTTGTTTACAGCAAAACGCTTGTAAGCGGGGCGTGGTCTGGTATGACCTGCTCGCTTAATAAACACTGCAGTAGAGACCTTTCATGGCGGAATCAATCGGCGGAAAAATTCGCAATGTACTTGTCGGTATTTTAATTGCCTTCTTGGTGTTGGCTTTTGCCGTTTGGGGTGTGAACGATATGTTCACTCCAGGGGCACGTAATGCCGTTGCCACAGTCGGCGATGCAGAGGTTTCCACTGAGGAATTTGATGCGCTATTTACGCGCGAAGTCGAGCGCCTAAACCGTGACCGCACCGAAACAATTACCAACGAACAGGCCTATGCTCAAGGTGTACACAATCAAGTTCTACAAAACATGATTACAAATAAGGTCGTGGAGATTGATGCCGATGATTTGGGTGTTGGCGTGAACCGCCGTAATGCACGCGAAGAAATCGCCAGTATTGAAGCCTTTCAAAACGAACTGACGGGCAAGTTTGACGAGGCTAAACTCAATCAAGCGCTTAACCGCGCGCGTATCACAAGACGACAATTTGAGGCGGATACTTTGCAGTCCCTACGCTCACAACAAACTATTCCCGCAATTACGGGAGGGCTCGTCGCGCCAGCCGATTATGCCACTATGCGTTACAAGTTTTTGACCGAACAACGCCGAGCGTCTGTCCTAACATTAAACACAAACTCAATCGAGGAGCCAGAAACGCCAACGGATGAAGTGTTGCAAGATTACGTCAACAATAATGCGGCTCGTTTTATGGCGCCTGAGTATCGTAAATTTGTGATGATACGCGTTGAGCCTTTTGATTTTATCCCCGACCTGACACGCACGGAAGAGGACATAAAAGATTTCCCAGAAAGCACTCGCGAAGAATTGCTCGATTTAGATAGCTTAGTTAAAGACGCTTTTGATTATCAAGTTGAAACGGGCGCAATTGGGTCTCCCGAAACACGTTCCATTGTTATCGTCTCATCACCAGACGAAGAAACAGCCAATAAAGCTGTCGACGCTTTAAAAGCAGGAGACGATCCTATTTTAGTCGCTAATTTATTGGGACTGGGTTCACCGATTACCTATGATTCTGTGAAAAAGAACGGTCTTGTCGATGCTGAAAGTTCCAAAGCGGCTTTTGATCTTGAAAGAGGCGATGTCAGAGCGGTTTTAACGGGTCTGGGTAGTTGGGAAGTCATCTTGGTACGCGACATTACCAAGGCTGTCGTCCCAAGCTTAAGGGAGAGTGAGGATGAGATTAGAGAAACTCTACTGAACGACCTCGCAAAAGAGTCCATCTACGATGTGACTGCTGAAATTGAAGACGCTATGATTGAAGGCCTCACGCTCGAAGAAATTGCTGAAACTGTCGGTGTTCCATTATCAGCCTATGAGTTTGTCGATCGTAGCGGCATTACACCTTCTGAAGTGCGTATGAGCGGTTTTACGGGCATACCAGGAATCGCATCAGATGACATTATTTTACGGACACTCTTTACCTCAGACCTTGGGTTTGAGACGGATTTCTTTGAAACCTCAACAGGGGGCTTCGCGACGCTTCGTGTAGATGACATTATCGATAGCAAGATGCGTCCTTTTGAGGACGTGCGCGAAGAAGCGCTCCAAGCTTATTTATACAATGAACGCACAGAGAGACTTCGTGAGAAAGCGTTGGAAATCACGCAACGCGCCCGAGCAGGTGAGAACTTATCTGAACTCAAGGCCGAGCTTGGCGACGGGGCAACCTTGGAAGAGATTCCATTAATTCGTACAAACCCACCACAAGGCTTAGGCGGTGAAATTACGGTTGCCTTGTTCAATGCCGAAGAAGACGATGTTGTGAGAGGTGCAGGGCGTCTTCCCTTAACGGAACAAATTGCGACACTGGATCGTATTATTGCAAGTCAAGACGGCTTGGCAGGGACGTACCTCGAAGTTGTTCAAAGCCAAGTCAGCGCCGCCATCAGCAGCGATATTCAAAACGCCTATCAACAGGCCGTCATAGCGGAAAATCCGGTACAGCAATATCCCGAGAAAATTCGTTCTACACTCGGTCTCGACCAGAACAATTAATGGCATAGGCGCGTGGCTTTAGAGTTTCATCCATCCGCCAGCGACTTCAAACCTGCGGACCAACCGCAGCTTGTCTATACGCGCATTATCAATGATATGGACACACCCGTTTCGGCCTTTCTGAAGGCGGCCATGGGTAAGCCCTACGCGTTCTTATTTGAGTCTGTCCAAGGCGGCGAGCAACGGGGGCGCTATAGCTTCTTCGGCTTTGACCCAGACTTAATCTGGCGCGGTTTGGGCGACACATCCCAAGTCTCGCGGGACGGAGGGAAAACTTTCACCGCGATGGAAGATGCGCCCTTAGGGGCCCTGCGAAGCCTCCAAGCAGAGAGCCACTTTGACCTTCCCGAAGACATACCACCGATGGCGGCGGGTCTATTCGGCTATCTTGGTTATGATATGATCCGACAGGTCGAAGATATTCCAAGCGGTAATTCTGACCCAATAGGAACACCAGATGCGATTATGGTGCGCCCGCGCATTGTCTGTATCTTTGACCAAATCGCACAGGAAATCATTGTCGCGTCAACGGTCCATTCAGGCGATAGTGCGAAAGAGGCTTACACCCGTATCGAAAAAGTCGTGAACGACCTCACACTGCCCATTTCCGCGCGTGGGTTTGAACCGATGGAGACGCCAACCATCGAGCCTAAACTCGGCACAACAGCGACGAAGTTCGCAACACGTGTGAAGGCTGCAAAAGATTACATTCTCGCAGGGGATATTTTCCAAGTCGTCTTGGGTCAACGCCTTTCAGCCCCTCTCCCCGCGTCTCCTTTCGCGCTTTATCGCTCGCTTCGTCGGATGAACCCTTCACCGTTTCTCTATTTCCTCGACTTCGAAGATCACCAGATTGTTGGCTCTAGCCCCGAAATCCTCGTGCGACTGCGTGACGGCGTCGTAACAGTCCGTCCTATTGCGGGGACACGCCCTCGCGGGAAAACAGCCGCCCAAGATAAAGCGCTCGAAGTCGAGTTACTCGCGGACCCAAAAGAATGTGCCGAACACCTCATGCTCCTTGACCTCGGTCGTAATGATGTGGGTCGCGTTGCCAAGCCAGGCACTGTGCGTGTCACAGAGCGCTTCACCATCGAACGCTACAGTCATGTTATGCACATCGTTTCCAACGTCGAAGGCGATATCCAAGACGATATGGACGCCGTATCCGCCCTCTTCGCAGGCTTCCCCGCAGGCACAGTCTCTGGCGCCCCGAAAGTCCGCGCCATGGAAATTATTGATGAACTCGAAGAAGAGAAACGCGGCATTTATGCTGGCGCCGTTGGTTATATCTCGTCAAACGGCGATATGGACACGGCTATCGCGCTCCGCACAGGCATTGTGAAAGACAATGTGCTACATGTGCGAGCAGGCGCAGGTATCGTCATGGATTCTGTGCCGCAATTAGAATTTGAAGAAACCCTCCACAAAGCCGCCGCCCTTTTCCGTGCGGCGGAACAATCCGTCAATTTCGAGAGGAATTAAGCCATGCTCCTCGTCATCGATAATTATGATAGTTTTACCTATAACCTCGTGCATTACGCGCAGGAAATGGGCGCAAACACCCATGTTATCCGCAATGATGATATGGGTGCAGGGCAAGCCTTGAGCCTCGGTGCGAGCGCAATCCTCCTCTCACCCGGTCCGAAAACACCGAATGAAGCAGGCATCTGCCTCGACATTATCAAACAAGCACCAGACGACCTGCCTATCCTCGGCATCTGCCTTGGTCAGCAAAGCATGGGGCAAGCTTTCGGCGGCAAAGTCATACGCGCCAAAGAAATCATGCACGGTAAAATATCTGAGGTCGAGAACGACGGCACAGGCCTGTTCAAAGGCCTGCCGAAACGGTTCAAAGCCACGCGTTATCATAGCCTCTCGGTTGAGCGCGAAAGCCTCCCGGATGAGCTCGTTGCCAATGCGTGGACGGATGATGGTGAAATTATGGGTCTACGTCACATCTCTCGCCCTATTCACGGCTTACAATTTCATCCTGAGTCGATTGCGTCTGAGCATGGGCATGATCTTATCAAAGCCTTTTTGGATTTGGTGAAATGAGTTTTGATAACGCCATATTCAAAATACTCGCTGATGGGCAGCGCCCTACGCCAGAAGCTTTTGGTGCAGCACTGAGCAGCATTTTAAAAGGCGAAGCGCAAGATTGTGATGTGAGCGCCCTGCTCTTAGGCCTTGAAATGATTGGACTTTCTGCCGCAGAAGTCCGTGTCGGTGTGGAAACTATGCGAAAGCACATGACACCCGTCCATATCGAAGCCGATGTCATTGACATTGTCGGCACTGGCGGGACAGGGCTTCACACACTCTCTATTTCGACCGCGAGCGCCCTCGTCTGTGCGGGTGCAGGTGCGAAGGTTGCCAAACACGGCAATCGCGCAGCAAGTAGCCTAACAG
>CAYGSV010000026.1:13580-16623 GCA_964352635.1 uncultured Algimonas sp.
GCCTAACAGGGACGGCCGATACTCTGTCAGAACTCGGCGTGAACCTCGCCATTAGTCCTGAAAAAGCGGCGGAGTGTGTTGAGAAAGCCGGCGTTGGCTTCCTCTTTGCGCCTAACCATCACCCCGCCATGCGCCATGTCGGCCCCGCCCGAAAAGCACTCGGTATTCGCACACTCTTCAATCTGCTTGGCCCGATGAGCAATCCAGCGGGCGCCAAACGTATGTTGGTTGGCGTGAATAATAATGATTGGCGGCATCTTATGGCCGATGCCTTTGCGGGGCTCGACATGGACCATGTTTGGGTCGTGCATGGCTCTGATGGATTAGATGAAATCACGACAACGGGCCCCACCTTTGTCAGCGAAGTCAAAAACGGTACTGTGAGCGAACACGTCATTTCGCCAGAGAGCTACGGCATAGATATGGTGAGCATTGAGAGCTTGCGCGGCGGACATCCTGCAGAAAATGCGTCGGCGCTGCTGTCCTTACTCAAAGGCGAGCATAGTGATTACCGCGATATTGTACGACTTAACTCCGCTGTCGCCCTATTGATAGCGGGCCTCGTCGATGATATCCCAAGTGGATTAGACAAAGCCACAGACGCCATTGATAGCGGCGCGGCCAGAGCGGCGTTGGAAACGCTGATTGAGGTCAGCAATGGGTAACACACTCATGAACGCCCCAGACGTCCTCCTCAAAATCGCCGCCTATAAAGCGGATGAAGTAGCGGCCTTGCAGGAAGAAAGCTCACTTGAAGACTTACGCCTCGCAGCCGCCAATCAACCGCCTGCCAGAGGCTTTGCGAATGCGCTGAAAAACGCGACCGCCCCCGCCATTATCGCCGAAGTGAAAAAGGCGAGCCCGTCCAAAGGGCTTATCCGTGAAGACTTTGATCCTGTCGCCATTACCCGCGCCTATAAAGACGGCGGCGCGGCTTGCCTCTCCGTCTTAACCGATGGCCCTGGCTTTCAAGGGAGCAACGCCATATTCAAGCAAGTCCGAAAAGCCACCGACCTGCCCCTCTTACGCAAAGACTTTATGCTCGACCCCATTCAAGTCGCTGAGAGCCGTGCGATGGGCGCGGATTGTATCTTGGTCATTATGGGAATGATTGATGATGATACGGCGAAGGCTTTGATGGTTGAAGCCGCAAGCCTTGGGATGGACGCCCTCATTGAGACCCATGATGAAAGTGAACTAAACGGCGCCATAAACCTCGGCGCGACACTCATCGGCATCAATAATCGTGACCTGCGGACATTCGAGACGACGTTAAAGACATTTGAGAGGTTAGCCCCACTAGCCCCACAAGACGCCCTCTTGGTCGCTGAGAGCGGCATATTCACGCCAGAGGATGTGAAACAATTAGCCAAACAAGGCGCGCAGGCTTATTTGGTGGGTGAGAGCTTGATGCGGCAGGAGGATGTGGCTGGGGCTTTGAGGAGTTTACGGCGTACCAATGGTAGTTGAGTCTCTGAAAATATCTACAGACGAAGACGTCTATCTTTTAGAGGAGCTAGAACAAGTTTTTCAGGTTCGCTTCACAGATGAAGAAGCGCAATCCTCTAAGACTGTTGGAGACCTATACGAACATTTGAATACCAAAATTAGCCATTACGAAGGTAAAAAATGTGCGAGCTCAATAGTATTCTACAAAGTGCGAAATGCCTTAGAACCAATAACTGAAAATATAAAAATTACCCCAAACACGGAAATTAGTTATTTCTCAGAAATAAACCCAAAAGAATTTGCGAAATTTTTATCAGGTGAGACAAACTTCAACACAAAAATCTTAAAATATAGTCTTGCGGGAAAACTTGGGTGGCTATTGATTACCACGCTATTGTTAAATTTCGTTGGAATTTATTACCTAAAGCTCCCTATTCAAACCTACTTATTTAACTCCCTTTTCTTAGTGGTTGGAATTTGCCTTATCCATTTCGACAAAATGGTAATTGACAGCGAAATAAAAACTATAGGCAGTCTTGTAGAAAGACTTGTCGATAAAAACTATGGAGAAGTTCTAAAGCAAGGTGCTCGTTTAACCCCAGAGAAATCTTGGGATATATTTTTAAATATACTCACAAGTTACTCAAACTACGATGACAAGGAATTGATATCAAAAGATACGTTGTTGCTCTAACAGCTTTATATCTTGACAAACACCAGAACAACACTAGAACGAAACATGAATGTTTCTGATTTGTTCGGAGTTTATGAATGCTAACGCAAAAACAAAAAGACCTTTTAATGTTAATCGATGCGCGGGTGAAAGCCGTTGGCGTACCGCCTTCTTATGATGAAATGAAGGATGCGCTCGGCCTCGCGAGTAAGTCTGGTATTCACCGTCTTATCTCTGCTCTCGAAGAACGCGGCTTTATCCGTCGCCTCCCCAATAAAGCGCGAGCGTTAGAAGTTCTGAAACTCCCCGAAGACATGCAGGACAAGGTTGTCTCATTCGAAAATAAGTCGGCTCCCGCCCCTGCCAATGACGGGACAGCCATTCCCTTTGTCGGAAAAATTGCGGCGGGTCTCCCGATTATGGCGATTGAAGATAGTTATAACACCATGATTGTTCCGCCTCACATGGCAGGGTCTGGCGATCACTACGCGCTCGAAATTGAAGGCGAGTCGATGAAAGATGCCGGCATTCTTGATGGGGACATTGTTGTCGTCAAAAAAGCCAACACAGCACGAAACAACCAAATCGTCGTAGCCCTCGTCGATCAAGAAGAAGCCACGCTCAAGCGTCTCTATAAATCTGGCAATAATATCGAACTCATTGCTGAAAACGAAGATTTCGAAACGCAAATTTACGGCCCTGACCGCGTTGAAGTGCAAGGCGTTTTGGTTGGGTTGCTAAGGCAGTATTAAAAACCCCTCCACCTGTCGCGTTTTGAATAAAACGCGTGAGGGGGAGGTGTTCGGAGCGTTTTGTAAAAACGTGTAGGACGGAGGGGGTGCAGCGCGTCTGCGCCGCCAAAGATTCATTTTTGCAGGCGGCGACTTCCCTACCCCCTCCGCTTACGCTTCGCTTCAGCAC
>CAYGSV010000027.1:0-16551 GCA_964352635.1 uncultured Algimonas sp.
TCGTTATGAAATGGAAATCTCGCTTGAGGACGCTTTTAAAGGCAAAGACATTGAGATCCAAGTCCCCATAGCCGAAGACTGCGGCCGTTGCGACGGCATAGGCGCAGAGCCTGGCGCCTCGATTGAGACCTGTTCAACCTGCGGCGGCGCAGGGCGCGTCCGCACACAACAGGGCTTCTTTACGATGGAACGCCCCTGTTCTACCTGTGGCGGACAAGGCGAATATGTATCCGACCCCTGTCATGACTGTGACGGCCAAGGCCAAGTCAGAGAACAAACCGCCCTTGATGTTTCGATTCCTGCAGGTGTCGAAGACGGCACACGCATTAGGCTCTCGGGCCAAGGCGATGCTGCGCCGCGTCGCGGTGGTGGTGGACAACGTGGAGACCTTTATATTTTCGTGTCTGTTAAACCGCATAATTTATTTGAACGTGACGGCGCCAACCTATTTTGCCGGACCCCCGTTCCCATGACAACAGCCACGCTTGGCGGCGAAGTTGAAATCCCCACAATTGATGGCGGACGCTCTAAGCTAAAAATTCCTGAAGGCAGTCAATCAGGTCGTCGTATGCGATTGCGCGGAAAAGGTATGAGTGTCCTACGCTCTGCTCAACGCGGGGATATGTATGTCGAACTATCTGTCGAGACTCCGTCTAAATTGAACAAACGCCAACGCGAACTCCTCGAAGAATTTGCGCGTGAAGGCGGAGACGAGATTAGCCCTGAGTCGAAAAATTTCTTTGATAAAGCAAAAGCATTTTGGGATGAATTGGTTGATTAAGTTACTTATTATTCGTTGTAATTTTTAATGTCAGCCACGACAAAAGTGTCGTCACAATTGAAATTATTACGGTGGCTAAAATCATTATTCGGTAAAACTCAACACCCATACCAACGCTATACATCGACTTCCACCAAAGCGCGATAACGCTACAAACGAACAAGGCAACAAAGAATAGATTTGCCAAAATAATACCAATCATATTTGGCTCTTTATTCATTCGCCTTTAGCCCGGCGAAAATCACTCGCGCCAGAGGTGATAGAATTCCACATTTCGTCATTCTCATCGGCGTCCTCTACATCACGTGTTAGATTCCAAAGCGTTCGGATATAGTCTCCATCTGAGTCTTCGGTGAGTTGGCCTGTCCATGATGTGAGGGATCCGTAGCCTTTGAAATTGACAGTAAAGGTTATTTGATCCCCTTGAACGAAGCCCGTCAATGGAAACTTTTTAGATTTATCAGGCTGCCCAAGGGCCGTTTGATAATGGCCTGACAGCAGGCCGTCATTAACTTCAAACACCACAGCCGAATTGCGATCATTAATCCATTGGCCCGAGAATAAATCAGGTTGAATATCCTGAGCTTGTACGCAACTGGCAAAACTTACAGCCAACAGTGCAGGAACAAATCTAAACACCTATGACTCCCAAAATTAAATAAAGCCCTGCCGTTATTGCCCCACCCAACAAGGCGTAAGGTAATTGTGTCCGCACATGGTCGATATGATCATTGGCTGTTGCCATAGAAGTAATAATGGATGTGTCGGAAGTTGGGCTGCAATGATCACCAAAAACGCCCCCGCCCAAAGCCGCCGCGACGGCCAGCGTCACATTCACATCCAAGCCTTGTGCCAGCGGTACAGCGATTGCAATCATGATGGCAAAAGTCCCCCAGCTTGTCCCCGTTGAAAACGCGATGAAGGCGCTAATTAAAAAGACTAGTACTGGCACAAGGGCTGGCGATAAAAATGGTTTGGCTTGTTCAGCGACATAAACGCCTGTGCCGAGCTCCCCGCATAAATCGCCCAAGGCAAAAGCGAACACCATCAAGAGAGCCAATGGCACCATGCCTGACATGCCCTTTAAAACGACATCGACCATTTCCCGAATGCCCATAATACCTTGGGATTTATTTAAAACCATAGACATGACGATAGCACCGCAGACAGAATATAGAACGGATTTAGATCCAGAGGCCCGGTCGAATATATCAAGCAGGGCATTAGACTGCCCGACCTCTGAACCCCAACCTGTGTAGACTAAAAAGACAGGCATAAGAATAACGAGCGTGAGTAACGGCAAGACCATGTTGCGGGCGCGTGGAGTGGCCCCTTCTTTCCCCTCCATCATTGTGATGTCCCCTGCAATCATGGGAACAGCGCCGTCCCGCAAGAGCTTTCCTTCATTACGTGCGCGCGTTTCTGCCCGTTTCATCTCACCAAAATCACGCCCCGTCATAATAACAATAATGAGCAATAGAATAGCGAGCATGGGATAGAAATTAAACGCAACCGCCCCAACCAACATCGACATCGGCGCTTCAACATTTTGCTCCGCCAACAAGCCAATGATATAAGCACCCCACGCATTAAGAGGTATAAGAATACAGGCCGGCGCACAGGTGCTATCGGCGATATAGGCGAGTTTTTCTCTTGGAATTTGGAGCTTATCAGTAAGAGGCCTATAAAGTGTCCCAACTGTGAGCGTTGAGATATTGCTCTCTACGAAAATCAACATCCCTGTTAGGACTGCCAATAATTCGACACGCTTCCGTTGGCTTTTACTATCAGCATTAGCGGCTTTCTTTTGTAGCCAATTAACGACGCGGTTGACGAAGCCCTCGACGCCCCCTGCCCTTTGAATCAGAGCAATCAGCGCCCCAATCATCAAGGTGAAGATAATAATTTCTGTATTATAATTGTTCTCAAAGACCGCAACAAAGCCGCCCAATGTCGCCATAGCACCTTGTAAGGGGTTTCCGCCCGCAATGATTAAAAAGCCCGACGCAATGCCAATAAGAAGCGCCAAGAAAACCTGACGCGTCCAAAGCGCGAGAATAATCGCCAAAAGCGGCGGAACAAGAGAGAGAAGGCCGTAAGTTTCCATGATTGAGCGTTAAGGGAAAATCACAGCCTTGCAAATAGTCGAATTAAAAGAGGCGTTAGCCTTCAATCGCAAAAGTCAAACCAGCATGGGCCTGTAAGCGATCAATCAAAGCGTCACCCATGACAGGTGCGGGCGTGTAGACGCCGCCTTCGGTCTTCGTTTGGGCTTTGTCGAGCACGAGAGCCAAAGCGCTTTCGGCAATCATTTTTGATGTTGAGCCATAACCTGGGTCTTTATCACCCTTTACGCTTGCCATCATTTTTTTGCCGTCAGCAGAATCACCAATAAAGAGAACGTCATAAAATCCATTTTCTCGTTCTTCTTTGGATGGGCCCTCACCAGGCTTGGGTGGGTTTTCGCCAAAAGGCTTTCTGTTCCCTGCGATACCATTCGCAATGGCTTCGCCTTGTTCGCCTGCGCCCGTGAACATCATTTCGTCATAGACGAAATCTTCGCCGTAAGCATGTCCGAGCAAAGCATTAGAGCGGTGGACATTTTTGGTGTTAATAGACGCCATAATAAACGGCGCAGACCAAGAGCCAAGGTCTTCTTCATGGATAGGCTTCATACCGTGAGGCTGTGTTGGTCCATCAAAACCTGGCACGAGAGAGAATGGGTCTTTGAGCCAACCCAAAATTTCAGGCTGTGTCTTAGCGCGCTCCATTGTGCCACCTAGGCTAGCCGCCGTACCGCCAGAAAATGTGCCTTTCATCTTACGCACACGTCCGCGAATTTTCGGCAAGGCCTTACCCGTCTCGGCCTTGGCATGACGCTGAAGGAAATAAACGCCCAAATCAAAAGGCACAGAATCAAAACCACAAGACAGAACAATCCGCGCGCCACTTTCTTTGGCGGCTCCGTCATATTGACGAATGATGTCGTGCATCCAAGCGGGCTCGCCACAAAGATCAACATAATCTGTTCCGGCTTCAACACAGGCTTTGACGAGGGGTTCGCCGTAATACTGATAAGGGCCAACCGTTGTAATAACGGCTTTGGCGCGTGACGCCATATCTACGAGGCTTTGTGCATCATCCGCATCGGCCACAATAAGGGCGACATCTTTGGACACACCCATTTCGTCCCTAACGGCTTCAAGCTTATCTGCTGAACGCCCAGCCATGGCCCATTTCAAATCCGATCCGCTATATTCAGCTTGCAGATATTCTGCGACCAGACGGCCCGTAAACCCTGTGGATCCATACACAACAACATCAAATTCGCGCTCAGACATATTTTTCTCCTAATTTCTGCTTTTGTATACGTTACGGATAGGGTCGATAGCCCAAAGTATTTGAAGTCAGGCTAGACACATATAATTTATCCCCCACAACAACAGCACCCGTCGTGGCAGGGTAAGCCCCGTCTGGGTCTTGCCACGTCCGTATGACATCGCCTTGAGCGTCCAACTGTAAGATAAAACCATAATCTTGCGCGGCAGGCTTCATGAACTCGGGCAAGCGCCAGATGAGTTTTCGTAAGAAAGGCTTTTCCGACAATGTGTCGAGTATATTAGCCCGCTTAGAGACAAGTCCGACAAAATAAGTGCCGTCAGGCCCACGGTTAATATTGTCCGGAAAGCCAGGTAGGTTATCAATCACCACAGTTTTTGTACCGTCTGGAGCGATTTCCAAGATGCGGTATTTGCCTGTTTCAATCACCCAGATCGACACCCCATTCGGTGCTCTCCCAACGCCATTGGAAAAAGACAGTCCATCCGCCAACGTGCGAGTCGTGCTGTCTTGCGGATTATAAACCAAGACACGCCCCGTCTCACCATGCTCCATAATCTCAAGTAAGGACGCCCCTAAGGTTGACCCGACTGCCTCTGCGCCAAATTTCGTGCTCGCATCAGAAAAATAAATAAGGCCGTCATCAGTGATATCCAGATCATCGGCATAGAGTATGGGCGTATTGTTCACGGTGTTCGTCAACACCGTCACTTGGCCGTTTAGATCAATAGCGAGCAAACCCTTATACGCATCCGCCACGATCAGGGTGTCGTTCAGCGCCTCTATTCCGAGAGGCTTACCATATGTTTGGGCAAACTTCTCAAAGCTATTGGAAACAGGGTCAAACCGTAGAACCCATCCATTTTGTGTCGTGACATAGATTTGCCCATTGAGTTCCGCAACGTCTTCGGGACCGTGCATATCATCTGGGAGACTGTATTCTGTTAAGTTTTTCAGGTCGGCATTCAGCGCAAATTTACCGACATAGCCCTCATCTATTGGCGCTTGCCATGCTTGTGGGGCAATCGGAACAGGCCAAAGCAAGAGGTAGAGTATGAGTAAGGCAATTAATCCGACACCTATGCTTGTAAACTGTCTCATATCTTTCCCCCGTATAAGCCAAGGCTAACCCACAGAAACACAGCCGACAAGTTATGGCTTATGTGTTTACCCGCAAGCCGCCTTCAGATAGGAGGAGGTAGGTTTAGATTTGCACGGAGTAATCACACGGTTTGACTCAACATCACGATATTTTCCGAGTGGCGTGTCTCGATGATATTGACGCGATTTTGGGCTTTACGGCTGGTGGTGTGCAAGGATTAACCAATGTACCGCGCACTCAAGAGCGCGTTCAAGAACAACTCCAAGAAACGATAAATACGTTAAGCGGCAAGGCTGGAGCGAACCGACTAATCTTTGTCGTCGAGCGAGATGGAAAAGTTCTCGGAATATCAGGCATAATATTACGCGTTGGCGTGGAAGCCCCTTTTTATAATTTTAAACGAAACCATCATTCTGGTCGGGCCGCGAATCCTGTTTTGGCAGTAGATTATGACACGTTGCAGATGACGACAGACTTTAATGGCTACACAGAAGTGGCTTCTTTATTTATGGGTCCAGCGGGACGCGGGACAGGCCTAGCACGACTTTTGTCTATGGGCCGGTTTGGGTATATCAGAAATAATAGGGATCAATTTGCCGATGGTTTGATGGCAGAAATCTTGGGTTGGACAAATGATAACGGCGTTTCACCCTTTTGGAAACACTTAGCCTCACGCTTCATAGATATGGACTTTGATAATGCGGATAAACTCAGCACCATAGACAAGCGTTTTATTGTTGACCTGTTGCCCGGCATTCCCATTATGCTTAATTTGCTGCCTGACATCGTTACTGAATGCACGGGGCGGCCCCATGATAGTTCCGCACGCGCCATGAATATGCTTCAGTCCATTGGGTTTGAGCAAACAGATCTTTGCGATGTTTTTGACGGCGGACCCGCCGTTAAATGTCAAACAGATAAAACATGGATTGCCAGATCCACCCGCCTCGCCAAACATTTCGATGCGCCCGAGACCGCTGAAACCTGTATGCATTTTTCTGGCGAAGGAGCAGACTTTCGGGCAGCCTTGGGCCCCGCCCTTATTCATGAAGGGCGCGCAAATAAACACGCTGCAAATTGCGTCAGAACGAATAAAGATGCCCCTGTTTATATCGCCCAAATAAGAGAGCCTGCCCCTATTTAAGGCAGGAAGTTATATGAGTGTTGAATTAAATATCGACGGCCTCGTCGGCCCCACCCATAATTATGCGGGGCTTAGCTTTGGCAATATTGCGTCTTCCGGCAATAAGGGCGCGGTTTCAAACCCGAAAGCCGCCGCCTTACAAGGCCTTCAAAAAATGCGAACCTTGGTGAATATGGGTCTGCCACAAGCGGTCATGCCGCCCCACGCCAGACCTTTAACGCATTATCTGAGGAGTCTAGGCTTTAGCGGCTCTGATTCAAACGTGCATGAAACGGCCTGGAACTATAACCCTGCCTTGGTGGCGAATTTGATGAGCGCTTCGCCTATGTGGACGGCCAATGCCGCCACCGTTTCACCCTCCGTCGATACGCAGGATAATCAAGTTCACCTTACGGCGGCGAACCTCGTCGCCATGCCTCACCGCAGCATCGAAGCGCCGCAAACCGAACGCTTGCTTAAAGCCATCCTACCAAAAGCCTCTGTCCATAGTGCCCTGCCGTCCAACACGGTTTTCGGCGATGAAGGCGCGGCTAATCACAACCGCATGTCCAAAAGTCATGGGGGTAAAGGGTTAGAAATTTTCGTCTATGGACGCGAAGCTTTGCGCGATACGCAGCAGACAAAATTTCCAGGCCGTCAAACTTTAGAAGCCAGTGAAGCCGTCGCTCGATTACACCAACTTGATGACGCCGCTACCCTGTACTTACGTCAATCTGCCAAAGCCATTGATGCAGGCGCCTTTCATAATGATGTTGTCTGCGTGACGAACGGCAGCGTCATGTTCTTTCACAAAGACGCTTTTGATGATGTGACCGCCATGCAAGACGCCGTGAAAGCCAAAGCGGAGCCCTTAGGGTTTGAACCCGAATTTCTAATGGCGGATATTCCTATTCAGGATGCCATAAGCTCTTATTTGTTTAACTCTCAGCTTTTAACCTTACCCAATGGCAAAATGGGTTTAATCCTGCCTAAAAATGCTGAGGATACACCTACGGCCAAAGCCTTTATTGATCATTGTATTGCAGGTAATAATCCCATCACAGAAGCGCATTACCTGGACCTCAAACAATCCATGCAAAATGGGGGTGGGCCCGCTTGCTTACGTTTACGCGTTCAACTCACTGAGGCGGAACTCGCGCAAGCCCATTCGCCCATGTTGATGGATGAAATAAAAATTCAGGCCTTAGAAGCTTGGGTCAAAAAACATTACCGCGACGCAATTGCGCGTGACGACCTTGGCGACCCATCCTTGATGATGGAATGTCGCACTGCCTTGGATGAGCTGACACAGCTCTTATCTCTAGGCTCTATTTATGATTTCCAAATGGAAGGAGGCGTCGCATGAACGCCGTCACAGATTTAATTTCTTTGTCTGATTTGAGCACCGAAGACAAAGCGGCTCTAGAGACAGTCAAGAACCGGCAAGACTTTATGCTCGACCGTGTGACGTCATGGTCTTCTGTCAATACGGGCAGTCTGAATGCGGAAGGCCTCAATACGCTCGCGCCCATGATTATTGAAGCTTTGTCTGAACTTGACGCCAAAGTCGAAGCCCTACCTACCGAGCCGATTGAGGAAATAAACAATAAAGGGACAAAAGATTACTTTCAAAGCGGACCTGTTATTCGTGCACAAGCGAGGTTGGACGCGCCGCTTCGTGTGGTCCTGACAGGGCATTATGATACTGTCTTCCCTCCCCACACCTTCACCGAGATAAAAGATATTGGCGACGGGAAGTTAAATGGCCCCGGGCTTGCCGATATGAAAGGCGGCATCACCGTCATGATTGATGCGCTCCGTGCGTTTGAAGCAGGACCGTTAAAAGATAAATTAGGCTATGAAATTATCCTGACGCCTGATGAAGAAACAGGGAATTTTGCGTCTGCGCCTTTCCTAACCGCTGCCGCCAAAGAGGCCGACATCGGTCTGACGTTTGAACCTGCCATGGATTGCGATAGTTTGGCAGGTGCACGCAAGGGCTCTGGTATTTGGGATATCGTCTTTCACGGCAAAGCCTCTCATGCAGGGCGCGCGCCAGAAGAAGGTCGCTCCGCCATTTCTGCGGCGGCGGACCTCGCCCTGAGAGTCGAAGCCTTAAATGGACAGTTTGAAGGTGTTACTTTTAATGTCGGCTCTATTGACGGCGGCAATGCGGTCAATATCGTTCCACCCCTCGCGATTTTACGCATGGGGGCACGTGCGCCCGATGCCGAAGGCGCGGAATGGGCCACAGCTCAAGTCAAAGCCGCCGTTAAAGCTGTTTTAGAGCGGGACGGGATTACAGCCCATGTGCATGGCGGTTTTTACCGTCCGCCAAAGCCCCGCAATGCAGCGCAGGATAAATTAATTTCCAACGTCAAAGAAACAGGTAAAGCGCTCGGCCTTGAGTTGAACTTCAAAGATACGGGCGGTGTTTGTGAAGGTAATAATGTCTTTGCCGCTGGCACACCCAATGTGGATACACTTGGTGTGCGCGGTGGACGCATTCATTCGGCTGAAGAATTTATGGTCGTTGAGAGCTTGTCGGAACGCGCAGGCCTCGCCGCACTTCTTCTGAACCGTATCGCCGATGGACGCATTGACGCTAAGGCAATTAAAAAACTGATGGATCAATAAATGACCGATACATTTATCAATGGCCAATGGGGCTATGGCGACGGCGCGGGTTTTGAGAGCGTCTGTCCCGCCACGGGCGAGAGCGTGTGGCAAGGTCATGAGAGCACAGCCGAACAAGTCAACGCGGCCATCGCCAATGCGCGTGCGGTTCAGCCCAAATGGGCGGCGACCCCTTTAGCTGAGCGTATTGCAATATTAGAGCGTTACGCCGAAAATCTGACGGTCAAAAAAGAAGACATTGCTTACGCCATTTCTCGCGATATGGGCAAACCGCTTTGGGAAGCCCGCACCGAAGTCGGAGCCATGGCCGCAAAAATTGGACATTCAATTCGCGCGCAAGCGGAACGCGCAGGCGATAAGGACGAAGGCGCGCTGACACTCACCCATCGTCCACATGGCGTCATGGCCGTGTTTGGTCCCTTTAATTTTCCGGGTCACCTCCCCAATGGTCATATTGTGCCAGCGCTCCTCGCGGGAAATACCTGTGTTTTTAAACCCTCAGAACTCACCCCCTTTGTTGCTGCTTATATGGTCGACGCATTGGTTGAGGCGGGCTTACCTGCGGGGTGTTTGAATGTTGTTCAAGGCGGGCGTGAAACGGGACAGGCTTTACTGAATGGCGACATTAACGGCGTGTTGTTTACGGGGTCCGCCACGACAGGCACAGCGTTTCACAAACATTTTGCCGGACGGCCCAATATTATTCTTGCGCTAGAAATGGGCGGGAATAATCCACTGATTGCTTGGGATGGAGACACGCAAGCCGCTGCCGATATCGCTTTTTTCAGTGCCTATATTTCGGCAGGGCAAAGGTGTTCTTGCGCGCGGCGTCTTATCTTGCCCGAAGGTCAATTTGGCGATGATGTCTTAGCGGGAATTCAAAGTAAAATTTCCACTGTGAAAATCGGGAAATGGGATGAAGAGGTCTTTATGGGCCCTGTCGTGTCAGAACACTCCGCCATGAAAGCGCGGCACTTCCAAGCTGACCTTATTAAAGCAGGCGGGAAAACGATTGTGCCAATTAAAGTCGATGGAGCTTTTGTTCACCCCGGATTGATTGATATGAGCGCGGCCGGCGATGTGGAAGATGAAGAATTATTCGGCCCCCTCCTCCAAGTTTATCGCGTGAAGACATTTGATGATGCGATTACTAAAGCCAATGATACACGGTTTGGATTGGCAGGCGGCCTTATTAGCGAGGATGCGAAGCTCTGGGAACAAGCGGGGCTTCGTATGAAAGCAGGTATTCTCAATTGGAATAAACCGACAACAGGCGCGGCGTCGTCTTTACCCTTTGGTGGGCCTGGGTTGTCGGGGAATTTCAGACCTGGCGCTTATTACGCCGCCGATTACTGCGCTTGGCCTCAAGCCGGACAAGTCGCCGACACTGCCGCCTCCCCTGCTATGATAGGGTTTTAAAATGGAATATTTACACACTATGGTGCGCGTTGAGGATTTGGACGCGAGCCTTGCTTTTTATAAAGACGCCCTTGGCCTCGTGGAGACGCGGCGTTTTGACGTTGAAAAAGCACGCTTTACGCTCGTTTATCTGGCAGCACCAGAACAAGCGGATATTGCTAAAGAGAGCAAGTTTCCTGAGTTAGAGCTGACGTATAATTGGCCTGATGAAGACGGTAAAGTTGAGAGCTATTCTGGCGGGCGTAATTTCGGTCACATGGCGTTCCGCGTCGATGATATTTACGCGACCTGTGAACGCCTACAAAAAGCAGGTGTCACAATCAACCGCCCACCGCGCGACGGACACATGGCCTTCGTCCGCTCACCCGACAATATCTCAATTGAGTTATTACAAAAAGGCGAGAGATTAGAGCCCAAAGAGCCCTGGGCAAGTATGGAGAGTGTGGGCGAGTGGTAAGAATAAGGACTCAAAGAAACTACTATGACAAAGCCTAACAAGTTTTCAGGGATGATGCATGAGTATTGCGTTGGAAAAGGGTTTTGCGGCTCCATAGTTGACGGAGACCCATGCCATGTTCGCGATTTTATCCCAAAAACAGGCGAAGTTTCAGCAGATCAGTTTGTAACTTGGTTGCTACAGGCAGAGAACATGGAACCAAAACACTCTAGTTGGCGAACAGAACTTATAAAAGTTTTTATAAAACACATGGGGTCTAATTCTGTAGATGCCTCGATGCTAAGATAAATATGCCTAACCTAAACCGACCAGCGGTTTAGGCGCTTCACTGAAATCGATTATTAATCGATTTCGGGCGTTATGCGTTTATAGACAACCCCGCCCTTCATCACGAAATCCACGTCTTCCATCTCACTCATATCATCAAGAGGGTTGCCCTCTACCGCGATGATGTCGGCGAATTTTCCTTCGGCGAGTGAGCCTGAGGTTTCTTCGACGCCGAATAGATTGGCGTTATTAATGGTGGCGGCTTGGATGGCTTGCATAGGGGTGAGGCCCCATTTCACCATATAAGGCATCTGCCGCCCATTTTGACCGTGCGGGTAAACACCTGCGTCTGTACCGTAAGCGATTTTCACGCCTGCTTTGGCGGCAGCTTGAAAACGCTCGCGTTGCATCTTCCCGACGACGCGTTCTTTGGCGAGGCTTTCTTCTAATATGCCTGCGGCTTCGCCCTCACCCAAAATATAATCGGACACATATATATCCATCGAGACATAAGTCCCGTTGCGTTTGGCCAGTTTGATACCTTCATCAGAAATAAAGCTCGCATGTTCAACGGAATCCACGCCTGCTTTAATGGCTGTATTAATGCCGTCTTCACCATGGGCGTGAACAGCCACTTTGAGGCCCAAGAGCTTCGCCTCATCCGTAATGGCTTTCATTTCCTCAAAGCTAAATTGCTGCGCGCCAATTTTTGTGCCTTTCGACAACACGCCACCCGTGCCGCAAAATTTAATAACTTTCGCGCCGTATTTGTTATTCTCGCGCACTTTTGCCCGCACTGCCCAAGGACCATCGGCCACGCCTTGGCCTTTAACTTCGGCCTCATAGGGTAAAAGGTTATTGTCACAATGCCCGCCCGTTATGCCAATAGAAGGCCCCGCTGGAATAATACGCGGCCCCGGCAAATGCCCTTCATCAATCGCGTTCATCAAATCAACATCAGCAAATCCCGGCGCGCCTAAATTACGAACGGTTGTGAAACCCGCCATGAGCGTTTTCTTGGCATTGATTGTGCCGTGAATGGCCGCGCTTGGTGTCGATTGCTTCAAGCGATTATAACCGTGGAGGTTAGAATTTCCGATAAGATGCACATGGCTATCCATTAAGCCCGGCATGACCGTATAATTAGAGAGGTCAATCCGTTCCACAGAATTTGGAATGTCCAAGCCTTCGATTTCACTCTTATTTCCAACGGCTTTAATTTTACCGTCTTCGATTAGGATCATCTGATTGCGCAGAACACGCCCGCTTTCTGTATCGATCAGGCGCCCTGCCTCTATCAGTTTCGCGCCATTTTTATCGCCGTGGTGATTGGCCAGAGCGGTTGCGCTGAGGGTTGTGGCCGTCAACAAAGCAACAAGGGTTTGAGTGATACGCATAAGAAGCTCCATCTTTTCCTATTGCATAAACAGAAAAAACGGCGGCCGCAAAGAAAAGAGGCCCTTAAGAGAAAAAGACTCTTAAAGGCCTCTATATTAGGCGAGTAGAAAAATTTCTATTTTACGGCAAGAGTTACAATGTTTTCGAGCAATTCTTGTGAACCAGAAACAGGTTCAGGTGACGCATTGGTTGCAAGGCAAGACGCCGCCATATCATCAAGCGACACTTTCCCATCGAGCATTTCCGCCCCAAGCCCTGAATTCCAGCCTGCATAACGTTTGTCTTTAAACGCTTGCAATTGATCAGCCTGCATAATGGCGACAGCGTTTTCGAGCGCCCGTGCGAGCAAGTCCATACCGCCAATATGGCCGTGGAATAAATCCGCCGCATCAATAGACTGGCGACGAACTTTTGCATCGAAATTCGACCCGCCATTTTTGAAGCCACCGCCCTTGAGAATGTAATACATCGCCATGGTTGTTTCGCGCAGGTCATTCGGGAACTGGTCTGTATCCCAGCCATTTTGTGGGTCGCCGCGGTTGAAATCAATAGATCCAAAAATGCCAAAAGCATTCGCCATTTCAACTTCATGCTCGAAACTATTACCGGCTAGCGTGGCATGGTTAGGTTCGATATTGACGCCGACTTCTTTTTCCAAACCATATTCTTTCAAGAATCCATAGACCGTACCGACATCACGGTCATATTGATGCTTTGTGGGTTCATGCGGTTTTGGTTCAATCCAAATATCACCCTTAAACCCAATCTTGTGTTTGTGCTCCACCACCATGGAGAGGAACCGTCCGAGCTGTTTCATCTCTTGCCCAACATTGGTGTTCAGGATGGTGTCATAACCTTCGCGGCCGCCCCACAAAACATAGCCTTGTCCGCCTAAACGCATCGTCGCCTCCAGACAGTGTTTGACCTGTAAGGCCGCAAAGGCGGCCACATCAGGATTAGGATTTGTCGAAGCCCCCGCCATATAACGTGGATGGGAAAACATATTCGCTGTCCCCCATAGGAGTTTTGTTTTTGAACTCGCCATTTTGGCTTCAATTTTATCAATGATGGCTGCAAAGTTTTCGACGTGTTCTTTCGGGGTCTCTGCCGCCGCCATAACATCGACATCATGGAAACAAAAATAGGGATTGCCGAGCTTTTCAAAGAACGCAAAAGCCGCGTCTAATTTCGCCTCTGCGGCGGCTTGGTCATTTGTGCCACCGTGCCACGGACGATTGAACGTCCCGCCCCCAAACACATCGAACCCGTCCCAACAAAAATTATGCCAATAGCAGACTGCCACACGCAAATGCTCGGCCATGGTTTTTCCCATGAGTTTTTTATCGGCATTATAGTATTTAAAAGCGAGAGGGTTAGTGCTGTCTTTGCCCTCAAATTTTATCGGGTCGATATGATCGAAATATCCGCTCATGGTTTTAGTCCTTAATTTAAATCTTTTGTGGCGTGATAGAGTTTTGAGAAAGTCACACGACGGTCAGAATATAAGTCCACCATCTCTTTATTCGGCTCAATCACATGTTCAATTGGGGGCGGCGTGCAAACGGCTTTATAGTCTTCATTCGTCGAACATAAACGCGCCAAACGTGCCGCCCCAAAGGCTGGCCCTACATCTGATGCCTTTCTGTATGTCATCGGGAGGTTCATCGCACTCGCAATAACCTCACCCCACCAGCGAGACCGAGACCCGCCACCAATGACAGAGAGGTTGTCAATTTTAGCGCCTGTCGCTTTTAGTACATCGACCCCGTCGGCGAGCGCAAAGGCTACACCCTCAAGTGCGGCCTGGCCCAGTGTCAAAGGCGTGTCTTCATGTGTCAGCCCAAAGAAAGCCCCTTTCACTTTTGGGTCATTATGGGGTGTCCGTTCGCCCGAGAGATATGGCAAGAACATAGCACCTTGGCTTGGCGTTTTGGCTGCGGCTGTTTGCTCGTAAAGTGCGGCTTCATCTTTGAACCCTGTAATGCGTGACACGAAATCAACGGCACTGGCCGCCGATAATATCACGCTCATTTGATGCCAAAGCTTTGGCAAGGCATGACAAAATGTATGGACTGCACCGTCTGTATTGGGACGATATTGATCATCGGCGAGGAAGACGACACCTGACGTTCCTAAAGAAACAAAGCCTTCGCCTGGGTTCACTACGCCTGACCCAACGGCCCCAGCAGCATTATCTCCGCCGCCCGCCGCTATAGAGACTCGGCCCATGCCCCAAACAGACGCAACCTCAGCGCTTAACTTTGCCGTAGAGTTTGAACCTTCGAACAGCTCTGGCATGTGTGAGCGGTCAAGACCCGTAAGTTCCAACACGTCATCTGACCAATCCCGCTTGGCCACATCCAACCATAATGTCCCTGCACTATCTGAGAGATCAGAGGCATAAACGCCGCTCATCAGAAACCGAATATAATCTTTTGGCAACAGCACCTTGGTAATGCGTTTGAAATTATCAGGCTCATGCTCACGCATCCAATGAAGTTTCGGCGCGGTAAAACCGGGCATCGCCAAATTGCCCGTAATATCGGTTAACGCCGGCATCGCCTCCATCATGTCCTGACAGTTTTGACCACTGCGTCCATCATTCCATAAAATAGCAGGCCGAATTACTTTATCGTCTTTATCAAGACATGTGGCCCCGTGCATTTGCCCAGACAGGCCAATTGCTTTCACGGCTTCGCGCATCTTTGAATTTAATTTCAAAACCGCCTCATTGGTCGCACGCCACCACGCGGCAGGGTCTTGTTCTGACCAAAGCAGTTGCGGGCGCGACACCTCTAATGAGGCGCTCGCCTGATCAACGACGCTTTGCGCATCGTCGACAAGAACGGCTTTAACGCCAGACGTCCCAATATCTAATCCGAGATACATTATTCGACAGTCAGAGTCGTGGACTTCACATTCTGAGAACTATTGCCCACCATTATTTCAAATTCGCCTGGCTCAACGACGCGGTCCATATCCAAATTATAAAACCAGAGAGACTCTTTCGTAATAGGCAAGCTGACAGTCTTTGTTTCACCGGGCTCAAGGTTCACACGCGCAAACCCTTTCAAGTCTTTTACGTTGCGCGTCACTGTGCTGATTTTGTCATTGATGTACATTTGTATGACTTCGTCACCTGCACGATCACCTGTATTGGTTACTGTCACCGAAACGCTTGTTTCGCCATCAGCGCCAATTGTTGCAGAAGTGAGCTTTGGTTCTGATATATCAAATGTTGTATAGCTCATGCCTTCGCCAAAGACATAAAGCGGTGTCGCATCTACAAAAGCGTAGCCCCGACGTGCCGTTGGTTTATGATTATAAAAAGCAGGAATATTGCCTACTGTGCGTGGCACGCTGACAGGCATTTTGCCTGACGGGTTAGCGTCTCCGAATAAAAGATCGGCCACTGCTGTGCCTGTCTCTTGGCCCAAAATCCAACCATAAAGAATGGCATCTAAATTATCTTCGACATTTGCAAGAGATAAAGGGCGGCCAGAAATAACTACAGAAACCATCGGCTTTCCTGTTTCCGCCAAAGCATCAATAAGTTCTTTTTGTTCACCAATGAGGGTAATATCATTGCGGTCACCTGGGTGAGTTTCAGACCATGCCTCACGCGAAGTCGACTCATCCCCGCCAATCGCTAAGATAATTAGGTCTGCAGTCTTTGCGACAGAAACAGCCTTGAAAATATCGCTGCGGTTCTGATCTGGGTCGATGAGATTAACCTCGTCATCCCACCAAGAGCGGTTATCTGTCAGGGTTACACCTTGCGAATGCACGATATTATGAGTTTCGCCGACTTTGTTTTGAATGCCGTCCAAGATAGAAATTGTTTGACGTGGTTCGTCTGAATATCCACCCAAAACAGTGATGGCCGCATTTGGCCCGATCACAGCAATTGTTTTATATTTGGATTTGTCCAAAGGCAGAATATTGTTTTCATTCTTTAACAGGACTGCGGCTTTACGCGCTGCCTCCTCTGCTAAATCCCGCGCCTCTTGATTACCCGTAATCGCGTC
>CAYGSV010000028.1:0-13761 GCA_964352635.1 uncultured Algimonas sp.
GACATGGGCGGCATGGGCGGCATGGGAGGAATGATGTAGGCTCGTCCTACAGCATTCCTTGAAGCATTTTCGCAAAGACGGCCTACGCCACTGGTTCGAGTAAGTCGGGTTTGCGAAAATTCCGCTTTAAGCAACCTAAGCCATCCTTTGGGGTGGCTTTTTTATTATCACCTCGTCATTACCCGGCTTGACCGGGTAACCCATACGATTCCTTCGCATCAATAATCAAAGCCCAAGATAATTTCTGACCAATTCGGATTAGTCTTCTCAATCAAATCAACCTTCCACTGACGCTTCCACTTTTTCATACGTTTCTCACAAGCAATGGCCTCAACTACAGTATCAAAGCGTTCATACCAGACGAGGCGAAGGACGTTATAACTAGCCGAAAAACTAGTCTTGTTATATTTTGTTTTGTGTTGATGCAGTCGCTCGGCGAGGTCATTCGTCATGCCTAAATAAAGCGTACCGTTCTTTTGGGAACATAAGAGATAAACGTAGCCATAGCGCATAAGTCAAACTGAATCGTATGGGTTACCGCGTCAAGCGCGGTAATGACGGAAGTTATAGGACTTTACGCCCCCAACCACCCCAAAGCCTCATCCTTCTCGTCCATCTCAAACGCTTTGACCGTCAGCCCGCGAAACAGCGCGCCTTCAATCTTAGCCACCGTCCGCACGAACCCGCTATCTGATACCACGGCGCATTTATCCATGTGCTTGAGCATATCTAAGACTTCGCCCAGACGAGAGAACTCTTCTTTCACAGCGGCGAGGCTCGGCCACTCCATCTCTTTCATAATCATGCACATGTTAAAGCGCTCATGGGTTTCGGTCTCGGCTTTGAACCCGTGACGTCGAATTTGATCCTGTGAATCAAATTCGGTTCGCGCCTTGGAGGCGAAGATTTATCTTCGACGCAAAGGTTGATAGTAAAATATATCGCTCTATTTGGGATTGCTCTGTTCCGAAGTCTTCCGACTTCGGCGTTTCGTTATAATCGTGCCACTGGCACGATTATGGTCACTTCACGTCCATAAGCATTGAATCTGAGGTAATCATAGGACTCTCCTTTTGAGCAAAGGCCTGCCTTAAACAAGCAAGGCCATAAAAGGAGTTTACGCCATTTTCAGAACGGAATTTGGACGTGGGTCAAAATTTGGGGGATTAGGGGACTACTACCCCCCCCACCATACCGCTCACCCCGTGGAAACACGGGGTCCATCACCTAACCCTATCTACAAGTAGAAACGGCAGGTGATGGATCCCGTTTTCCAACGGGATGAATGGGTGGGTGGAATTAGCAAACGAAAGCAATTGACTAATCGCCAACAAGTTTTAGCAAAGTTTATGGCTATAAATGATACTAAATGGCAAATACTCTTCGAGCAGTACGACATTGTTAATCAAGTCAAACTTAACGGCTATTTCGATATAACCGCACCACAGATCAAAAAGGTGCGTGAACCTCGCCTCATGTGTAAAATGGATTTTAGGCAATCTGTTTCCAAGCCGTTTAGAGATAATGACCTATCCATTCTAGCCATACAAAATGGGATCTATCGCATAGCGAAAACGTCACCTTTCTTTGATATTGATCTTCAAGAAATTGGTAAAATTAACGCTCAAGAATTTCATCTGCCAAGTTTTATCGAAACACTGGATTATGAAAATATAACAAGCGAGTCACAAGCCTTAGATGCTGCCGTTGCCTCAGGAATGCTAAACGAACTTTTGCAAGAAGAAAGCTACCTCACTGTTAGGGGCCGCCGTTATTCAAGCTCGATAAATATAGACATTAAAGAAAGTGATAGTGACCGAATCCAAAATTATCCCATATCCAGTGTCCAGATAGAGGTTGATGGAGGTTATGAAGGCCCAACGACCCTTGCACTAATCGAAGCAAAAATGGGAACCGCCGATAACATGAATATGCGGCAATTAATTTACCCGCATGTAAACTTCGAAGCCATTACGAAGAAAACTGTAAAAACTTTTGTAATGTTTTACGAGACAGGATCATTATTTACCTTCATTCCAATGGCTTATGAAGATGGGATAGCTTCTCTCATTTACGCTGACACTAAACGATATAAACTTGCAAAATCACTTGGCAAGAAAGCCAAACCAGACGATTTAATTAAGACACTTCCAAAACCTGGTAATGGAGCACCATTTCCTCAAGCTGACGATTTCGAAAAGGTTCTATTTGGCTTTTTTAAAGTCGCGGAAAGCGAGCAAACAGAGGAAGATATTTTCTCAAAACTCCCCGTCGTTCCAAGACAATACAACTATTATTTTAATGCAATGAAGTGGCTCGGACTTGTTGATAAAACAAAGAAAGGCGCCCCTGTTCATCTGACGAAGTTTGGTGAAAAGGTTTTAGATCTATCTGAAAGGGAGAGGTTGGACGTCCTATATTCTATCATGAGGCAAAACGAAGTAGTTCAGCATATTATTGAAAAACCAAACGCCCCATTATCAGAAAAACTGAAAAGTGAAAACGGACTCATGGGTACATCTATGTATCCGAGACGAAGAAGTACAATTATAGCATGGCTAAAGTTCTTTAATGAAAAACTAAGTGAGTAACTACTGAGATATATACTCGAAGATTTGACATGATCACATTTTGTTCTTAGGCACAGCTATGGCGATTCAATCCACAAAACCTTATCGGCTTTATCACGGTGATATGCTCGCAATGCTCGATAAGCAGGTTAAAGACCATTCTATCGACATGATATTCGCCGACCCGCCCTACAACCTCTCCAATGACGGGTTTACTTGCAAAGGCGGGCGGATGGTGTCGGTGAATAAAGGCGATTGGGATAGGAGTGCGGGGCCGATTGAGGATATGGCGTTTCACCGCGAATGGATTGCGGCGTGCCATCGCAAGCTCAAGCCTGGCGGGACGATATGGATTAGCGGTACCTATCATTCGATTTATCAATGCGGGTGGGCGCTCCAAGAAGGAGGCTGGCATATCCTGAATGACATTGCGTGGTTCAAACCCAATGCCTCGCCGAACCTGTCTTGCCGCATGTTCACGGCCAGCCATGAAAGCCTCATCTGGGCGCGAACCGCCAAGAAACACAAACATGTCTTTAATTACGAGGCCATGAAATATGGTGACTTCCCAGAGGACAAAATCAAAGTCCCTGACAAGCAAATGCGCTCGGTCTGGCATTTACCCCTGACCAAAAAATCAGAGAAAAGTTTCGGCAAACACCCCACCCAAAAACCAGAGGCGTTGTTAGAACGCATTGTTTTAGCCTCGACCAATGAAGGCGACACGATACTCGACCCATTTTGTGGGAGCGGGACGACGGGTGTGGCCGCCCTTCGCCACGGGCGGCATTTCATCGGTATTGATATGGACGTGGAATACCTCGAAGGGATTGCTCGCAAACGGTTAGAGGCGGAGTTAGTGGGCGAAAAGCAAGCCAAATTCTGGGATGAGATTGACGGAATAATCGCGGCGGGAGGATAAAATTAGTGTTCGGCGCTTGACTATCACCTTGTCACACCGACGCGCGTAGCGCCCGGTGCCTATACCTTGTGCTCTCGTCGTTTATAACAGCTCCATGAGTCGCGAATATTACGTCTATATCTTGGCCAGTTATAAAAATGGTACTATTTATTAGTGAAATTTACACTTATCTTTTTGAGTTTTCAGAAATTTGACTTTCTTTGTCAATTTTCTGAAATCATCTTTGTGTAAAATTCACGAGGGGTTACGAATGACATTTATGAGAGAGTTACCCAACATAAAAATCACTATAATCCCAAGAGTTTCACGGCCCAAAATAAAGTGACAAGGCTCGTGTATTTTGAAGTGTTTAATGATGTACATGACGCGATTAAACGCGAAAAGATTATTAAGAAACAGACGCGGGCTTATCGTGTTGGTTTGATTGAAAAAAACAATCCAAATTGGTCGGAGTTATTTCATCGCTTAGAGTTTTAAGCCCCTCACTTTCAAGGCATGGGCACCGGGCGAAGCGATGCTTCGCGACGGTGTGACACTTTAAAACAAATCAATCCACACTTAGCAATCTAAAACCCACAATCCTTTCAACCCCTTATCAAATAATTGCGGAGTTTAATCCACGGCCTCAAACTCTCTGCTAATCTAGCTTTGTTGCGGTTAGTGATGTTCTACTTTTCTGGCCGCAATATTTGAAACGCGGGAAATCGATAATCAATCGATTTCATTTTCCGCGGCTCAAATATTGTTCCGCTCTCATTGGGCCTAATCGATCGTTGGTTTAGGAGAGTGGATGACATGCGTCGTTTAAAGACCAGAGGGGTAACGGCCTTTGGACACTGAGGCGGCCTGACGTGAGCCCCCCTCAGCCAAAAGCTCAGCGGGACCGTCAGTGGAGAAACATGTCACTGCGAGGCACGGCGTGCCAAAAATTGATGCGGGCGCATCAATTTAACGACGTGCCGAAACCCTATGGGTTTCGGTATTCAAGGCCACACGTGAGTGGGGTTGTAAAAAGTAACTCTATATTCGGTTCCCACCTTCAGCCCCACACCTCGCAGACAGCCCAAATTCTCCAAAGAAACGAAACGCCAAAATAAAGAGAAACCGATGAGATAATTAAATCCCTACCCCACAGGCCTATTGACCTTAATCACCGTCGCGCGGCCCATGCCGTCCATTTGATCTTTGATGATAGTTACCGTGTTTAATGAGGCGGCGGCATCGGCCGTGAGGATGATATTGGCGTCTGGCTTATCCGCCAAGAGGCGCTCGACGCCTGCGGCAACGCCTTCCAATGTCGTCACGCGATTATCGAGACTGATTTGGTTGTTTCGGTCAACATAGATGGCGACGCTCGGTTGTGTATTTTCGGTTATCGGCGGCACATCAGGCGGCTGCGTGAAATCTAGCCCGCTCTCGTCTAAAAATGTGGCGGTCACAATGAAGAAGATAAGCATGATGAAAACAATATCCAACATGGGGGTCATATCGACATTGGCATCGTCCCCACCTCGCGCGCGACGTAATTTTAAACCCGACATAAATCCCCTCCATATATATGTTATAGTATTTCATAACATAATCTATGAGATTTGTATAGGCTGAACTTTTTATAATTCGGGAACAGCATCCTCACTTCGAGCATTTTTATAAAAATGCGGGAGCGTTCGAATGGTCTTAACCGCCCCCGAAAAATCGGAAGCGGCTGTGGCAGGGTCATAAAGGAAGGAAGCGTGAGTATGATCCTGCCGATTAGAGGGTAGACTTAATTCATGTCAGGTTCGGCCTCTTCATCAAATTCTTCGTCCATTTCATCCGTAGAGGGCTCTTCCATTTCGTCTTTCATATCCCAGTTGGAATGGTCTTTCTTGGGGGCAACCTCGTCTGGGGTCAGTGCGCCATCGGCATTCGCATCATGGGCATTGAACTTGTCGTCATACGTCCCTTGTTCGCGCACTTCGGCGAAATCGGCGTCACCTTCATCCGCTTTCATCACCGCAAAAGCCACGAATTCTTCACGGTCGAGCTGGCCATTTGTGTTGATGTCAGCGGCGTTGAAGACATTGTCATCAGTCGCCGGGACGGGTTCCACGATTGTTGTATCTTGTGCGCAAGCCGAAAAGCTCAGGCCCAAAGTCGCAATCGCTGTTACCACGGCTGTGGTCGTCAGTTTATGTGTAAGCATGATATCTCTCCTGTCGTCATGCAGGCCACCCAGCGCCTAATTGGGAATTTGACAGGGTGCATCCCAAAGGTAAAGTGAACGGGATTTAAGGTTAGGGTTAGGAAAAACCTGCCCTATTTGGGGCGTATTTCCTTAAACTGTCATAGGATTACAGTGTGTTAACCCTGCCCTATTTTAGCCCGCCTTTGGTAAAGCTATGGTAAGGCTGGATTACAAATGCGGATTTATAGTTAAGGAGCGTGCGGTGATGCGATTTATTTTGGCGGGATTCGTCAAGAATCGACGAGGTAATCAATGAGGGCCAGCGCCTCTGGACTATCCCATTCGGCTTCCCCTGCAAGGCGCGCGACCTCTCGGCCATTGCGATCATAGAGAATAGAGGTCGGCATCCCTGGCAATCGCAGGCGGCCATTAATCTCGTAATTCACGTCCATCCAGTCAGGTAAGTTTGCGATGTCATTACGTTCAAAGAACGTCACCACTTTTTCAGGGCGATCCAAAGCTATCGTCAGGACTTGGAAGTCCTCTCCGCCCCTCGCGGCTTGTAATCGGTCAAGCGAAGGCATCTCCGCCACGCAAGGCGGGCACCATGTCGCCCAAGCATTGAGCAATACAACTTGGCCGCGATAATCTTGAAGCGTCATCGTCGCCTCGCTACGGGCAGAGGTGAAAGTGACATTGGGCTGTTGCGGCGGCACTTCGAGAGACGTCAGCTTTTGCAGACTCTTCACGCCAAACCTGTCGATACCCGTTTTAGGCTTTTGACAGGATTGCACCACGACCAGAAATACGGCAATGACGCCGATGAACATCATGGCTTTGATTGCATTGCCAATTGTGAAAACAGAAGAGACTTTGGACATGAGTGACCCTGTAAATAAAAAAGACGCTGAAGGCCAGACAATGTGGGGGGGACGTTTTAGCGCACAACCCGGCGCGCTGATGCAAGCTATCAATGTCTCCATCGACTTTGACAAACGTCTGGCCAATCAAGACATTCAGGGCTCCAAAGCCCATGCCGCCATGTTGGTCGCGAAAGGCATTATAAGTACCGAAGATTACGCGGCAATTGATAAAGGCCTAAACGATATCAAAGTCGAAATCGCGGACGGTAAATTTCCGTTCAAAGCCGAACTTGAGGACATTCACCTCAATATCGAAAATCGTTTGAAAGAGAAAATTGGCGAGGCTGCAGGGCGGCTCCATACAGGTCGCTCTCGGAATGATCAGGTCGCCACAGATTTCCGCCTCTGGGTGCGGGATCATTTGGATTTATTTGATGCGCAATTGACTAACTTAATGAAAGCCCTACTCGACCAAGCCGAAGCCAATACGGACACCATCATGCCGGGCTTCACCCATTTACAAAGCGCGCAGCCCGTAACTTTTGGTCATCACATGCTGGCCTATTTGGAAATGTTTGCCCGTGACCGCGCGCGGTTCAAAGACTGCCGTAATCGCATGAATGAGAGCCCCCTCGGTGCGGCGGCTCTTGCGGGGACGCCTTATCCCATTGATCGCGACGCCACGACCAAAGCGCTTGGATTTGACCGCCCGATGGCCAATTCATTAGACGCCGTTTCGGCGCGTGATTTTGCCCTCGAAGCTCTCTCTTGCGCCACGATTTGTGCGACGCATCTATCGCGTCTATCAGAAGAAATCGTCATTTGGACCAGCGCGCAATTTCAGTTCATTTCCCTCTCGGACACCTTCACAACGGGCAGTTCCATCATGCCGCAAAAGCGCAACCCAGATGCGGCGGAATTAGTACGGGCTAAGGTCGGGCGGATTATGGGTGCGTTGACGGCGCTCACCATCGTGATGAAAGGTCTCCCCCTCGCCTATTCCAAGGATATGCAAGAGGACAAGGAACCTGTCTTTGATGCGTTCGATGCCCTCGAAGTTGGCCTCGCCGCTATGGCCGGGATGATCGCGGATATGACACCGAATAAAGACAGGCTTACAGACGCCGCTGGCGCAGCCTTTTCAACGGCGACAGACCTCGCCGATTGGCTCGTCATGTCACTTAACATGCCCTTCCGCGAAGCTCATCACGTTACGGGCCGCGTCGTCGCGATGGCCGAAAGCCAAGGTAAGACATTGGACGCGCTATCGCTCGAAGACATGCAAAGCATTGAGCCACAGATTACGAATGATATTTACCGTGTGCTGACTCCGTTGGCGTCGGCGTCAAGTCGGACAAGTTATGGCGGCACGGCACCGAGTGAAGTGGCGAAACAAGTGGCGCGTTGGAAAGGTAATTTAAACTAAATTGGAAACAGTATCCTACATTATTGGAGATATTCACGGACAAGCTGATTTACTTGAACAATTGCTTGCCAACATTGAAAGTCGGCACAATTGGAAATATCCAAGTAAGGCTGGGAAACTCGTATATTTAGGTGACTATATAGATAGAGGCTCAAACAGCCTAGGAGTAATAGACTTAGCTATCAAAGGCATTCCAAACTTCTCTTCTATTTATTTAAAAGGGAATCATGAGGAGTTTCTTTTGAAGGCTTTGATGTCCGAAGAAAGAGCCGTCTGGAATAACTGGATGTCAGCTGGTGGTGAGACGACTCTAAAATCTTTTGGGTATGATTTATTTCTCAATAAATTTGATTCACAGATTTTGAAAGACTGCCTTGGAAAAGAAAGAATAAGTTGGTTGAATAGTTTAGATTTAACTTACCAATTTAGTGATGTAATTTGTGTTCATGCGGGCTTTCTGCCTGAAACGCCTATTTCTGAACAATCAGAAAAGGATATGCTTTGGATTCGGAAACGTTTCTTAGATAGTAATCATGATTTTGGTTACGGCGTAATACATGGCCATACACCTGATAAACGCCCAGTAGTAAAACCAAACAGAATTTGTGTTGATACTGGTGCAGGAATGGGAGGTGAACTAACGGCTCTAATAATTGATAAGCCTTGGCATGAGTTACGTTTCGAGCCCGAGTTTATTTCGGCAAGCTGATTACCCACACCCCCGCGCAGCACTCGACAGCACTTCTCTGACACGCACTTCCGCCACAGCATCCTCCAATGGTTTCTTCACCGTTGTCGCTTTCCATTTAGCAATCCATTGTCCTGCTTCGCTATCCCATTCGACATTCATCGGGACGTCATCGCCGGGGGCGCGGAGGACGATGCGAATGAGGCGGTCATTTTTAGACCCAAGCGCTTTGGCCGCTGCATGGGCTTTATTATCTGAGGCTATTAAGACAGGGATAGGTTCCCCGCCAAAGCCAATCGATAACTCGCAGACACGGTTCTCACTTCCGCTTAAATTGGCTGTCCAATAGAGGCGTTCTTTCATCCCTTCGGGCGCGGTTTCCACCATAGCACTTAGCGTGAGAAAAGCCGCTTCTGATAACGCATCAAGATCCGCTTGGTTAGCACTCGGAATAACCAAGCGATTGATGAGGTCTGATGTGCCATCCGCCATAGAGGACGCACCAGACCGCACCGTTTCTGTTACGGCTTCCGTGGCTTTGCCCACTGCTTTAGCGGGGGCTGAAATCATTTTATAAAGCGCAAAGCCAGAGCCAAAGAGTGTGAGCGCCACAATTGCAATCGCGACCCATTTAATCATGCTGATGGCATTGCCTGTGCCTTCGGCAATTGTCTTCGCCGTATCCGTTGCATTTTTGGCGGTGTTGAGGGCGTCCTTCGCCGTCTTTTTATTGTTAGGAATAGGCGGAGTTTCATCAGTCATAAATTATGACTTATCATCGCTTTCTATCTTTGCCAATCGCGCATCGAGTTGCGTTATAATGAAGGCGCGTTCAGCACGGCTATAACGTGTCCAATTCCCAATCTCTTCGCGCAATCGTCCACAGCCCGTGCAAAGACCTTTATCAAGGTCGAGCGTGCAAATAAGCTTACAGGGGCTTTCAATCGTTTCGGTTTGGCGCAACATAAAGCTTATACGTCTATTGGCCTCGCGCCGTTTTCAAATAAGTCGCAAAACTGGCGAGCCAATGCGACCCGGAGTAATGCTCATCTGACACGGCCGCGATGCCAACTTCTTCGTGCAAACGCGCCGAGGCGAGCAAAGCGGCGCGGCGTTTATCATTTTCGGGCAAAGCCGCCGCGATGTTATAGAGGTTCCATGCCCGCGAGAGATTAACCCCGTCCAAATGCACGAGCTTCCCGTCACTGGCGTCTTTAACAATTCCAGGCTCCAACCAATCACTTGAGCCATCTTTTGGTATATTGGGTAAAAACTCGCTAAACCATTTATTGAAATCATCGGGTGATAACACGCGGCGCATCAGGTCGGCTTCCATCAAACAAGGCGAGAGGAAGTCTTCTCCGCTCGGTTCATAAGACAGAGGACAATTCACATCGTTCTTATGAAAGGCAAGTGAGCGGTCTTTCAAGAGGCGTAACATCTCCTCATCGCCAGCCACCTCGGCCCAGTCCCACATCAAACCAAAGGCAAAAGCGCTCTGATTATGTGTACCCAAACGAATGGGGTAAGCCAGTTTCGGGAGCCAGTCTTTTAGGCTCTGAGCGATATCAGCCTCTAAGGGCTCAAGACGTTCTAGCCAAACCTTACCTTGCGGATCATCCCATTCGCGCAATTCAGCCGTGAGTTGGAGGAACCATGCTACCCCGTAAGGACGCTCCCATGACCCACGCGCAGGTCGCGCAAAATTCGCAATCTCACCCGCAATATTTTCGGGTGAGAAGTTTTCTTCTAGCTTGGCGCGGGCTTCTGCGTTCCAATTCGCCTCTGGCGCTACTCGCAAAAGACGGATTAGCATCCAATGGCCATGCACCGCGCTGTGCCAATCGAAACAGCCATAAAAGACAGGGAATATCTCTTTCGGCGAACCAATCTCTTCTGCCGTATCTGTTGTTCTAGAAATTTTATTGGGGAATTCTTTTTGCACACAGTTCAGAGCCAAAGCCGAAAAGCGGCCAGCCAATTCATCGGAAATGGGTTCCATTTCCGATGCACTATTTGTCTGAACTGATTGGGGCGTGTCTTGTGCACTACACCCCATCAAAAGAAAAGCCGAGGTTAAGAGCAAGAAGGATTTAAGTTTTATCATCATTCGCGTCTAAAGACTGAAAGGATAAATGCCAAATTATTAAACGCGTTTTATTCGGAGACAGTTTCCTCAGTCTTCAATTCTGCCAAGCGTTTGGCTTCAGCCGCCGCAATGTCTTCCGGCTTGAAGTTGAAAGTCGCCTCAAGCGTATAAGCGCCATCAATTCTTAACATATCGGCTTTGCTTTTCTTCATCTCTTTGATTTTAAAAAGCTGCGTTTTACCAACATTCGAAATATCTGGACCGTCAATGACTTCGCCTTCACGCATAAACGTCAAAATGGGTTGGGCGCCTTCTTTGTCCTCGGGACGAATAATAAGTGCTTTTAAGCTTGGCACAACAAATCCCATACCCCCAGGCGCTAGTGATTTCATCACTTTAGACCCATCCTTTGCCCCTTCGGATAGCTCATCATAACTATGTTCGCCGTCTAAAGATGAGAAAGGGAATGTGAAGCTCATACTGGCTTGTGCTGTATCTTCCTCGACCTCTTCGACCAATTCACCGTTTACGAGTTTGCAGAGTTTGCCGTCGCTATTGAAAGTGACGGCCTTTTCGATATCCATCACTTGCCCTTCGTCTGAGAGGGTTAAATCAACGACCTCATCGCCATAGATATAACGCATCCCATCTGGGTCTGGGTGGCCCTCCGCACCTTTTAACGACAATGCCAAAGTGGGTTTGATGATATTGGTTTGCTCGGCGTCGGCTTGGTAAAAGTCTTTGACGACATTGACGAGGTCTTTCGCCTCTGTGCAATCGGGGTTCTCAACGGCCAGAGCCGACGTCGAATATAATGAGAGGAGAAGTGCAGACAATACGAAGCGCAAAATGAAGATCCCTTTTAACTTAAGGCTTCTTCCTAGCGCCTCTGCGGAAAAGGTATAATTAAATATCGCTTATTTTTCAGCCGTCTGTTTCATGTTAAAGCGTTTTAGAACTTTCGGGCTCGGCACCGGCTGTAATCGATACGCGCCACCTTTTATGATGAGAGCCTCTGCGCCCATATTCTCAATTTCTTTACAGGACAGCACCATATAATCATCATGGCCTTCTGCTTTTAAAGGGCGCTCTTCTCCATCAATGAGGGCATAAGCTTGAAGCGGTGTGTTAGGTTTTTCATATTTCACCGCCAAATAATTCGTATTGGGCATTAAAAATGCAACGGCATCCGGCAGCATTTTCTTATAAAATTTCTTCCCGTCTGATGTACCCTCTTTCAATTCATCGAGGCTATGAAGCCCAGATTGATTAGTAAAAAGTGGCGATAATCCCATTTCAAAATAAAGCCCCTCATCATCCGCTGGGCGATCAGCCCGTGTCGGGTCATCTACACAAATATCACTCTCAGGAGCCGCTCGGATCGCAGACATAAAGTTTGAAACACGACCGTCTTCGCGAGAGAAAGGAAGCTCTGAAACAATCTCTCCATCTTGTGACAGATAAAATCGTTCAGGCCAAATACCGCCATCTTTGATCAGAAATTTTGGGTCGATTTGCACATTCACGACATCGCGATATTTGTCTTTCACCTTTGCGACTTCGTCCACGAGCTTCGGCACACTTTTAGCAGGAAAGCAAAATGTCTCTCCGCGACGTTCAATCTCGTTCGCATGCACGGTTGAGGTCGAGAAAATCGTCCCGAGGAATATAGAAGCCATTAACATGAGCGTTTCTATAAGAGGAAATCCTTGAAAATTCGGTAAAGCTCTCATCATATATTCGTGAACGCATTTATCGGTCGATTTAACGCATCACCGTGATAAAGACTCGACGAAAGCTTAAGCGTAGATTATCGACAGGCTCGGCTAAATGGGCCTACTCAAAGGATGTTCTATGTCAGTTTTCTCTTCTAAAACATTACCTAAAGCTCTTATGGCTCTCTTATTCGTGGGTTCTGTGACATTGACGGGTTGTGGCATTAAAGGTGATTTGGCTACGCCACCGCCATTGTGGGGTGATGCAAAGGCAGAAACAGAACAAGCTGATGAAGACTCAATTTTAAACGAAAGCCCCCTTGATGATGAACAAGATGACCTTTTTGAAGATGAAGGCATTGAAGGCTCACCCTTTTAGATAAAATCCATGCGACATTTCGATTATAAAAACGGCGAAATCTACGCCGAAGACGTTCCTCTACGAGAGATTGCTGAGGCTGTTGGAACGCCTGTCTATGTCTATTCCACGGCGACGTTTGAGCGGCATTATTCTGTCTTCGCAGAGAGTTTTTCAGGCATAGACGCATTGGTCGCCTATTCCGTCAAAGCGAACTCTAATATTGCCGTCCTGGCGACCCTAGCCAAAATGGGTGCAGGCGCAGATGTTGTGAGTGGCGGTGAGCTTGCCCGCGCCCTCTTGGCAGGAATCCCCGGCAAAAAAATTGTCTTTTCAGGTGTGGGGAAGACCCGCGACGAAATGGAAGCCGCCCTGAAAGCCGGCATTCGTGTTTTCAATGTCGAAAGCCTCGCTGAATTAGAGCTTCTCAATGACGTCGCGCTTTCAATGAACAAGCGAGCCCCCATAGCCTTTCGTGTCAATCCCGATGTTACAGCGGGTGGTCACGACAAAATTTCGACCGGTAAGAAAGAAAACAAGTTTGGGATTGCATGGTCTTCGGCTGAAGCCGCTTATGAACATGCGGCAACATTGCCTGGCATCGAAATTGTCGGCGTTGATGTGCATATCGGCAGCCAGATTGACGACCTTGCCCCATTTGAAACAGCGATTGCCAAAGTCGGTGGCTTAATCAAATGCCTTCGAGCTGGAGGTCACAGTATTAAGAGCTTTGACATCGGCGGCGGCCTTGGCATTCCCTATGGTAACAATTCCAAAACACCGCCGCCCCCATCAGAATACCGCGCCATGGTGAAACGCCTGACAGCGGATATGGATGTCGAGATGATTTTCGAACCCGGCCGCATGATTGCTGGTAATTCGGGCGTTCTTTTATCCAAAGTGCTCTATGTCAAAAAAGGCGAAGATCGGGATTTCCTCATCTTAGACGCCGCTATGAATGAC
>CAYGSV010000028.1:13771-16393 GCA_964352635.1 uncultured Algimonas sp.
TCCGGCACTTTATGACGCCTATCATGATATGGAACCCGTCAAAGCTCCAGGATCAAAAGCGACTGAAGCGACTTACGATGTTGTTGGCCCTATTTGTGAAAGTGGCGACACCTTTACCAAAGGTCGAGATATGCCTGCTTTGCAATCTGGTGATTTGATTGTGATGCATTCCGCTGGGGCATATGGCGCAGCGCAAAGCAGCCAATATAACACACGCCCCCTCATCCCTGAGGTTTTGGTGAAAGGCGATAAGTTTGAGGTCATTCGGGAACGTCCAACGGTTGCGGAAATTCTTAAATCCGAGCGTATCCCTGACTGGTTAGCATAACCCAATTGTGAAGCGTCAAACTGTAGCTTGGACGAAATTTAACGCGACAGCGCGCATCATGGCTTTATAGTCACGACTAATGATGAATTCACCGCAAAAATCGCCTCTTAAGGCTCGCTTGACGCGACATACGCGTCTCGCCCGTCTTTGGCTTTTCTGGGAACGCTACGCCCCTGTCTTTTTGCTGGCCGCAATGGCTGTTAGCGTGTTTCTCATTGGCGTGTTCGCAGGCGTTTGGGAGCGTCTAGGTGATCCATGGCGAGGGTTTGGATTCTTGGCCGCGCTCTATATTTTGGTCGTGGCGACTTATCGTGCCCAGAAAAAGCATATTCCTTCACATTCCGAAGCCCGTCGTCGTGTTGAGAGCGACTCTGATCAAAAACACCGCCCCCTTGACGTGCTGGACGATAGCCCCGCTATTGGTTCAGACGCATGGGACGCGCATTACCAACAAGCCCTTACGCAAGCGGAGCTATTAGATAGCCCTAAATTACGCCCGGCTGTCGCCCCGCATGATCGTTACTACATGCGGTTTGTGATGCCATCGCTTTTAGTCCTCGCAATGATGGTTGGCGCTGGCACGAATATGGAGCGCCTCCGTCGTTCTATCACGCCAGAATGGCAGGCCGGCATCAATCCGAATGATGTGACCTTCGAAGCGTGGATTAATCCGCCGGACTATACAGGGCGACCGCCTATTTATTTTAAAGGCCAAGATATTCAGGATATTCCTGCCGGTAGTGAGTGGGTCGCACGAATGAACGGCGCAAAGTCAGCCCCTCGTCCCAAGTTACGCTTGGATGGTAAGACACGTTATTTACGTCTCAATCGCTTGGGCGCGGAAAGTTTTGAAACGCGGGCCATTATCAACCAATCTGGCTCCGCGCTTTGGGCCGTTGGAACTAAGCGCAAGATTTGGGACCTGAATGTTGTTGCCGACACACCGCCTATCGTGACAATTGATGAAACACCCGAAGCGGACAAACAAGACCGCCTTGTTGTCACTTATTCATTTCAAGATGATTATGGCGTCACCGACCTCAAGCTAGAAATGGCGGAAATTAAGTCAGGCGATTTCCCCGCTTTTGAAACATCAAGCTTTGTCTCTTTCCCCTTGAGTGGTGGGGCTTTGCCCAAAGCAGAGAGCGTTGAGGGCAAGCTAGACCTAACGCGTCATCCACTGGCGGGTAAAAAAGTCGTGGCGCGTCTCGTTGCGACGGACGGCGCGGGTCAATCTGCTGTCTCTGGTGAGGCTTACTTTACCGTCCCTGATAAAATCTTTGTCGAACCGTTAGCCAAAGCCGTGATTGAACAGCGCAATCTTGTGCTTCAAGCGATTGATAATGAATATGGCCCAGAACCCCAAAACTATTACCAACCTGGCGTTATCTATGACACATTTGAACCCGCCGCACGCTTAGACCGCGCGCCTGCATCCGTCGAACGCGCGGCGCTTTTAATCGAAGCCGTAACGGACAGACCCGAAGGTCTTTTCCAAGATCCAACTGTCTATTTAGGCCTACGCAATGTACGTTCCCGCCTGCGTTATGCGCGTGACGCGGCCACAATACGCCCCATCCCTGATGAATTATGGTCTATTGCTCTGCGGGCAGAATTTGGCGTTTTAGGCTCGGCCCTAGAAGAAATGCGAGAAGCCGAAGAAGCCCTCCGGGATGGTATGGCAAGACGCGCGCCACAGCGCGAAATCGATACTTTGTTTGATCGTTATAACAACGCCGTAGAGGCCTACACCGAGGAATTAAGACGCAAAGCCTTAGAAGAAGGTAACTTCGCCGAAGGCGGGGATGGCGGTGGTGGTGGTGGCCTGCAATCCACTGATGAAATTGAAGAATTGCTAAAAGCCATCGAAGAAGCAAACCGTGCAGGGGATGTGGAAGGCGCCAGACGTGCCCTCACCCGCCTCGCAGAAGTGCTCGAAAATATGCAAGTCCAACTCGCCCAAGGCGGCAGCGGCAGTGGCGACGGTATGCAAGGTGAAATGAGTGAAGAGATGAAAAAAAATCTCGAAGAACTCGCGGACTTGCTGGGCGAACAACGTGAATTGCAAGATGAAACCGAAGAAGCCCAACGCCAAGCCGAGAACCAAAATGGCGAAGGCCAAGGTGGACAAGGTGAAGAGGGCGAAGAAGTGCTAAGTCCCGGTGAGTTAGCAGAGCGGCAAGAGCAGTTAGAGCAGCTTTTGGGTCGCTTGGGTGAAAACACTGGAAACGCGGCTCAGCTTGAAGCTGGCGGTGAAGACAGTACGGCAGGTGGCGATCCTAGCGATAATGGAG
>CAYGSV010000029.1:0-4381 GCA_964352635.1 uncultured Algimonas sp.
AATTTTATCTTCCATAAGTCGGAAGTGAAATTTACCTAGCTGAATAATCTCTCATATGAAGATGAGTATTATCTGGTTCTAAAGTCGCTTCTGTCCGAAGAAGCTGTTCTCGGTTTTGAATATGGATTCTCCGCCGCAGCCCCTCATGCGTTGACGATTTGGGAAGCGCAATTTGGTGACTTTGCCAATGGCGCTCAGGTCATGGTCGATCAGTTTATCTCCTCGGCAGAACAAAAGTGGCTACGTATGTCAGGCCTCGTTATGCTTTTGCCGCATGGCTATGAAGGCCAAGGCCCAGAACATAGTTCCGCGCGTCTTGAGCGTTACCTTCAAATGTGTGCCGAAGATAATATGCAGGTCACAAATATATCGACGCCTGCGAATTATTTCCATGCGTTGCGTCGTCAAGTTAAACGAAGCTTCCGGAAACCGCTGATTGTCATGAGTCCGAAAAGCCTTTTACGGCATAAGCTCTGCGTCTCAACATTTAAAGAAATGGGGCCAGGATCAGAATTTCATCGCCTCTTATGGGATGATGCTGAATATCGTCCAGAGTCCACAGACATTAAGCTCGTTGAAGACTCCAAAATCAAACGTGTTATCCTTTGTTCTGGGAAAGTTTATTACGACTTATTTGAGGAGCGTGAAAAGCAAAACAGAAGTGATATTTATCTGCTCCGTGTTGAACAGCTTTACCCTTATCCAGATGATGCGGTTCAAGAAGAGTTAAGTCGCTTTAAAAATGCGGATATTGTCTGGTGTCAAGAAGAGCCAAAGAATATGGGCGCTTGGTCATTCATTGACCCCTTTGTCGAGGAAAGCCTCATTGCGATTAAAGCCAAAAATACCCGATTGCGTTATGTGGGTCGACCTGCTGCGGCCTCGACGGCGACCGGTATTGCGGCTAAACATAAAAAAGAACAACAAGCCATCCTCGATGGCGCCTTTGCGAAGTAGAGTGTCCTTATGACCGATATTACAATTCCAAATGTAGGCGAGAGCGTTTCCGAAGTGACGATTGCCACATGGTTCAAGCAACCGGGTGACGCCGTCAAAAAAGATGAGCCACTGGTTGAGCTTGAAACGGATAAAGCTGCACAGGAGTTAGTGTCTCCTGAAGATGGCGTCCTCCAAGAGATATTCGTCGCTGAAGGTGATGTCGCGACGATTGGTCAATTGATTGCAAAGCTTGGCGAAAGCTCAGGTGAAACGGCAGCTCCATCAGAGGCGGACGTTGAAGCCGCGCCTGCAAGTGAAGCGCCTTCAGAAGCCTCAGGCGAAGCTATTGATATTACCGTGCCGAATGTTGGCGAGTCAGTATCAGAAGTGACCGTGGCGTCATGGATGAAACAACCGGGTGAAGCCGTTGCCAAAGACGAAGCTATCGTTGAGCTTGAAACAGATAAAGCCGCGCAAGAGCTTGTCGCGCCTGAAGCGGGTGTGATGCTTGAGCATCTTGTTGCCGAAGGCTATGTGGCGCAAGTTGGTCAACTGATCGCGCGTCTCTCAGCCGGAGGGAGTGCCACGGCGGCCCCCACGAAAGCAGCGACAGCTAAAACGGCTCCAGTTGCATCGAATGGCCCAACAGGCGGAAAGCTTATGCCAAGTGCGTCGCGTATCGTTGCCGAAAATGGATTAGATGCGTCGGCAATTGCTGGGACAGGCAAGGACGGCCGTATCACGAAAGGTGACGCATTGAATGCGAAAGCTAACCCGTCTGCCGCTAATAAACCTGCGGCTACTGCACCCGTTCAGACACCGTCTGCTCCACGTGAGCTTGGAGCACGTGAAGAGCGCGTGCGTATGTCGCGTCTGCGTCAAACAATCGCGCGTCGATTGAAAGACGCTCAAAACACAGCGGCCATGCTTACGACTTATAATGAGGCCGATATGAGTCACATCATGGCGATGCGCTCAGAGTATAAAGAGCTCTTCCTCAAGAAACATGGCGTAAAACTCGGCTTTATGAGCTTTTTCGTCAAAGCCTGTGTGCAGGCTCTTCGTGACGTTCCCAGTGTGAATGCCGAAATCGACGGCACCGATATTATTTATAAGAATTATTACGATATCTCGATTGCGGTCGGCACAGATAAAGGCCTTGTTGTGCCAGTGTTGCGGAATTGCGATGAGCTCTCTCTTGGCGGTGTCGAAAAAGGAATTGGCGAATTAGGGGCCAAAGCGCGTGACGGTCAGCTCTCTATGGATGATATGTCTGGGGGCACATTCACGATTTCAAATGGCGGCGTTTACGGCTCTTTGATGAGCTCGCCAATTTTGAACCCTCCACAATCGGGTATCTTGGGTATGCATAAGATCCAAAAGCGCCCCGTGGTTATCAATGATGAGATGGTTATACGTCCGATGATGTATTTGGCCCTATCTTATGATCATCGTATTGTAGATGGCAAAGAAGCCGTGACATTCCTCGTGCGTGTCAAAGAATGCCTCGAAGACCCCGAACGATTATTGCTTGATCTTTAATGTTAAACAGGCCGCTCTGAGCGGCCTTTTTAGTGCCCTGTTAACCCTAAATTTTCACAAGGTTTCAAAGCCTTTGTTGTAGCATTCTATTATAATTAGAATTATTTAGGCTCGATTTATGTCGGATGTTATTCACGCCCAAAGACGCAAAGCATTTTCTACGCGCGACCAAAAGATTAAGTACACAGACGGATGGCTTGGTATTTTGGCAAGTTTTGCCGTTGCATGGAGCATGGTGCAGTTGTTGGGGTTCGTTATAGAATCCCAATATAGCGCTGAGGCGCTATCTGTGATGTATCAAGAAGCTCAGGTGAGTTATCTTATGAGTACGCCTTTTTGGGCAAATGCGGCTCAAGCTGGCAGTGTTGCCGCGGGGCTTGTGGGCGCCGTCTTTCTTCTCTTACGCCGTCAGAAAGCCTATTATTGGTTTATATTCGCCGTATTTTCGCTTATTCTCTGCGTTATTGATGCTTTCTTGCGAGATGGTTTTTCAATCATGGGGGCAAGTGCAACAGGTATGACCCTTGGTGCTGTTGTGGTGAACATCTTCATTTTTTGGGCGGCTTATAGTGCTCATAAAGATGGGCAATTGCCAAACTAGAGATTTGCAGATAGTTTCCTCTTAATAATTAAGGGGAACGACTATGACTTCAAAAAAACCAACAACACTATTTTGGGTGCTCGGTGCCTTATTCCTTCTTTGGAATGCTTTTGGTTGCGCCATGTATTTATTCGACCGATTAGCAAGTGAAGACGCTATATTAGCCATGGAAAATGGTGAAGCGATGCTAGCCGCCAGTAAGGTCTATCCAATATGGGCATCCGCTGCATATGCTGTGGCCGTCTGGGGAGGGCTACTGGCTTCAATTATGCTGCTAATACGCAAAAAACTTGCTTTATCACTTTTCATTTTGTCGTTAATCGCGGCCATTATTTGCTTTATTCCAAGCTTTACGATGGCAGAAATGAAGGCGGCGGGCGGTTCAACATATTGGCTAATGCCCTTGATAGTAATTTTGCTAGGCCTCTTTGAGGTTATGTGGACAAGGGCGCGCGTCGCAGACGGCACTCTGACATAATTACACATTCCCGCCTTCGGGCGTTGACCCAAATCGGCTCTGGGCGTAAGTCACTCTCGACTTAACGCTTGGAGCTTTTTTATGTCTGATATTTATGACGTCCTTATTATTGGCGGCGGACCTGGCGGTTATAATTGTGCCATTCGCGCAGGCCAATTGGGCTTAAAAGTTGCTTGCATTGAAACGCGTAAAACACTCGGCGGCACCTGTTTGAACGTCGGCTGTATCCCCTCAAAAGCCCTCCTGCATGCGACAGAGCTTTATGAAACTGCGACAAAAGACTTCCCTGCCATGGGTATGAAAGCCACTGTCGAAGCCGATATTCCGGAAATGATAAACGCCAAAGATAAAATCGTTGGCGGCCTGACCCAAGGTATCGAATATTTGTTTAAGAAAAATAATGTCGATCACATCATTGGATTTGGTAAAATTGTTGGCGAAGGCAAAGTGGATGTGGGCGGTATAGTCTATGATGCCAAAAACATCGTGATTGCTACGGGATCAGAGGTCGCGACTCTGCCCAATATCGACATCGACGAAAAACAAATTGTGTCTTCAACAGGCGCGTTAGAGCTACAAAAAGTACCGGGAAAAATGCTCGTGATTGGTGGCGGCGTTATTGGCTTAGAGCTTGGCTCTGTCTGGAGACGTCTCGGCGCAGAAGTGACTGTTGTTGAGTTCTTAGATAATATCCTACCGGGTTCTGACGGAGAAGTTCAAAAGCAAGCCCTTCGTACCTTCAAAAAGCAAAAAATGAAATTTGAGCTCGGCCGTAAGGTGACGGGCGTTGAGAAAACGAAATCGGGCTTAACCGTCAAGAC
>CAYGSV010000029.1:4391-16094 GCA_964352635.1 uncultured Algimonas sp.
AAGCGGCTCAAGGCGGGAAAGAAAAAGATATCGAGGCCGATGTTGTCCTTGTCTGTATCGGACGCCGTCCTTTCACGACAGGTTTAGGTCTTGAAACGCTAAGCATTAAAACAGACAAGCGCGGGTTTATTGAAACAGATCATTTCAAAACCTCCGCTAAAAATGTCTTCGCAGTTGGTGATTGTACAACGGGTCCAATGTTGGCGCATAAGGCCGAAGAAGAAGGCGTGGCCTGTGCGGAAATCATCGCAGGTAAAGCCGGTCACGTAAATTACAACGTCATTCCAGGTGTTGTTTATACGGTCCCAGAAATCGCTAATGTTGGCAAAACCGAAGAAGAGCTGAAAGAGGCAGGTATCCCTTATAAAAAAGGGAAGTTCCCTTTCACAGCCAACTCACGCGCCCGCTGTAATCACGAGACAGATGGATTCGCGAAAATTTTGGCGCATGCAGAAACGGATGAAATCCTCGGCGCGCATATCATCGGCCCGCTTGCGGGTGATATGATTCACGAAGTCTGCATCGCAATGGAATTTGGTGCCGCGTCAGAAGATATTGCACGTACATGTCACGCGCATCCGACTGTCTCCGAGGCCGTGCGTCAGGCGGCTATGGATGTTGAGGGTTGGGCTATGCAAATGTAGGTGGAGGGACTGTTGAAACTCTATGATTACTTGCCATCAGGCAATTCCTACAAAGTAAGGCTTGTTTTGTCCTATTTAGGGCAAAACTACACTCATATCCCGATTGATATTCACAAAGGTGAGACGCATAGCGTTGAGTTTTTGGCGAAAAACCCCGCAGGACAAATTCCTCTTTTGGAATTAGAGGATGGTCGTGTTCTGGCCGAAAGCAATGCCATTATTACGTATTTAGCGACGGATACGGTACTTATCCCAGAAGATCGATTTGCAGCAGCAAAAATGTATCAGTGGATGTTTTGGGAACAATATCGCCATGAACCCGCCATAGCGGTCGCGAGGTTTGTCCATAATTATGCGATGGAAACGCGTGCCCATGAATTGCCAAACTTAATAAAAAAAGGGCAGGCGGCCTTAAGCGTCATGGACGAACATTTGAAACATAGCGATTGGTTTGTTGGCACTCAAAAGAGCCTCGCGGACGTTGCTCTTTATGCTTACACGCATGTCGCGGAGGAGGGCGGATTTGAACTTTCAAAATATCCAGCCGTTCAAAAGTGGCTATTACGGTTTAAGAATAGTCCCAAACATATCTTGATAACGGAGACGCAAGGGTAGGATTGCCGCAGTTGCCAATTTGTCACATCTCTATCACAAAGCGAATGAGGAGGGCTTTTTTAGTCATCTGTTAACGCTTTGATAGCGTAAGAAGCCTTAGCAAGCACACAACAATAACAAATGCTTACGCTTTATAAAGACTACAAACGGGAAAGATTTTATGACTAATAACTCCATTTTTTCGGCGAGCGCTCTAGCCCTCACACTCTCACTCATCACGGCTGGCAGTTCATATGCTCAAGATCGTCAATCTGCGATTGATGTTTTAACAGACGAAATTATCGTAACAGCCACGAAAAAGGCTGATGCAGAAAATGTTCAAGACATTCCTATTTCAATCACGGCCTTTAACGCGGATACTTTAGAAGCCTTGCAAGTACGCACTTTAGAAGGATTGACCTTCTCTGCGCCAAATGTGTCTTTGGACGATATTGGTACGGCACGGGGTGGCGCTAACTTCTCTATTCGGGGTTTGGGTGTAAACTCTTCAATCCCTTCTATTGATCCAACGGTTGGCGTTTTCGTTGATGGTGTTTACTTGGGTATTAACTCTGGCGTTGTTTTCGACCTTTTTGATCTTGATAGTGTTGAAGTGCTTCGTGGCCCTCAAGGGATTCTCTTTGGCCGAAACACCACTGGTGGTGCGGTTCTTTTGAATACAGGTAACCCAACGGATGAGTTCGAGTATAAGGCGCGTTTCGCTGTTGAAACACCTGCGGCAAGTGATCGTGGTGGCCTTAACACATTTGCACAAGGCACGGTTTCGGGGCCAATCGTTGAGGATGCATTGAACGGCAAAATCGGCCTTTATTACAATAATGATGATGGCTATTTCACAAACCTCGCCAATGGTGAAAACCATGGTAAAGCCGAAACGATCATTGCGCGCGGTGCGTTAGAATTCTTGCCGGCAGATGGTGTCTCGCTTCTCGCTAAGCTCGAATATTTCGACAGTAACGGTGACGGTCCGTCATCACAAAACCGTGGATTGTTCGAGCGCGATAGCTTTGACTTCTCAATCGACAATGAGGGCTTTTACGAGCAAGAAAACATCACAGGCTCACTGAAAATGGATTGGGATGTTGGCTTTGGCGATGGCACCATCACAAATATTTTTGGGTATCGCGATACAAAAGCTGCAACAGATGGTGATATCGATGCGACGCCACTCTTCCTTTTCCATTCCAACACTGAATTAGAGCAAGATCAAATTTAAAACGAATTGCGTTATTCTGGAACGTTTGGAAATGCAGAAATCACGACAGGTGTATATTACTTTGAGCAAGATATTGCGTATACAGAAGTCCGTGATCTTCCACCTTTGTCAGCGGCAACGTTCTATGGCGGCGGCGCCCAAAACCATACGGTGTTTGGTCTCTTTGGGGCGGTTGATCTTGCGATTACAGACAAGCTTTCAGCTCAATTCGGTATTCGTTACTCTGAGGAAGACAAGTCAGCGGAGATTACATATATTCGCCCTCGTCCACAGTGTAGCGTCGTTAGTGGGACTTGCCCGATTACTGGGACAAACCCTTTCGTGCCGGGTGAAAATAATGGCTTCTCAGATAGCGATAGCTGGAACAATTGGTCGCCAAAAGTGGGCCTCCAATATTTCGTTAAGGATGATACACAGCTCTACACGAGTTGGTCGCGCGGTTATCGCTCCGGTGGCTATAACTTCCGTATTACGGCCCCTGCGGCCTTTGAAGCTATTTTCCCTCCAGGAAGCCCACGTGCTTTTGACGAAGAGAAAGTGGATTCATTTGAAGCGGGTGTGAAATTCAACACCGAAGACCGCCGTCTTCAGTTAAATGGTGCAGCGTTCTTGACGGACATTTCTGATATGCAGCGTGAGTTGAATTTATCAGACCCAACGGCAGGTGTGTTACAGACAATCATCAATACAGCAGACGCCACAATCAAAGGTGTCGAGCTTGAAGGTAAATTTCGCGCAACAGATAACTTGCTCTTAACGGGTAATATTGGTTTGATTGATGCGGATTATGATAGTGTCTTGTTCGACATTTCAAGCGACGGACTTGTGAATGATGCTGATCTTGCACTTGCTATTCCGCGTGTGCCGTCTGCAACTTACGGCGTTGGTTTTATCCATGATATGAATCTTGGGAACAGCGGCAGCGTAACAAGCCGTGCTAATTATCAACACAGAAACCGCTTTGCTTACACAGATAACAATTTCGGTTTTGTTCAAGCGGCAGATCAAGTGGATGCAAATATTACCTGGAACACGCCAATGGATGGTGTGTCGTTGGCGCTTTATGCCAAGAACCTCTTGGATGAAGTCCAAGTGGGTGGTGATACGCAACTTCCGTTTGGCGGACCACAAAGCCCGGCTATTCCAGGGTCACAAAACTTGGCTAATGGTGTGAACGCACCGTTTGATAATAACCCTGCTGTTGGTACCTTTAGCCCGCTTAAAAAGGGTCGCCTCATCGGCATCGAGCTAACAATTCGTGGCTAGGCCCAACTTATAGTATTTGAAAAAGCCTCGTTTTATGCGGGGCTTTTTTATTGTGTGGATATAAGTATCGTGTCACCAAAGGAATAGGGAGACCAATCATGACGAAATTAACCGGACAATGCCTTTGTGGTGATATCAAATTTGAAGCGGACGGGGACATCGCTATGATGGGCAACTGTCATTGTACGGATTGCCAACAGGTCTCAGGCTCCGCTTATGGCACTCTGATTTTCATGAATGAGAGCGATGTTACAATTACGGGTGAGGTGAAAAGCTTCTCTCACCAAGTCGATAGCGGAAATTCGCTAATAAAAGAATTTTGTCCCAATTGTGGGTCTCAAATGTTCGGCAAAAATGCTGCGAGGCCAGGCAGTCTTGCTTTAAGGGCTGGCAGTATCAACGAGAAAGAACACATCAAACCACAGTTCAATGTCTATACGAGCCGTAAGCTAGATTGTGTTACTTTGGATGACTCCATTCCCGCGTTTGAAAAAATGCCGGGGTAATTAAAGCCCTTCTTTTACCCGCCCTGACTCAAACGCATATTGACGACGTCTAAGACTTCTAGCACCGCTTCTGGGATATTGGTTCCAGGCGGGAAGACGGCTTTTGCGCCCATGTCTTTAAGGGTCTCAACATCCTCAGGCGGGATAACGCCGCCAACGATGATAAGGATATCTCCGCGTTTGTCTGCGGCCAAAGCCTCACGCAATTCAGGCACAAGTGTCAGATGCCCTGCCGCAAGCGAACTCGCCGCAATAACATCAACATCAGAGTCTATACCGAGTTTGGCGGCCTCTTCGGGTGTCTGGAAGAGGGGCCCAATGACGACATCGAACCCAATATCTTCGAAGGCTGTGGCTACAACTTTCTGACCGCGATCATGCCCATCTTGCCCCATTTTCGCGATGAGGATTTTAGGCTTACGACCTTCTAGTTCAGCAAAGGCAGAGATACGCGATTTTGCTTCTTTAAAGGCAGGGTTGTTCTCATCAAACGCCGACGAATAAACGCCCTTAACGCCTGTCGGTTTAGCCTCATAACGCCCATAAACTTTTTCAAGAGCATAAGACATTTCCCCGACGGTGGCTTTCTTTCGCGCGGCGTCAATGGCGAGCTCTAGTAAATTACCTTCGCCTGTATCGGCGGACTTAGTCAAGGCGTCGAGCGCCGCCATAGTAGCCTCCGTATCACGATCGGCTTTGAGCTGATTAAGCCGCGCAACCTGGCCTTGGCGAACGGCGGCATTGTCCACTTTTAAAATCGGAATATCATCCTTTTCGCCAGACAGATATTTATTCACACCCACAACCGTTTGCGCGCCAGAATCGATACGGGCCTGTGTCTTTGCCGCCGACTCTTCGATGCGGAGCTTGGGAATGCCCGCTTCGATAGCGGCCGCCATGCCTCCATATTTTTCGACTTCTTTAATATGGCCGAGCGCTTTTGCAGCCAGGTCATGTGTAAGGCGCTCAACATAATAACTGCCTGCCCAGGGGTCGATTTGGCGTGTATGCCCGCCTTCGGTTTGCAGGAAGATTTGCGTGTTCCGCGCAATCCTTGCTGAGAAATCTGTAGGCAGAGCGAGAGCCTCATCTAATGAATTAGTATGTAGGCTTTGTGTGCCACCATCCACGGCTGCCATGGCTTCAATGGCCGTCCGTCCTACATTGTTAAAGACATCTTGTGCCGTCAGCGACCAGCCCGATGTCTGACAATGTGTGCGAAGCATGGTAGACTTAAGGTTTTCAGGGCCGAAAGGCGTAATTAATTGCGCCCATAAAAGACGGGCCGCCCGCATCTTGGCCACTTCCATGAAATAATTCATGCCAATCGCCCAAAAAAAGGAGAGGCGCGGCGCAAAGCGGTCAATCTTCATCCCTGCGGCTAGACCCGTACGGACATATTCTAATCCATCTGCCAAAGTATAGCCGAGTTCAATATCCGCAGACGCCCCTGCCTCTTGCATGTGATAGCCCGAGATAGAAATGGAATTAAATTTCGGCATATAGGTTGAGGTATGCGTAAATATATCGCCAATAATCCGCATGCTTGGCTTCGGCGGATAGATGTAAGTGTTCCGTACCATAAATTCTTTGAGAATATCGTTTTGAATCGTGCCCGCGAGCTGGTCTTGCGACACACCTTGCTCTTCAGCAGCGGCAACATAAAGTGCGAGAACGGGCAAGACAGCGCCGTTCATCGTCATAGAGACGCTCATTTTGTCCAAGGGGATTTGGTCAAACAAAACACGCATATCATAGAGGCTATCAATGGCGACGCCCGCCATGCCGACATCGCCAGGAACACGCGGGTGGTCAGAATCATAACCGCGATGCGTCGCGAGGTCGAAGGCAACAGACAACCCTTTTTGTCCTGCGGCGAGGTTACGACGATAAAAAGCATTTGAGTCTTCTGCAGTAGAAAACCCTGCATATTGACGAATGGTCCAAGGTCTCTGGACATACATGGTCGGGTAAGGCCCACGCAGATAAGGAGCAAACCCAGGCATCGTGTCGAGGAACGGCACGTCAGACACATCTTCTGGCCCATAAGTTGATTTAATGGCGATCCCTTCTGGGGAAAGCCAATCCTCACCTGAACGGCTCACTGATTTTGGCTGACCGAGGTCTAGTTTTGTGAAATCAGGAAAGCTCATTTTACGCCTCCCGCAATTCTGGCGCTTTAACAGTGCCCGCTTTGTGGAGTGTCACGCCCAAAATTAGATTGTCTTTGGCGTCACGTTCCGCCTTAGCCGCTGTGATAGCGTCTTTTAAAGCTCCACTTTCAATCAAAGCCTGAATGCCGCCACCCGTCTCAATGGCCTGAAACTCTGTCCAAGCCGCTTGTGCTAAGGCGTCTGTCATTTGCTCGTGAAAATAACTTCCATAGGCCGCGTCATTGACGTGCCCGAGGTGGCTTTCTTCCATCATCATTAATTGCATGTTTCGTGCTATACGATAGCCAAAGGGTGTTGCTAATCGCGGGTCATCTGAAGGGGCATCCGTAAAGGGTCGTAGTGTGATATAGTCCGCCCCGCCACAAACGCCGCCAAAGCCCGCCGCCATCACGCGTAAAAGGTTTGTCCAAGGGTCAATCGATTGCATCATGCGATGGCTCGTAACAACATGAATCGGAATGTCAGGACTTGCGCCACAAGCGGAAGCGATACGCGACAGGATACGTTTGGCCGCGCGGATTTTAGCAACGGCTAAATGTCCGTCTTGATCAATGGCCAGCCGAACGGAGAGTTTTGTTTGCGGGCCAAATTCACGCCAATATTGCGTGGCGGTGGCGGCCATGACGCTAAGGTCTTGCGCCTCTGTTCCGCCCGCTTCGTGCACCAAAGCGGCATTAACAGATAGCGCCGTGATGTTGTCAGGGAGGTCAGCTAGAAGTGACTTAAGGTCTAGGGCGTCATGGGGCTGCCCACTTAAAGACAAGCCAATGGGATCAAGCCCAAGGTCAATGGGTGTGTCTTTGAACGCCTTTGTCGAACAAATTATCGGTGCCGTTTCACTAAGATTATCCCGAATATCAAATCGCACAGGGACAAGATTTAAATATACCCCCTCTAACAATCGTTTTAAATCCGCCGCACCTCGCAGTGTAACGGCGTTTTGGCCTAGAGTGATGTCCAATGCGCTGGCTCCGCCTTTGAGGTCTTCTAAAACCTGCGTGTTTGCAAAAGCTAAGTCAGGGTCGCGCACAGGGGCGCAGATGTGCCAAGGCCGACCGTCTAAAAGCGGCGTGGCGTTCCGTGGCAAGCGCGCAATTTCGCTAGGCCTGTTTTGTGCCGAACAAAGCGGGCCACGCAATAAATCATCATCTGTTTGATGTTTAAGGGTTTCAAAGTCTGCGCCACGCAAGCCTTTTTCGACGAGCGCCATCCAATCGTCGCGCGTTTTGGTTTCAAAGTTTTTTTCTAAGGCCAAATCAGACATAATACTTCTTTATGATTGAAGGACTGGATAGGGCTTGTGCTGTCGCAAAGCCAGTGCGTTAAGCGAAAAATTCGTCTGACAGAATTGTGATAGGCCGTTCTGTATATAGAACAACTGTTTCTTATATCGGATATTGCGTTTCAAGGATTGGGCCCCTATATGGCGTCTGACGGCCCAAGAGGGCTAAAAATAGCTTTTGGAAAAATTCGCATGTCTAACGCGCCAACTGAAGAAAAAGTGCTCGAAGTCGAGCATTATACGGATCGTTTGTTCCGATTTAAAATCACACGTCCGCAATCTTTCCGGTTTCGGACGGGTGAATTTATTATGATTGGCTTGCCACCTCTACCAGATCAAAAGCGCCCCCTCTTGCGGGCTTACTCTGTGGCGTCACCAGCGTGGGATGACACATTGGAATTTTATTCGATTAAAGTCCCTGATGGCCCGCTCACATCGCGTCTACAAAAAATTAAAGAAGGTGATACGGTTCTTTTAGGGCGTAAACCTGTTGGAACGCTCGTCCTTGATGCGCTCTTACCCGGAAAGCGTCTTTATATGTTCTCGACGGGTACGGGGATTGCGCCATTTGCGTCTCTCATTCGGGATCCCGAAACTTATGAGCGTTATGATGAAGTCATCCTCACGCAAACATGCCGCGAAGTTGCAGAGCTTACTTATGGAAAAGAGCTTGTGGCGAGCCTTAAGGATGATCCGCTTGTTGGTGAAATGATTGGTGATAAACTCAAACACATCACCTCTATCACACGCGAAGACTATCCGCTGAAAGGTCGTATTACAGACCTCATCAAGTCTGGAAAACTATTCGAAGTTGCTGGCGTACCGTCGCTTAATCCAACTGACGACCGCGTCATGATTTGCGGCTCCAAAGAGATGATTGATGACACAGCCGAATTAGTTGCAACATTCGGTCTGGAAGAAGGGTCTAACTCTCAACCCGCCCAGTTCGTCGTCGAGAAATCTTTTGTAGGTTAAATAAACCGTTCTAATTCTGACGCCCTGTATCGCCGAGCGTCAAAAGGGCAATCCGAATACCAAAACCATTTGTGTCCCGAATAGCATCATTAGAGATGTTAGCCTTCGTGTAAGTTAACTCGATAAGCGTACAGTCGTCCTGATAGGCGAGGGCGAATCTTTGGCGTCGAAAATTATCGCCATCAATGTCATAGAACCCCGTATAACGCGTGCTCCATTTATCAGTAAGCTTAAACCCAACAGAGCCAGAGACTTCTTCTGAAGGCGCGGTATCAATAGCGAGCGAACCACTTTCAACACGGTAATATCTTGAAGATAGATCTAAGCGCTCCCCGCGATACCTTAAAGACGAGTCAATTCGCCGGAATTCGCTGTCATTATCATCAAACCGTATTCTTGTTTTTGATGTAAAGTTTTTTCCCAGATCTAATTCGAACAAGCCGACAATGTCTGACGATCCCTCTCTTAATCCACTGGAGCTAATGCCGTTTATGTCTTCAAAAACACTCTGTGTGTTACTGGCGTAACTTTGTCCAAGAAAGAGATGTGCGCGTCCATTACCCCAATCGGCAATCGCCGAGGCCCCAATATCCGCACGGAAGCCTTCTTCCCAAAGATCATAGCCCGTGCTTTTATTGGACTGCCAGAGCAAGGCTTGGTCAAGGTCGATATCCGTACTATCCTGCAACAAGACAGATCCAGCTACGAGTTCGAAATCTTCGATGTTTTGGTCACCAAAACTATTCGTGACTTGAACACGAGGTTCTAAGGTCCAGTCTACTTGCCCACCAGATTTTATAAAGGGGTAGCGAATGTCAGCGCCGACTTGACCTAATGTCCGTGTAAAGCTGTTAGATATTCCCGACTCGTCTTCGATGTCAAAAAAATCAAATCGAGCATTCGCGAAAGGTTTAAACTCGATACCACCGGGGGCTATCCATGTTTTGGAATAATCAAGGCCGCCTGTTGCGCGGCCGTAATCTTCGCCCACTTCGCGCGTCAGCCAAGTTGTATCGCCATAGGCTTTTAGCCGCCCCCCCAGAACGGGGTCAGAAAAATAGGCTTCTAATTCTACTTTGGGTGCGATGATGGGGAGCTCGCCATCGTCAAAAGTATTGAAACTAAACTCTCCGTCACCGAGGTCTACGACTCGAGATCGGAGATCCTGAAAGCCAACTGTTGAAACACTAAACCGAATGTCGTCATCCTGGCCCACTAAGAAAGCTTGAGACGTATTGCGTCGACTTTCTGATTGGTAAATCCCGCGCGAGCCTGGGCGCTCATTCAAGTCATAGCGGTTGAGGTAATTATCATCTGTGGCAAGCTGAACGCCGAAACCGTAGTCCCAAAAGTCAGTCGGGCTAAAATAGCCATCTGCATAAAAATGGGATCGCCAACGCTTGCCCGTAGGTGTTTTTTTCAGGCCAACTAACGGATCAACAAAGGCGTCAGGATCATCAAAAGCATTTCCGTTTCGGTCAAAAACACTTCCGTAAGTAAAGCTCCCTTCAATATCAATTCTGCCTGTGTGGAATTTTCGTGCAAATTGATATTCAAGAAGAGGGTTTACCTTTGAGAAAATCCGCGGGGTCACTGTGGCTTCTGTATAATCATCAATAGCCCAGTAATAAGGGATTTGGAACGCAACCCCTTTGTCGCTTTGGATGCCAATGAAAGGCGTTAAAAGGCCACTGGCGCGTTTTGCGCTTGGGTCAGGATGCGCGAGATACGGCGTGTAAAAGACAGGTATGCCTAAGAGTTCCAATACGGCATCATTATAGCGAATAGTGCGCGTGTCTTTATCTTGACGTACCCGTTTGGCTTTTAGTCGCCATGATGGTGTATTTGTTTTGCCGTCTTCTTTGCAAAGCTGACAGGCCGTATAATAGGCGTTGTAAAATTCAAACTCTTCTTCGGTGTTACGATTGACGAAGCGCGCCCCAACAACACCGCCGCCTTCGAGCCGACCTGTGTAATTTGTGGCTGTCCCGGCTTCGAGCTCTTCTGATAGCTCTAACTTATCGGCATATTGAACTGAACCCGTCGCGTCGACGAGCGTAACATTGCCTGTTGCAACAATCTGTCCCGTGTTTCTGTCATAAACGACTTGGTCCGCGCGAAGCGAACGGTCTTCATAGCGACCCTCGACTTCACCACTAACGGTGAGGATTCCCGACTTCTCATCATTGGAGAGACTATTGGCTTCGAGGTAGAAAAGGTCAGGGTCCCGAAACGGACTGTTCTCCGGGAGTTGTAAAGCGCGATTCGTGCCAGCCGCGGTTTGGTTGGCACCAATTTGTGCCATAGCAGGCGCGCTAGTGCCTAAGATAAGCAAGGCGGTCGTCAAAGCTGTGCTCTGACAGAGTGCTTTTCGAGTCATGTCTTGGAAATTAGCCAAAGCGCTTATCGTATGTCCCTTATTCGATGCGAATGAAATATCGCACTTCACCCGCCATACCGAATTGATAGGGCAGGGTCTATGAAAAAGCCTGACTTTTTTCTCTCTCTTCTGTGAAATTTCAGCCATAATTTTGAGACACTTAAGACGCCGAACACTCAAGAATGAACCCCTTGCGGTGGATAGCCGCTCCACCGCTTTACGGTTTTCATGACAAGTGAGGATTGAATCCTGCTGACATGAGGTAAAGCAGAAATGACCCGCTTATAGAGCCGTTCATAATCTTTGGTGTCAGGGGCGGCGACTTTAATCAAATAATCCGCACTGCCCGTCATAAGGTGGCATTCTAGGACTTCTGGTCGTGCGAGCGCTGCCTTCTCAAAAGCCGACAAAATGGCCTCGCTTTGACCCTCTAATGTGACTTCCACATAAAATGTCATATTAAATCCTAAGGCTTCACCATTGAGGCGCGCGGCGTAACGCTCAATCACGCCGTTTTTTTCCATTATACCAATGCGGCGATGACAGGCTGAGGCGGAAAGTCCGACTTGCTCCCCAATGTCAGCAATAGACAGTCGACAGTTTTTTTGAAGTAAAACGAGTATTTTTCGGTCTACATCATCAATC
>CAYGSV010000030.1:0-10781 GCA_964352635.1 uncultured Algimonas sp.
AGGACAAGGCTCTCGGCCTTGGGACGGCGAAGGCCTGCCCGTTCAAAAGCGCGCGCTTATCAAAGACGGCGTTTTGCAAACATGGCTTTTAAATACATCTGCTGGCAAGCAACTCGGCTTAGCCAGCACAGCGCATGCCACACGCGGTATAGGCTCGCCGCCCGGAATTAGTGCAACCAATACCTATCTTGCACCCGGTAATAAGTCTTTCGACGATTTACTATCTGATATGGGCGAAGGCCTTTTAATTACAGAGATGTTTGGGCCATCCTTAAATTCCAACACAGGGGATTATAGTGTGGGCGTTGCCGGGTTTAAAATTGAAAAGGGCGAACGCGCTTATCCCGTTTCGGAAATTACAATTGCGGGTAATCTGAATGACGCCTTCCGCACCTTTATCCCTGCCGATGATATTCGCTTTGACGGCGCGACAAATGCACCAAGCCTTTTGACCGAAGGTCTGATGGTCGCGGGATTATAAATGTCTGAGCGTGACGCCATTTGCCAACCCCTCTCCGATGACCGCGCTTTACTAGAGCGCGTCGTCAGGCAAGCGGGGAAAATTGCGAAAGACGCCTTTCACGCCAATGACGCCAAGGTTTGGGATAAGGTCAAAGGTCACCCCGTCACAGATGCCGACATCGCCGTAAATGATTTTCTCTATAAGGAATTGATGGGTGCGCGACCTGGCTATGGCTGGCTGTCAGAAGAAACCAAAGATGACTTTTCGCGTCATTCCTGCCCGCGCACATTTGTTGTCGACCCAATTGACGGCACACGCGCCTTTATCGACCGCACGGATAATTTCGCCGTCTCTGTCGCCATTATCGAAGACGGCGTTAGCATTGTTGGGGCCGTTTATAATCCGCTGAAAGACGAGTTCTACTCAGCCCATCTGGGCGGCGGGGCGACTTTGAATGGAAAAACGATAAGCAGCTCAACCCGAACAAAACTCGAAGGCGCAGAAATGGTGGGCTATCCGCGCAAATTCCGACGCTTAGGGTTTCCCCCCATGCGGGTGCGTATCGCGAACTCTATGGCTTACCGCATTGTTTTGGTGGCTTGCGGGAAAGCCGATGCCACCGTCTCATTTACCCCCAAATCTGATTGGGATGTCGCGGCCGCCGCCTTGATTGCCACAGAAGCCGGCGCGATTATGACCAACCTGAGGGGGGCCAAGCCTCAATATGATCAAGATAGCACATCCGGTTTAGGCGTGATTTGTGCTAGCCCCCCCTTACATGCTTTGTTATTGGAGCGGGTGAAACCTGTTCTCGCCAAATATGATGCGAGTGAGAACAAGCAAGAAGATTTTAAAGAAATGGGGACAAAAATGTCTGATCGTGAAATGAAGTCCATTCAACTCCTACATATCGTTATGGGGGGCGAACTCGTTGACCCTATGCGCACTGAATTTAAAGATTTGAAGGCAATCGATTTTGTCGGCGCCTATGCCAATTTTGAAGAGGCACAAGCCGCGTGGAAATCTGCCGCACAGCGCACTGTGGATAATGCCCATACACGTTACTTTATCCTTCACGCCCATGACCTTCTCGACCCTGATGGGGACGGCGTGATTGGGTAACAAACACCCTCTTACGACCATGTCCGAAACCGTGACAGATCGACAGCGTATTGCGCGTCTCTGGCGGGATTATATCTGGCCGCAAAAAGTCACGCTTTTCGCGGCTTTTATCTTCATGGCTTTATTCGCCGCCTCAACAGCCGCCTATATGTATGTGTTCGGCCTCTTAGTCGGCACTGCGGAAAATCTAGGTACAGGCGACGCCATTGAAAAAACACGGCGCTATGTTTTTGCTGTCCTGCCTGTTTTATTGGGCGTTGCGATTATCTCTGGCGCATCCGATTTCTTTCAACGCATATTATCTAATTCTCTGGCGCTTAATTCTGTCGGGAACATGCAAAAGCAAATGTTATCCGCCACTCATCGGGCAGATTTTTCAGAATTTGCGAAAGAGTCGTCTGGTAACTTAATTTCGAAATTCACCTTTGATGTCAAAGTTGTCTCCGATGCCCTGATACGGGTGCTCTCAAATCTCTTTAAAGACACACTCACGATTATTTTTACGATTGGCTATATGCTTTATGTGAATTGGCAACTCACCTTAGTCTTAGCGGTTTTCCTATTGGCGCTATGGCCTATTATCGAAATTTCAAAAAAACTTCGCGGCAGTGCTTCAGAAGTTCAAGCCCATACGGGTAAGTTAACATCAGATTTGAAAGAAAGCTTTACTGGCGCAAAACTGGTGAAGACCTATAGCCTTGAAGCCTATGAAGATCAGCGTTTAGGTAAAGAGTTTGATGAGCGCATTCGATTGTTTCTAAAACTCGTCACCCAACAAGCTTGGGTCGAGCCCATTATGACTGTGCTTGGCGGATTAGTCATTGCAGGTGTCATTAGCTTTGGCGTCTGGCAAGTCATGGACGGCAGAACAGGCGCTGAAACAATTGTCGAAGTTCTGACGGGTGTTATGATTCTGGCCCCGCGTCTACGCGCCCTCGGTACATTAAATAATGTCATTCAAGAAGGCCTCGCGGCGCTTACCCGCATCTTTGACGTTATCGACACACAGCCCCAATTAATAGACTCTCCCAATGCACATGACTTAGAAAACAGCCGTGGTGATATTAAATTCGAGGGTGTGAGTTTTTCCTATGAAGAGGGTAAGCAGGCTCTCAATACTGTCTCTCTTGAAATAAAAAGCGAAGAAACCGTCGCCTTTGTCGGCGCGTCTGGCGGCGGTAAATCGACGCTCATCAATCTTATCCCACGTCTTTATGATGTCACGGAAGGCACCATCCTTATTGACGGCATCAATATCAAGGATATCACCCTTGCCTCCTTGCGTAAAAATATTGCTTTGGTTAGCCAGTCTGTGACACTGTTCGATGACACCGTCGCGGCCAATATTGGCTTAGGCGATTTATCCGCTACGCAAGACCAAATCATCGAAGCCGCTAAAAACGCTGACGCCCATGATTTTATTATGGCCCTGCCCCAAGGTTATGACACGCAATTAGGCGAAGATGGGCAGAGCCTCTCGGGTGGTCAAAAACAAAGGCTCTCTATCGCCCGCGCTATTTTACGCGACGCTCCAATTTTACTTTTGGATGAAGCCACCTCGGCCCTAGATGCAAAATCTGAGTCAAATGTACAAATGGCCCTCGAACGTCTCGCCCAAGGCCGCACCACATTAATTATCGCACACCGCCTCTCAACCGTGCAAAATGCCAATAAAGTTTATGTCTTAGACAAGGGCCAAATCATTGAGAGCGGCACACATACGAGCCTTATCAAAAAGAAAAATGGGGCTTACGCCAAACTCGCCGCCCTGCAATTCCAAAGCTAACCCCGCACAAAAAAGGCGGCTCACGCCGCCCTTTTCTTAAATTTTTAACGTCGCTTTATTTCTTCACGAATTTCAGCGTCATGCGATTTGTTTCGCCAATCGCCTCAAGTTGAGCGCGTAATTCTGGGTTTTCACGTGATGTGCCCAATGTCGGGGGTAAACGCCAAACACCATCCCCTGCGGCAGGATCAGGATTGTCGAGCGGGTTCGCATTAATATCGCTCTCAGCCACTAATTCAAAACCAGCCGCTTCAAACGCTGCAATAACATTCGCTTTCTTAAGATAACCATTATCGCCTTCAGCCCATGTTTCATCCGCATCTTCTGGGCCTTCGTGTTGGACAACACCGACAAATCCACCCGGCTTAAGCAAGGCATAAGTGTCCGCCAGAGCCTCTGTCATATACTGACCTTCGTCTTCAAAACGAGACAAGTTATGCAAAGCGCGAATAAAGAGAACCGCATCCGCTGAGCCGTCTAGAGAGGCATCACGCGTACCAAACGCAAAAGCTGACACGATAGGCGCATCGCCTTCACCGCGCCATTCATTCGCGCTTTCGGTCCATGTTGCAGGCCATGTCTTTTTATTCTCAATAAATTCAGGTGTCGCAAACCCGCCAAATTCAGGCCACATATCAAGCGCGTAATCTACGCCAATCAATCCGCCTTCTGATCCAAGGTAAGGCATCAAAATTTTAGAATACCAACCACCACCAGGGAGAGCTTCGACAACCGTCATCCCCGGCTCAACGCCTAAGAATAAAAGTGTCTCTTTTGGATTACGGTCGTCATAGCGCGCTTTATTAGCGTCGTCTTGAGCCGCCAAAACCAAATCTAATGTCGCGGCGTTTTTAACGGCCATGGCTTCGGCTTTCACCGCATCGGCTGTATCTTTAACGGCTGATGTATCGGCATTGCCACACGCCACCAATGCGATTGCGGCGAACCCTGCCATAAGGTTTAATTTGAGTGACATATCTGTACTCCCTATTTTAATTAAACGAATATTTTTATTAAGCCTCTTCACTAAGCTTCTTCTGGCCAACTATCTTTTCCAGGCTGATGAAACTCACCATATTTTCGATATTTCACCAAATAGCTCGGCACGATGGCTTCAACGGTTTCTGGCGTGATGCCCAAATCCGCAAAAGTTTTCACCTCTTCGCCGACAATATTATCTTTCTTGAGGTTCGTCACTTGGTCACGCGTTAGGAACGGGGCCACGAAAGGAAGAGCACCTGACATCTCCCCCATAAATCCCATCATATTCGCGGCGAACCAAGGCACAGGAACAAGGAACCTTTTCTTCGCGATAACTTCCAACATAAAGGCTAAAAGCTCTTTGAAAGAATAAACGCGCGGACCGCCCAATTCATACGTCTCAGCCTGAGACCCCGTCTCTATGCGTTTGGCAACCGCTTCGGCGACATCCACGACATAAACAGGTTGGAATTTTGTATCGCCGCCGCCAATCAAAGGTAGCGCAGGCGCGAGTTGCGCCATCGCTGCGAAACGGTTGAAGAACTGATCCTCTGTCCCGAAAATAATAGAAGGCCGTAAAATATCAGCCGTCGGCACATGCTGGCGGATAAGGGCTTCGCCCTCGCCTTTTGTACGGGCGTAATCGCTTTCACTTTCGGCATCTGCACCGATTGCAGAAATATGGACGAAGTTTGTTATCCCTTCGGCCGCCACCGCTTTGGCGACGGTTTCTGCGCCTTTAACATGGAGCGCTTCAAAGCTCTGTTTGCCCTCTTCGAAAAGGACGGCAACAAGATTGATAACCGCATCGGCCCCTTCAACAGCCCGTGCTACAGACTCTTCGAAACGGAGGTTTGCCTGCATAAGCTGCACTTGGCCAACACCGCCAATGACTTTGAGGTCCATGCCCGTATGCGGACGCCGCATAGGCACACGGACGCGGTAGCCTTGCGCCACAAGTGCGCGAACGACATGTTTTCCGAGGAAACCTGACCCGCCAAAAACGGTCACTAAACCCTTATTCATTTTACACCTGAGCGCGTTAATTATTGTCTGTGGCTGATTAGTCCGAATAAGCGCAAATGTCTATGTGTTTGCACCCTCTATCACGATATTATGAGAGCCAGCCTTATACTATGCACTTCGCTTATTAACACTAAGGGCGGCAAGTACCCATAAAAGCAACATCTGAAACCCGCGCATCAAATATGAATCTAAAGGCTGTGGAAACAGGACACTAATAATCGGCATAACCGTTAGTGTTGCAGCTAAGATGTATGGCGGAACATAGAATATTTTCGGATGCCCCTTTCTTGAACCGTTAAAAACAAAAACAAGACTGATGCCTAAGACATACAGGATGTTGTAAATTGCAAAATAAAGCTCTTTTGCTGATAAGATAGATTTGTCTTTAAGGTGAACCGTTAATGGCCAAGTCTGACTTTGTACGAGTAAGGACTCCCAAATAATTGCAAAACATAACAGTAATACAGCTGCTGTAACACTTAGCATTGTCATGCGAGATTTCATCTCGCCGAACCTGTTTATTATAAGAAATGGTATCAACCTCAAGACACTGGTCGAATATACCCGTTTGGCCTTTTTATAATCGCACTCACAAAAGCCGTGAAATTCCTCCAGAAGGTCACCTAATAAATCTTCTTTTATATGTTGGGAAGCAAGCCAACTTATTAATAGCTCTAATAACCACGGTGGATGTCTGTAAGGGCTCATGCTGTTTGGCCACCTGGCCAATCAGGAAGGCCACTAAGCATTGACAACAACACATGTGAGGACCACGCTAATTGCTCGGCTCCAGACTCGGTCAAAGAGTAATATTTCTTAGCTCGCCCGCCTCTTGTCGCCGTAGGTTCGCCAACTTTGGAGCTTATGTAGGCCTTTTTTTCCAACCGTGATAAGGTTGGGTAAAGCCCTCCTATTGAAACTGAACGCCCAGACCTGTTTTCGATCTCATCCCGGATTGAAATTCCATAAGCTTTGTCACCTAATCTCACTAAAGCCGCAAGTATAAGAATTTCAAACTCACCAAGAGTTTTTCTTTCGTACATATAATCTCCTTGATATATCTTACAATGTAATATAAATTGCTAGGAAAGACAAACACCTTTTAATTATTGCTCTAAGGTTCAGAGGACTTTTTCATGCGAACATTGAATTCAACCGCCTTTATATTGATTATGCTCTTCGTCGGTATTTTGCCTTCTAGAGCCAATGAAACAATCAACTTCCAAGACCCAAAGCTTCAACAAGCGATTTCCAGTGCATTAGGAGTCACGAAGGAGGAGATAACTCACTCCAGACTTATGACAATTGAAACGCTAGATTTCTCTAGTCTAGGTATCACCTCGCTTGAAGGCTTAAAATATGTAGAAAATTTGAAGTCACTGCGGATAAGCGATAATCACATATCCGACCTTACTCCAATTGGGAGCCTTACCAAATTAGAGCAATTGGTTGTCGATAGAAATCCAATCACGTCAATTGAAGGCTTAGAGGGGCTTAAGTCTCTTAGGGTGTTTCATGCTGACGGGGCAAATCTTCCAAGCATTGCAACGGCTAGCGAATGGAGAAACCTAGTCGGCATCACAGTTGGTGCATCAGGTTTGAAAAGTATTGAACCTCTTGAAGGTATTCAAAGTTTGAAAGCGGTTTGGGTTCCTGGCAATGAAATTAAGGACGTATCCGTTTTAAGAACCCTTCCGCAATTGCGTGTGCTGGTCTTAGGCGACAACCCCATCGACTCACTCGCTCCCGTGAGTACGCTTAAGGAGCTAGTCGATGTAGGGCTATTCGATCTAGAGTTAACCAATCTTGATGTTTTGAAAGCCTCTACAAAAATTCAAAGACTAAATGTCCGCAACAATAAAATATCTGATCTAACTGCTCTTGAGGAAACTAAAGCCCTCGAATGGTTAGATTTAACAAACAATCAAATTTCTGATGTTTCACCGCTCAAAAGTCTAATTTCCCTTGAGCGTTTGTTTATCTCCCGAAATAATGTGAGTTCACTAAAATCATTATCAGGTCTAGCAAAGCTCAAATGGTTGCGTGCGGACGCAAATGATATTTCTTCGCTTTTACCCCTCAAAGAAATGATATCGCTAAGTGTAGTATCTGTTTCAAATAACAACCTGACAAACAAAGCTTGGCCTGAAATAGATTCAGTTATTAGAGACATTGAGGCCAGAGGAGGTGTTATTACATACAGTCCGCAGACTGCGTCATCTATATACGGGACAATACCTGGGGCTAAGACTGAGTCTGATCCCGACCAAGAGATACTATCAGAATAGCCCACTTACCCAATCATTGAATCTCTGCAATCAATCCCGCACTGGCATCCTCAATCAAATCTAACACATGGTCGAAACCGTCTGGCCCGCCGTAATAAGGGTCTGGCACTTCGTTCTCATCGTGGTTTTGCGCGAAGTCGAGAAAGAGGCGTGGCTCTAAAACTGAGCCCTTAGGTTTAAAGCGTTGCAGATTGCGGAGGTTGCTTTCGTCCATCGCCAAGATGTAATCGAACCCCTCGAAGTCTTCTGGCGTTACACGGCGCGATGTTTGGCCCGCAAAGCTATAGCCCCTGATTTGGCCTGCCGCGATAGAGCGGCGGTCTGGGCCTTCGCCCTTATGCGCGCCAGATGTGCCTGCGCTGTCGATGACAACATCCAGTCCCGCCTCTTGCACTTTTTGGCGAAAAACCGCCTCTGCCGTGGGGGAGCGACAAATATTACCGAGACAAACAAAGAGAACTGATGGCATGATGTCCCTATGACAAAACCAAATCACATTGTCATCCTTACAGGTGCAGGGATCAGTGCAGAAAGTGGGATTGAGACTTTTCGATCAGAAGGCGGGCTGTGGGAGCAATATCCGATAGAGCAAGTGGCGACGCCCGAAGGCTTTGCCAAAGACCCTGCCCTTGTGCATCATTTTTACAATATGCGACGGGCGGCTCTCAAAACTGTTAAGCCTAATCCCGCGCATATCGCCCTCGCAAAGCTACAAGCGCATTTACGTCAAAGTGGCGGCGAGCTGACCATCATCACGCAAAATGTCGATGATTTGCACACGCAAGGTGGGGCCAAAGACGTTATTCATATGCACGGGGTTTTGACGTCATTGCTCTGTCAATTTTGCGAAGACCGTTGGGTTTGGACCGAAGACGCGACGCCTGATATGTTATGCCCGACCTGCCACATCAAAACGGGGCCACGCCCTGATATCGTTTGGTTTGGCGAAATGCCTTATTATTTAGACCAGATAAATAGCGCGATGGAGGCGGCTGAAATGTTCGTCTCCATAGGAACAAGCGGCGCCGTTTATCCTGCCGCAGGATTAGTCAGCGAAGCCAAACGCCGCCGCACACCCACGCTTGAATTAAACCTCGAACCCAGCCAAGGTTCATTCCTCTTTGATGAAAGTCGTTTGGGCAAAGCAGGCACGATTGTGCCTGACTGGGTGGATGACATTATTTCAAACTCTATCTAATGTTGGGGCTAGTGCTCGGCTGAAATCATTTTCGCAATTTCGTCTTTTAACATCATCCGCTGTTTTCGGAGTGTGATGTTGCGTTCGTCTGAGGCCGCCTCGACGCCAGCCTCAATGCGGTGCACTTCACGATTAATCTCATGATACTCATCTGCGATTCTTGCGAAATGGGCATTGGACATTTTCAAATCATGAATAGTCTTTCTGTCATTCGGGAATTCTTCTGCCAATTCGTGCGGAACATGCGACATTTTCTTCTCCATTTTTATTGTCTGACTTCAGACTATGGCACTGGCTTTTTCTCTTCTTGACGCCTGTCAATTTTTACGGATCAAGACTCATCTCGACAATCGCTTTTTTGCATTCTATCCCTTTCCTCAATGGGAGTTTGATATGCGCGCTTTATTACATGCTTTAGCTTTTATGGTTTTCAGCTTTGGGCTGGTCGCTTGTAGTGAAGGTACAGCGTCCAAATCTGATCCGCTCGCGGGGCTGGATCATCGCCCTGGCTTTATCGACCTTTATGTCGATACATCGCAGAACAAAGTCTTCGCCAAACTCCCTAATGCAGATGAAGACGGTATCTCTCTGCGCCTTATACACACGGCGCGTTTGACGGCGGGACTGGGCTCTAACCCCGTTGGCCTTGATAGAGGGTGGGGTGATAGCGGCAAGATTATCGTCTTTCGCCGCATGGGGAATAAAGTCATTATCGAGGCTGAAAACCTGACGTATCGCGCCTCGCCTGAAAACCCGTTGGAGCAACGCGCCGTCAAAGAAAGCTTCGCGACCTCATTTCTATACAGCGCCGATATCATTGGCTCGCCAGACGGCCTTGTTATTGACCTCACAGATTTCCTCACCAGTGATGTGTTAGGCCTCGTGCAATATCTTAAGGACAGAGACCAAGGCAGTTTCTCCGTCGCCAAAGACCGTACACTTGTGGACACGCAAAACGTCTATGCCTTTCCCGATAATGTCGAAATGGATATTTATTTCACGCTCAGTTCCGCAGACCCGGGGCGCGAAGTCGCGACGACAGCGGCCAATGGCAAAGATGCCACACTCATACAGCACCACTCTTTTGTGCGCTTGCCCGAAGACGGCTACACGCCGCTGAAGTCAGACTCACGCGCAGGTGTGATTGAACGTGTTTATTTTGATTATAGCGCCGACCTCTCTGCCCCGATTGAAACACGCCTTGCCCGTCGTTATCGTCTGGAGAAAAATGCGGACGGCGAAACCCTTAATCCTATCGTCTTTTATATCGATAGCGGCGCGCCTGAGCCCATTCGCTCGGCCCTCGTCGAAGGCGCGAAATGGTGGGAAGACGCCTTTGCCGCCGCAGGTTATCCCGATGGATACCGCGTTGAGATTTTACCCGAGGACGCCCACCCGCTCGATATTCGATATAATGTGGTCCAATGGGTACATCGCCAAACACGGGGTTGGTCTTATGGTGGGGGTGTCTCTGATCCGCGTACAGGCGAGATGCTGAAAGGCCATGTAAATTTGGGCTCATTACGCGTGCGTCAAGACCGTATGATATTCGAAGGTCTCGCAGGTACGTCTAAAACCGATAGCGGTGAGGCGGATGATCCTGTTCAATTGGCCCTTGCGCGTATTCGTCAACTCTCGGCCCATGAAGTCGGCCATGCGCTCGGCTTTGCGCATAATTTCGCGGCCAGCACGTATAATAAAGGCTCGGTCATGGATTACCCCGCCCCCGATGTGCGCGTACGCAATGGCCGTTTAGATTTCAGCCAAGCCTACGGCGTGGGTATTGGCGATTGGGATAAATTCTCTGCGACTTGGCTTTATGGCGATTTAACAGCGTCTGAAAGAGAGGCTCTTGTGCAAGGCTCAATCGACCAAGGCCTCATCTTCGTCGCCGACCCTGATGGTCGTGGGGCTGGG
>CAYGSV010000030.1:10791-15637 GCA_964352635.1 uncultured Algimonas sp.
GGCTGGGGCTACCCATCCCCAAGGCAATATTTGGGATAATGGCTCAGACCCCATTGAGACGCTGAATGAAACCATGGCGGTTCGCAAAATCGCGCTCGACCGATTTGGATTGGATAATATTCAAGACGGACAACCCGTTGCCGATTTGAACAAAGTCATTGTGCCGATTTATCTTTATCACCGTTATCAAACGGCCGCGGCGGCTAAACTGGTTGGCGGAATGTCATTTAATTATGGCCTGAAAGGCGACGGCCAAGACGCCGCACAAATAGTGCCACCTGCGAGTCAACGTGCGGCACTGCGATCCGTTCTAAAAACACTCGATCCTGCCGCCCTTGATATCAAGGATGAAACACTAGCCCTCTTAACCCCGTCCTTAATCAGTTATTCAATTGCCGATAGTGACAGGGAGTTATTTAGACGCACGGCCTATCCCGCCTTTGATGTGACGGCCGCAGCCGACACAGCGGCTGACCTCACCTTTGACGTCTTGCTGCATCCACAACGCGCGGCCCGTTTAGTCGAGTTTAAACGACGCGACGCCGCTCAATTGGGTCTCACAGAAACATTAGAAACAATCCGTCAAACCGTGATGCGCGCCCCGCCCAATGGACGTCGCGGTGAAATCGCCAAAACTATTCAAGCCCGATATGTTGTCGCGCTGATGGAGCTTTCCGCCAGTGAGGCATCACCTGCTGTAAAAACGCGAGCTGACAGAATGCTGCAACGCCTTCAATCTGATCTTCAAGTGAATGGGTCAGATTACGGGAGCTGGCTCATCAACCGCATTAAAGCCCATTTCGAAAACCCAGGAGCCGATGTTGACACGAAAGCAAAAGCTAAGCCCCTCCCACCGGGTAGTCCCATCGGAACGACGCTGATGCAAGATCTATCGGTCTATGAGACCTGTTGGCATTGCGAATAGTCGGCGCTAACCAGAAAAGGTGTGAAGTGAACCATATCTATATTGATGCCGATGCCTGTCCTGTGCGCGAGGAGACTTATAAAGTGGCCCGTCGCCATGCGGTGCCCGTGACTGTTGTCAGCAATGCGTTTTTGCGTATCCCGCAAGATCCACTTATTAAATTTATATGTGTCTCGGATGCTTTTGATGCGGCGGATGATTATATCGCGGAACGGTCTGAGCCCGGTATCGTCGTGATTACCTCTGATATCCTCTTGGCGGAACGCGCGCTAAAATCCGATGCCTTTGTTTTGGCGCCCAATGGCAAAGCCTTTACGATGGATACGATAGGCGCTCAAATTGCGACCCGTGCGATTATGGCTGACCTTCGGGCAGGCGCAGATATGCCCAATATTGGCGGGCCTCCGCCTTTTACGCAACGCGACAGGTCACGCTTTCTTGAGGCGCTCCATCTCTTGCTTGAGAGGAATTGACTCCCGCACTTGCTTGCCTATGGTGCGCGCGATTTTCAAACCCCGAAACGGATGCTTAACATGAATACGCAACAGCTTGAAACCGCCATCGAAGCCGCATGGGATGATCGCGCCTCGCTTTCACCCGACACAAAAGGTGAGCGCCGCGATGCCATCGAAGTTGCGATTATGGGGCTCGACTCAGGCAAATATCGTGTGGCAACGCGCGAGGACAATGGCGATTGGTCGGTGCATCAATGGCTTAAAAAAGCCGTCCTCTTAGGCTTCCGCCTAGAGGCCAATGTCGCGATGACTGGCGGCCCCGCAGGCGGTCATTGGTTTGATAAGGTCCCCAGCAAGTTTGCGACGTGGACGGCGGATGATTTTGCCAAAGCAGGTATTCGTGCTGTGCCACCCGCCGCTGTACGCCGCGGTGCTTTCATTGCGCCGAATACGGTTTTAATGCCGTCTTATGTTAATCTCGGCGCCTATGTCGGTGAAGGCACGATGGTCGATACATGGGCGAGCGTGGGGTCTTGCGCGCAAGTCGGTAAAGATTGCCACATCAGTGCGGGTACAGGGATTGGCGGCGTGCTTGAGCCGCTTCAAGCAAACCCAACCATTATTGAAGATAATTGCTTTATTGGCGCACGCTCCGAAGTGGTTGAAGGCGTGATTGTGCGTGAAGGCTCTGTCCTCGCGATGGGTGTCTTTATTTCTCAGTCTACAAAAATTTATAACCGCCACACAGGCGAAATTAGCTATGGTGAAGTCCCCGCTTACTCTGTCGTTGTTCCAGGCACTTTACCGTCTAAAGACCGAAGCCACAGTCTAGACTGCGCCGTTATCGTGAAAACAGTCGATGCCCAAACACGGTCTAAAACAGGCGTTAATGAGCTTTTGAGAGATTAAGGGTTAGGATAACAACGTAGAGGGACGGCTATATAAAAACCAGAATACGTCGTCCTGCGTAACTATATTTATGAAGCGCTTTATCTCCCCTTAGATATTAGCGCACGGCCCGATGTCTTTCCCCCCCCAAAGACATTGGGTTTTTTATTAGGAAAATACACAGCGCTTAACCTGCAAGCGGCAGTTCAAAGTTTTGATTATCAGCGATATTACGCTTTTTCGCAGCTGCAAAATTGGCAGGTTTAACAATATCCGCCGTTTGCGCCTCTTTACGCCACGCAAAGATTGTGGCGAGAGGACTACCCGCGGGGCAATACCAACGCTTCACAGACGGATCCCACCGCGCGCCCAATTTCTTCGCCAGATCACGATCTTTATAACTCACATTCAAATAACGTTTGGTCATGTTCCACCTCATTTTAAATGAGAACATAACAAGAACACAAATAAAAATCAAGTAATTTGTTCATAGCAAGAGGCAGGCCAATAGACTCGGTCGATAACTCTAAAATGTATAGAAGAAAATCACTGGTGGAGCCTAGGGGAGTCGAGAGCGAACCAATCTCACATCCATTTTTTTGAAATATAGGGTTTTTTAGGTAACATTTTAACTGGTTGGGTTATTTTGAGACACACACATGAATGAGAATTTTAAAAGGTGCGGCTATTTCCCAACATTTCCTAAAACTTAACAAGGAATTTTATCCTGCGAAGTTGGAATTGATGTAATCAACGTCCACTTTACGCCCATAAGTTTTGTGGCTCAAAATTAATTTGAATTCCCGTGATTTTCAGAAACCGTTTAAACGGCCTAATATCAAACTGTCGATAGGTATAAACACTCGTCTAACACTAGCGGTTTTCAAACAAATTGCTAAAGAGAAGTATGCGTATTTTAGCTTTACTTACACTGTATCTTTTTACAGCCAGTTGCGAAAAAGAACAACCTGATCTGACACTGCAAAACTGCGGTAACGAAACACAAAAATACGTTCGTATTGAAGGCGGGTCTATTCAATTAGGATCTGAGAACAAGTATCCTGAAGAAATTCTTCGAACAGCAGATGTCACGCCTTTCGACATCGATAAAACTGAAATTACAAATGCTCAGTTTAGAGAATTTGTAAATGCAACTGGATATATAACCACAGCGGAAAAACCACAGCCAGTATCAGGTAAGCCCGGGGGGGCTGTATTCATGCAGCCCAGCGGCGCTAATCCTAACTGGTGGCAGTTTGTAGAGGGTGCAAATTGGAAACACCCTGAGGGCCCTAATTCAGATATAGAAGGACAAGATAATTACCCTGTCGTTCAAGTCTCTATAATTGACGCTAAGGCTTATGCCAGGTGGGCTGGGCGAACATTACCTTCTGAAGCACAATGGGAATATGCAGCGCGCGCAGGTTCCAATATGGAATTTATATGGGGGGATCAACTTGCACCTAACGGTGTTGAAAAAGCAAATACGTGGCAAGGGGCTTTTCCTCTTCAAAACACTAAGAAAGACGGATTCCAATTACGTGCACCTGTTGGATGTTACGACGCTAATGAGTATGATCTTTATGATATGATTGGAAATGTTTGGGAATGGACATTGACTGAATATGAATTCACTCAAACACCCAATAGCTACACAATCAAAGGCGGGTCGTTTTTATGCGCACCAAATTATTGTGCGCGCTATCGTGCTCCAGCAAGACAGGGACAAGAGGCAGATTTCTCAACAAATCACATTGGATTTAGAACGGTAAGTTTAGCACCTGAAAACTAGTTTTGAGCCATCGTTTTGCGCTACTTCATAAGATGCTTTAATTGAGCGTTCCATTTAGAACATAACGCAGGATTTCGACAACTTGCTTTGGTTCTTTCACGACAGCAAGAGCCGCAGCATCGACTTCTTTTAATGCATGTTGATTTTCATCGCTGTGCATCACGATCAATGGCTTTCCGAGCGCAGCAGCATAGCCTGCATCAAAAGCGACATTCCATTGTTTGAATTTTTCACCAAACCGGACGACGACAATATCCGCATTGCTAATCGCATGACGTGCACGGATGGCGTTAAGTTTGGCGCCCTTATTGTCGTGCCAGAACTTATTTGCTTCTGCGCCCATTATAGTAACACCACAATCATCAGAGTCTGCGTGATTTGTATTCGGTGCAGAAAACTCTACATCAAGACCCTGAGCAGCACTAGAAATTACATCCCGCCAATCACTATGGATTTCACCTGCAAGATATACTTTTAGCATCAGATACTACTCTTATGTTTTAGGCACTCAACTAGACTCATTATTGGTCTTGGTCAGGGCCTTTATAAAAAATGTATAAAATCAGAAATAAACTAATTATAGCAATTATAACAATTGCGGCATAATAAATTTTATCGTTCATCATTGTGTTTTCAAGTTATACGGCATTCAGGAATCCCTCTTCAAACACACGGCTGTCGCTTCACCGCCGCCGATACAGAGCGATGCAACGCCCGTTTTGGCATCGCGCTTTTCCATCTCAGCAATGAGGGTCGCCATGATGCGGGCACCGGAGGCCCCGATGG
>CAYGSV010000031.1:0-15634 GCA_964352635.1 uncultured Algimonas sp.
GGTCTTCGCTCCTTGATACATTTTTCTAGCCACCAATTATCGAAATCTGGATACCCGTCTCTCAAGCTATCAAAAATCGGATCGGATAAATTTATTGTATGTGCCTCCACGTTATCCACGTATCTCATAGACACATCCGTTGGTTCGTAAGTACCACGGAGTTTTGATACGGCATCAGCGACATGCATAACGCTATTGGCACTTGCAGATAAATAACGTTGCGCGCGCTTGTGCAGTCCTTCATCTTCCGTGACAAGAACATCGACGGCACCAACTTTTAGGGCCTTAAGTAGACGGCAGTCGACCTCATCATTTGGCTTTCTGATATTGCCAAATTCACTCTCAAGACTTTCTTTAGTTAAGGCACGGATTTTGGGAAGTATATCATACTTCGCTAATTTACTCAGCGTGACCTTCTTTCTTTTAGCATTCTTATCTCGATTGATATCTTCAATCGCTGCCTCATGAACCGGCAGTTTCACACCGTGCTTATTTGCTAAGCGATTGAGTGTGGCCATAACTGGCGAAATTTCGCCGTCATCCTCCAGTCCTATCAGGATGTTAGTGTCAATGAGATAAGTCGGATCGCTCATATTTTAGCGCTTCTCGCATAATTGGCTTGGCGTATAGAAACGACTGTGGAGGTTGAAATGCAAAACGTTCTCTGAGCTCAGGAAGCTCAATGGAACGTCGTAATGAGCGCGCTTCCGAAAAGACGATAGCAAATCCCATATCAAGTCCTGAAAAATAATCGTCAAATCCCGATTTATCAATTCCCACCAAATGTGAATAACTCTCCCATAAGTTATCCAATGACAACTTGGAAACACCTTCGATAGTCGCAACGCCTGTCAGGGCTCGCGTCGGGCTTGTTGAATAAATATAGGCCAAAGTTCCAGATGGAACATTTATGGGGAACCGGCGTCTTAACTCTACCCTCTTACTTCCATCAAGAATCTGTTCCGAAAATTGGGGCTTAATACTAAGGATAAAATCACGATGAGAACGGTATTGCTCATCCTGAAATATTGGAAATACAAACTGATCATCGTCTGCAAATTCAACGTCAAATGCATCTTTCAATGATGTTACTACGGAAGAATTAGTGTCAAAATTGGCATCAATTTGTAATGTTGCACCGAGAGCCGTGAGATATTTGCGCAATGTCGATAGATGGATATCTTCCCTACTTTCAATTTTAGACAGCGCGGCCTGTTTAATTTCTAGTCGTTCGGCAAGTTGAGTCTGAGTCAATCCTGCAAGATGACGAAGTTCGCTTAATCGCTTACCAATAGGAAGAATATCCTTCGACCGTCGACTTACTCCGGTCGAAAATACCTTGCCTTTAACTCCACTCATAAGAATCTCCCATACCGGAATCAGTATACGCACTTACTATTCCGTTCAAGTTATATTGCCCAAAGATATATACATATCTAACGTCCGCAATGCCCCCTAAGCAGAACAATCCACGTTTAGGGATTCGAAATTTTCAACTATTGCAACCTCTTATCGAATAATAACCGAGTTTAATCCCCGCCCCAAATTCCTGCGGTATCCTAATCCCGTTCCCCTCACAGGGCAGGTCATGTGCACGTTGACTGACTGGTGAGGGGATGATGTTGTTAGTTGAGACGTGAATGTAACGGTTCACGAGGACGCTAGCCTGATGCGCGCCATGTCTTAGGAATAAGGCTTGGCCATCAGTGGAGAAAGCATCACTGTGCGGCCGAGAGGTTGCGAAAATAAATTTTAACCACCCTTTATCGGGTTTCCGCACCCGCAATTTTAAAACCGCACAGACAGCCCAAACTCTCCAAACGAAATCAAACTTAAGAAAAGAAGGACAGAATCAATGACATTGCCAGACTAGCTATTTCCAATCGCAACCTTGCTAATCGCGCGTTTCTTGGCGAAGGCAGTTTCCATGTCTTTGATCAGATTCGCTCGAAAGAATGCCCGATGGATTATCGGCGGGTTTTTGCTGACGTTTTTTTCGTCCTTTGGGCAGACTTTTTTTATCTCTTTATTCGCAGGAGATATTCGGGAAGCGTTTGACCTCAGCCATGGGGACTTTGGCCTTTTATATATGGTGGCGACATTAGGGAGCGCCTTGAGCCTGCCTTGGGTTGGCAAGCTGGTCGACATCTATTCACCCGCCAAAGTGACGCTGATGATTGTGCCGCTTTTAGCGTTAGGGGCAGTTGGTATGGCCTATGCTGAACATATCCTGTTCTTAGTTCTCGTGATTTATATTCTGCGGTTGTTTGGCCAAGGCATGATGACACAAAACGGCGTCACCGCGACGGGGCGTTGGTTCGCGGCGAGCCGTGGGCGGGCCATATCTTTGGTGACATTAGGGCATAATGCGGGAGAGGCGATATTCCCCGTTCTATTCGTCATGGTCGCAGCGTGGGTAGGGTGGCGAAATTCTTGGCTCGTAGCGGCGCTCATTCTTATTGTCGTGGCCTTGCCTCTGATTACCAAGCTCGTGTCTGTGCAGCGCGAGCCCGAGTCAGAGCTCAATGAAGCTAATCAGTCGCGAATCCGACAATGGACACGACCAGAGGTGATACGCGATCCGTTCTTTTGGTTCACATTATTGGGCGTATTAGCACCTGCTTTTATTGGGACAACGGTGTTTTTCCATCAGATATATTTGGTTGAATTAAGGGGGTGGTCTCTGCCTGTTTTTGCGTCGGCCTTTTCCGTTATGGCTCTTTGCAAGATTATGTTTGGATTGATTTCGGGGGGCTTAATTGATCGATATTCAGCCGTGAAGTTATTGCCCATCTTTCTTATTCCCTTGGCTCTGTCGTGTTTTGCATTGGGATTATTAGAGGCGCAATGGACGGCGTTTTTATTTATGGGATTGCTTGGGTTGGCTTATGGGTTCTCGTCAACGCTCTCTGGCACGATTTGGCCCGAGCTTTACGGGACGACACATTTGGGCGCTATCCGGGCCGTCATTGTGCCCTTGATGGTATTCTGTACGGCGGCAGGGCCCGGGTTGACGGGATGGCTGATTGATCAAGGCGTGACGCTCCCGACGCAGATGATTTACATGGGCGTCTATAGCCTCTTGGCTTGTACTTTAATGGTCGCCGTTTCGAAGGTTTTTCAAAAACGTATTGCAGATATCAGAACATGAGAGCATAGCGCGATATGGCTGAGGCAAATCAACAATTTCGGGAAACAACGGGCGTTAGCCTTTCCATTCCTATGTTTGAATTTGTTGCGATGATGGCGTCTTTGCTCGCGCTCAACGCTCTCGCCATTGATACAATGCTACCCGCGCTTGAGAATATTGGTGAATTTTATCAACGCCAAGATCCCAATGATCAGCAGCTCGTTATCTTTGCTTATATTTTTGGGTTTGGTTTTCCGCAGCTTTTCTTTGGTCCAATGTCTGATAGATTTGGACGGAAAGGCCTACTGCAAATTTGCCTCGCAGGTTTTAGTGTCATGGGAATACTCTGCATGTTTGCGACAGGGTTTTGGGCGCTTTTGGCGTTCCGTTTTTGTCAAGGTGTGTTTGCGGCGGGGGTGCGCGTTATCGCAGGCGCGATCATTCGTGATCTAACGTCGGGGCGGACAATGGCGCGTATTATGTCGCTCGTTTTTACAGTCTTTATGATTGTACCCATTGTTGCGCCCGGGATTGGAACATTAGTCATGACTTTTGGGGATTGGAAATGGACCTTTGGTATTTTGGGCGTCGCGGGAGCGCTTGTGTTTATGTGGACGCTCTTTCGTTTACCATACACATTGCCAAGTGAGATGCGACAGCCGCTCAATCTAAAGCATATTACGAAGTCGTATTTTGCCGTGCTGAAGACGCGTGTGGCGCTCGGTTATATGCTCGCGAGCGGTATCGTTTTCGGCGCGTTGTTTGCCTTTATTGGCGCGTCTGAACAGGTGTTTGATGAGGTGTTCGGCAAAGGGGATCGCTTCTGGATTTGGTTCGCTGTGATTGCATCAGGCATTGCTGTGGCCAATATCACCAATGCACGCTTAGTTGAAAAGCTCGGCATGCGCCGCATCAGTCACACGGTTTTGCTCTGCTTCATCGTGCTCGCCATGCTCAACCTCGTCGTTATGAAGTTTAGCGATCAGAACTTCTGGCTATTTTTGCCGCTCTTTACGCTGATGTTTGGGTGCTTTGGGATGATGGGAGCAAATTTTTCATCGATAGCCCTAGAGCCTTTGGGCAAAATAGCGGGAACAGCCAGTGCCGCTTATGGATTCGCCACAACGACATTATCCGCATGGCTAGGCTGGTTCATCGCCAGACAGTTTGATGGAACCGTCTTCCCAATTTTAGTCGGGTTTTCAGTGCTAGGGATATTAGCTTTGCTTATCGTCCTATGGACTGAACGTGGAAAGCTGTTTGAGATTGGGCAGTCTTCACAATAAAAAAAGCCTCTCTGAGTTAGAGAGGCTTCTATGTTTGATGTGAAAAATGATTACTTCACATACTGATCTTTATAAACCACTTTTAATTCGCGCTTGAGGACTTTGCCTGTCGCTCCCAGTGGTAACTCGTCTTGGAAGACGATCTCATCGGGCAACCACCACTTTGCACATTTCTTCGTGATGCAGGCTTTAATCTCATCTTTGTCTGGCGTTTTTCCGGGGACGGGTTGAACAATAAGGAAAGGGCGTTCTTGCCATTTCTCATGCGCAATGCCGATACACGCCGCCATGGCGACGTCAGGGTGATCGGATGCTGCATTTTCAACCTCAATTGAGCTAACCCATTCGCCACCTGATTTAATCACGTCTTTGGAACGATCCGTAATTTCCATGTAACCTCGGGGGTGAAGCTTTGAGACATCGCCCGTTGCAAACCACCCATCATCCGTAAAGTTATCTTCGCCAGCGCCTTTGAAATAACCGCTCGCAATCCAAGGGCCGCGCACTTGTAAGTGACCTTCGGCTTTACCGTCTTGCGGCAAGATGTTGCCTTCATCATCAACGATGCGCATGTCTACGCCAAAGATACGACGTCCAGCGAGGAGTTTATCGGCAACAGTATCATCATAATTTTTATGGTTGGCGCCTGGATAGGGCGCATAAGTTGTGCCCAAGGGTGAAGTCTCCGTCATACCCCAACCTTGCTGCATGGGAATGCCGAGATCTTGCTCATAAGCACGTAGGAGAGATTCTGGTAGAGCGGAACCACCAACGAGGGCTTTTTTCACAGTGGGTAAGCTCTCATTATTAGCTTTGACATGATTATAAATGCCAAGCCAAACTGTCGGTACGCCCGCCATTAACGTCACGCCTTCTTGATTGATAATGCGAGTTAAGTTTGCACCGTCCAGACCTGGGCCCGGCATAACGAGCTTTGCTCCCACCATAGCGGCAGAATAAACGAGGCCCCAAGCACTAACATGAAACATCGGTACAACGCCCAAAATCGTGTCTTGAGAGCCGCCGCCAATGACGTCGTTGAAACAGCCTGCCATCGCATGGAGAATTGTTGAGCGGTGAGAATATAGGACGCCCTTTGGGTCACCTGTGGTTCCTGATGTATAGCAGAGTGTACAGGCCGTGTTTTCATCAAAACGCTCCCACTTAATTTCATCAGAGGCGCGAGCGATGAAAGTTTCATAATCTTGCACATTGGTTTTATAGTCTGGCATACCCGCTTCGTCAGTCAGGCAAACCCATTTTTTGACCGTTGGGCACATCGCTGAAACACCATCAATGATAGGCCCAAAGGTCGTATCAAACATCAACATTGTGTCTTCTGCGTGATTGACCATCCAAGCTATTTGAGCGGGCTTAAGGCGTGGATTGATTGTATGGACAATCGCACCAATCGAAGAGACAGCGTAGTAGATTTCAATATGGCGGTAATTGTTCCACGCAATTGTTGCGACACGGTCACCTTTTTTAATGCCAGCGGCTAAGAGCGCGTTGGCGAGTTTTCTCACGCGAACAGCACAATCACCCCATGTGTAGCGATGTTCTGACATATCGGTATTGAGTGTGTATATTTCACGCGCTTTGTGAACGGTGGCAGCATGCTCGATCAGGTCACTGATCATCAACTCATGCTTCATCATTAAGCCTTGCATCGGCATTTCCCCATACTGTTGAAAATTATTAGGCTTTTATTTCCACGTAGGGCCGTTACGGTCAATCATAAAGCGCTTAACAAAGTAGTGAATAATGACACAAGCCTTACCTAATTTTGACGATGTGAAAGCGGAGGCGAAACGTATGGACGGACATTCTAACGTCACGCCACTCTTACGCTCTGATAGGTTCGATAAATTAGCGGGCTGTCAGTTATTTCTAAAAGCTGAAGCGAGACAGAAGGGAGGGGCTTTTAAATATCGAGGGGCTCGCAATCGATTGTCACAGCTAACACCTGAAGAAGCAAAAGTGGGCGTGGTCGCGTTTTCATCAGGAAACCATGCGATTGGCGTTGCTATCTCTGCCAATGAGCTTGGCATTCCAGCGATCATTGTGATGCCAGAAGATGCTCCGCGTATTAAAGTGGAGACAGTTCTATCCTATGGAGCTGAAATAAAGTTTTATGATAGGGTTTCAGAAAGCCGTGAAGGCATTGCTGAGGCGATATCAAAATCTTCAGGTCGTATCGTTGTGCCGTCGTTTGAAGACCCTCATATTGTGTCTGGGCAAGGGACGATTGGTTATGAATTGGCACAGCAATGCCCTGATTTGGATGGTGTTGTGGTGTGCATGGGCGGGGGTGGAATGTGTGCTGGCATCAGTTTGGCCTTGAATGAATTATGTCCAAAGGCGCAAATTTATGGGGCTGAACCAGAGCACTATAATGATCACCAAATGTCATTTGAGGCAGGTGAACGTATTGCCTTGAAAACGCCGCCGCCATCGCTTTGTGATGCCTTGCTTACGCATCAACCTGGAAAGATTACATGGGCCATAAATTCGAAGTCTCTGTCGGGTGTTTTTACGGTAAGTGACGATGATTGTCTGCGGGCTATGGCGTTGGCCAAGCGAGAGTTGGATGTTGTTTTAGAGCCTGGTGGTGCTGTCGCTTTAGCGTCGATACTCAAGTATAAGCCGTTTTCAGAACATCAGAAAATTGTTGCGATTGGCTCTGGAGGAAATGTTGATCCTGATGTTTTGGAGCGCGCACTAAAGCTGTAATTATTGCTGTCCTAATCGCAGGTCGCGTTCGAGGAGAAGAGGGGCAATATCGCCATTTCGTCTTGCGCGGTAGACTTGCATGTTTTCCATGACACGTTGAATGTAGTTCCGTGTTTCTGTAAATGGCGTCATTTCGATCCAATCAATAGGGTCAACAGCGCCCGTTCTGGGGTCTCCATAGGCCTCTATCCATCTTTTGGCGCGATGAGGCCCAGCATTGTAAGACACGGCTGCCAAGATGTAAGACCCATCCCACATTTCCAGCAAGTCATTGAGATGATAGGCTCCTAGATTTGCCGCATAATCTGCATCTGTGAGGAGGCGTGACTGACTGTAAGGAATACGGTGCTTCCGAGCGGTATATTTGGCCGTCGAGTTAATCATCTGCATCAACCCATAAGCTTTGGCAGAACTAATAGCATTCGTCTCAAATTCGGTTTCCTGACGCGCGATAGAATACACAAATTCTTTCTCGAATTTGTCTGGCATATTCTCAATGACTTGAACAATGGGGTAGCCCGAATTAGTCAGCATTGATTGAAAACGCCCCGCTTGCTTTGCCGCGCGAAGAGAAGGGCGCATGTATCCGTAATCTTTTGCAATTTGGGACAGCGCGGCTAGTTCTTCTGGCGAAGAGACAACGTCATCAAGGTGGAACGAGAATTGAGAGAAGAGACGTTCGTCCCCCGCTTCTGCCAAGAGCTTCATGGCTCGAACACGCCTATCCGCTTTTAATTGCGCCACTGCGTTTTCGTTCGCCACTTCGGGTGGTAATATCAGGATCGGGTCACCATTCGATAGCTCGGTGATAGCGAGTTGTCCGTAAAATGTGTTCGGGTATTTGGCTGCTTCTTGATAGCTTTGGGTCGCTTCGAAGCCTGATTGAGACCGTCCTAGCCAATAATAACCTCGGGCCAATGAAACGGGCGTCGTGACAGCGTCTGCGAGACTAGCAAAATGTTTTTGAGCTGATGTGGCGTCATTGAGTTTTCGCAGCGCGAGCCATCCGGCTAAGAATTCAGCTTCGGCGAAGGCTTGGCCACTATCAAAGCCATGATTGAGAACGACTTGATAAGCTTCCTTAAATTTCTTCTCGCTAATCAGCCAATAGGCCATGAGCTTTTCTTCACGCCAGAGCGCTTCCTTTCCTGTTTCATTGAAAGGCGCACCAGGAATTTCCTGATAAACTGAGAGGGCGGAATCTTTGGTGTTTTTACGCCGCCGCCATTTTGCGCGCTCAAATAACAGACCTGTATCTTTTTGGTATTTCACAGGAACGGCTTTTATGGCGGCATCCATGCCAGACCTGTTAGAGCCAACGCGAATACGGGCATCCATCAGCTTGCGTTCGTCTTGTCCCATAAACGGTAAGAGCGCTTGCGCCTTAGAATAGTGACGCTGGCCATTCCAAATGAGATGGTCTGCGCGTTTCGCGTGATCTTCACTGGTGAGTTTGTTTTTGAACTCTCCGAAAACTTGTTTTTGTCTATCACGTGTTAGGCGGGCTTCGCGCCACGCAGACTGGAGCCACATATCGGCTGTTTCATTATTGCCCAAAGCATAATTTGCCCGCGCAAGAGCGGCACGGCCTTCGCCTGATACAGGCGCTTCTCCTCTGAACCACGCTATAGTTTCTGAGGGGGAAATAGGGTCATCAAAAAGATTGGCTTCGGCTCTGGCGCGAATAGTTGTTTGACGCGGCCAATCAGAGAGGTCATGAGCCGCTTTCGTAAAGATGGATTGCGGCGCATTACTATCGCCTGTCGCTCTTATCCAAACTAAGAGGTCGCGAGTCAGGCTGTCATTTACATTTGCCTTGATTTGATCAAACTCTTGCCATGAGCCGCGTTTAGCAGCGGCTATAGCTTTCCGAAGGTTGCGGGCGTCGCTGTCTGAGATAAATTCGGATAGGGCTGGCGGTGCAGGTTTGATGCGCGGCGCGGGAACCGTAATGGCATTAGCCGTAACAGGGGCGAGTAGAGTTGTTGTAATGAAAAAACAGGCAAAGGCAGATGTGGCCTTACGCAGGCCTTTCGAAAAATTGCGGATAGCGGGGCTTGCTAGATGTGGTAAAAGACAGTTATGACGCGTCCGCATTATCTGCATATCCTCCTACACGTTTCGGTAAGCACTGATTCGAATGGCTACATGAAAGAGCAAGATGGTTAAAGGGTCTATAACAGCCTTAGTAACGCCGTTCAAAAACGGACAAATTGACGAAAAATCTTTTCAAGATTTCGTCAATTGGCAAATTGAGAGTGGAACTCATGGTTTAGTGCCTTGTGGCACAACAGGTGAGTCCGCGACTTTGAGTGATAAAGAGCATCGTCGCGTTGTCGCTTTGTGCGTGGAAGCGGCTGATGGGCGTGTCCCCGTTATCGCAGGCGCAGGCTCTAATGAGACGAGCGTTTCCATAGAATATGCCAAACATGCGAAGGAAGAGGGGGCTGATGCTGCTCTCGTCGTAACCCCTTATTATAATAAGCCCAACCAAGAGGGTATTTATCAGCATTTCAAAGCCATATCTGAAGCTGTCGATATCCCGATTGTCGTTTATAATATTCCAGGGCGCAGTGTTGTCGATATTACGAATGACACAATGGGGCGTTTAGCAAAACTACCGACAGTTATTGGCTGTAAAGACGCAACAGGGGACATTACCCGCGTCCAAGGCTTAATTGACCGCTGTGGAGAAGATTTCATTCAGCTTTCCGGTGATGATGCAAGTTCTTTGGGGCATTCGGCCCATGGTGGTTCAGGCGCAATTTCTGTAGGCTCCAACATTGCGCCGCGCGACTATGCTGATTTTCACGAAGCTTTGTTGGCCGGTGATTATGCGACGGCTAAACAGATAAATGCGAAACTTGATAGATTGCACAAGGATCTCTTCCTTTGTCCAAGTCCTGCGCCTGCTAAATACGCGTTGTCACTCTTGGGAATGATGGAGACAGATGTTCGGTTGCCGATTGTGCCCTGTGTGGACTCGACGAAGCGTGCTGTTGAGGCGGCGATGAAACGTGCTGGTATTGCTTACTAGATATGGCCAAAGCCAAAGATAATACGCCAAAAACCCAGATCGCGGATAATCGCCGTGCGCGGTTTAACTACGCCATCGAAGACGATATGGAGGCGGGCATCATGCTCGTCGGGACGGAGGTTAAAGCCTTGCGTGAAGGTCGTGCGAATATTGCCGAAGCTTATGTGAGCGTAGAGGGTAATGAAGCGTGGTTGGTCAACGCAAATATCCCAATTTATGCGCCAGCTAGCCAGTTCAATCATTTACCGACGCGGCCAAGGAAACTTTTATTAAAACGCCGTGAAATCAATGTCTTATTAGGAGAAACGCAACGCAAAGGCCGTACGATTGTGCCTCTTAAGATGTATTTCAATAAGTCAGGAAAAGCCAAGGTTCTGATAGGTATCGGAACCGGTAAACAGACTCATGATAAGCGTGAGACGCAAAAGACGCGCGATTGGAATAAACAAAAAGCGCGTCTGATGCGGGAACGCGGTTAGAGCTTCCAGCGATATCCAACTGAAACTAAGAAGTTATCATATTCAGAGTCCAGTAAAACGCCGTTATCAGCAGGTGAAATACGTTCAAAATCTACACCTGTAGAGCCAAGGAAGCGGGCGTCAACAAAACCAACAATCCGCTCGGTAATGGGTAAAGATGCAACAATGATGCCCTGATAGACAAAAGCCGTGTCTTTATCGACAAAAACGGCAGGGCCATATCTGAAGTCATTTTCGAGAAAGCCGATACCAGCACCGGCACCGATATAAGGCGTGATGCTCGACTTTGTGTCAAAGTCATAAAAGACATTGCCCAAGAGGCTGTAGCTCTCTGCGCCTTTGGCGTTGAAGTCACGATCAATGCCGTTGAAGGCTACTGCACTGCCATCATTACGCCGCCATGCAAACTCACCTTCGAAACGAATGTCGTCGCTGAAATTATATCCAATGACAGAAGACGTCGTAAGTCCTGCATCAAATTCTGCTTCTACAAGACGGTTTTCACCCACGCTTGTTTGGTCAGAGGTTTGATTATAGCCAATAGAGCCGCCGAGATACCATTTACGATCATCATCAGCGCTTGCGCCGCTCGATAAGGAGGCCGCTAGAGCTAATGCCGTTGTGGCTGTTAGAAATTTTGTAAACATGAATTTGTCTCTCATAATGTGTTTTGATGAGAGACAGCTAGCGGGGTTTTATAGAAGCACAATATAGGCCGAGTGCGTTGTGATAATTCACGTAACTATCGTGAATACTACTCTTTTTTTTGTGAAGTTTAGTGAGCGATAGCGTGACGGATAGTCCTGAAAACGTCGAAAAACATGTCTTCGGTCAAGCGTTTCGTATTCGTATTATAGCGCGAGCAATGATAGCTGGAAATTAAAGTGCGCCCATCCTCCAATGCATAAGAGACATTGTGCTTGAAAGAGAAATCTTTCAGCTTCAGCCCTAACGCCCGAACCGTGCTATCATGACTGATTTTTCCAAGGCACATAATGACCTTAAGATTTTTCATAATATCCATTTGCGCGATGTGATAATCCCGACATGTATTGATTTCAGCCCCCACAGGCTTGTTTTGTGGGGGCACACACCGTACAGCATTGGTAATGAGACAATCCTTAAGCTCTAAGCCATCGCCAGCATGACCCGCATATCGCCCATTTGAAAATTCGAACTTTTCCAATGCTTTATAGAGTAAGTCTCCTGCATAATCGCCCGTAAAAGGGCGACCGGTTGCATTCGCACCTTTCAAGCCAGGCGCGAGGCCAACAATCAGAAGACGTCCGTTTTCATCACCAAAGCTTGGGACGGGGCCATTAAAGAAGTCAGGATATTGTTTACGATTGTCCAATATGAACTGCCTCAAACGCGGACAGCGTTTGCAGTCATAGAAAGGCTCAGCGCTTTGTGACTCAAGTGAACCCATATTACTCATCCTCATAGTCGTCATGAGAGCCATAGTCTCGTTTCGGACGTCCAATCATCTTGCCCATATCCGCAAGATCGATAACGTCATTAGCTTGTCGGCGTAATTCATCGGCGAGCATGGGCGGAGATGATTTAAGCGTAGAGATAACGCTTACCCGCACGCCTTTGTTTTGAACAGCCCTGACAACCGCACGAAAGTCACCATCCCCTGTAAACAATAGGATGTGATCAATATGTGGCGCTATTTCAATCATATCAACAGCCATTTCGATATCCATATTGCCTTTGATACGGTTTCTGCCGTCGCGATCTGTATAACTCTTGGCGGGTTTGGTAATGACCTGAAAGCCGTTATAATCAAGAAAGTCTATAAGAGGACGAATGGGTGAATAATCTTCATGCTCCAACAACGCCGTGTAATAATTTGCGAGTATCAGTCGCCCCTTGTTTTTGAAAAGCTCGAGCAGTTTCTTATAGTCGATGTCGTAATCGAGCGTTTTACCTGTTGAATAAAGGTTTGAGCCATCAATAAATATGGCTATGCGTTCATCTGGATAGAAAGCCAATTTTGTCACCTAGATTATGAATAAAATATCAAAAGTCGCATATATCGCTTTGGGGGCTAACTTGTCCAATCCCAAAGATAATTTCCAATCTGCTCTGGATGATATGCGGGGAAAGGGTATCACTATTGAGCAGGTCTCGTCGCTTTGGCATAGTCCCGCTTGGCCATCAGGCTTAGGCCATCCTGACTACGTCAATGCTGTTGCTAAAATACGTACGCATTTATCACCTAAAGATCTGCTCGCCTTACTACATGATATTGAAAGCAAATATGGGCGAGAACGCACAATGTTAAATGCGCCAAGGCCGCTCGACCTAGACATCTTGGACTATGGTGGCGTTGTGCTTTCAGGCGATCTCAATTTACCACATCCTCGCGCTTTACTAAGACCTTTCGTTTTACTCCCGCTTATGGAAATTGATGAAAATTGGGTCCATCCTCTTTCCAGAGAAAGCGCTTTTCAAGCTTTGGTGAAATTGCCGTCTGAGGATGTCTTGGATCACCATGTAATTGAACGCGAATGGCTGAAATCTCATACTTGCGTTTCTAAGACTCAGGCGATATAGCCTCGCTTTAATGTAAAGGCTTCGTGAGAAGCTTGACTCCAAAGATTTATAGGATGCCCCATGGCTCGCGTAACCGTTGAAGATTGTATTGAAAAAGTTTCAAATCGTTTTGATTTGGTTTTATTGGCTGCTCATCGCTCTCGTAATATCGCGGCAGGCTCGGAACTGACTGTTGATCGTGATAATGACAAGACACCTGTTGTCGCGCTTCGTGAGCTTGCAGAGGAAACTCTAGAAATGGACGACCTTCGTGAGAGCCTTGTTGTTGGTCTACAGCGTGTTATCTTTGATGATGATCTTCCAGAAGAGGAAGAGGACGAAGTCGTATTGGCCATTGGACACGGTGAGTCTCAGCAAACTGAGATGAGCGAAGCGGATCTTCTGCGTGCGTTGCAAGGTGATCGTGATAACGACAACACATCACGTTTCTGAAACTGAAACAAGTTTTGAAGAGACCGCCTCAAGAGGCGGTTTTTTTATGCCATAAACGAATTGCCCCTTTTGGCATTGGTGTTATGGTTGGGCCGTGAATAAGCCCGTTGATATCGCAAAAGACTTGCCGAAGAAAAAGGCAAGCTTTCTTCGCCAATTTGAATTGGTCGATCGGGTCCGCGCTTATGACCCGAGTGTTGATGAGGCTTTGCTGAATAAAGCCTATGTGTTTTCAGTTAAAGCGCATGGATCCCAAAAGCGTCATTCGGGAGATCCTTATTACGCGCATCCCATTGAAGTCGCAGGAATACTCGCGGATTTGCATTTGGATGTTGCGACAGTTTGCACCGCGCTTTTGCATGATGTTCTGGAAGATACAGACACGACTTATGATGAACTGGCGGCTGAATTTACGACTGAAATAGCTGACCTTGTTGAGGGTGTCACAAAGCTGGGTCAACTTAGTATGGCGAACCCGACAAAGGAACAAGCGCAGGCAGAGAACTTTCAAAAGTTTGTTCTAGCCATGAGTAAAGATGTCAGGGTCTTACTCGTCAAACTTTGTGATCGCTTACACAATATGCGGACGTTGAGTTTTCATCCAAAACCAGAGTCGCGCAAACGTATTGCGCTTGAAACCTTAGATATTTATGCTCCGCTTGCCCGACGTGTGGGTATGGACCGCATTTGTGCGGAACTTGAAGATTTGTCCTTCCGTTACATTAACCCTTCGGCTTTTGAATCGCTAGAGCGCCGATTGAAGGAATGGCGAGAGACGCAAGGCGAAGCGATTTCAGAAGTCTCTATAGATTTGCGTAATAAATTTGATGCGGCAAAGTTTAAAGCGCGCGTATATGGCCGAGAAAAACGCGCTTATGCAATATGGCGTAAGCTTCAACGCCAAAACATCAGCTTTGAAGACGTCGCCGATATTTACGCATTTCGGATTATTGTTGAGAAACGAGAACAATGTTACGAGGCTTTAGGGTTGTTGCATCAGGCTTACAGAGCCGTGCCTGAGAGGTTTCGCGACTTTATCTCTGTCCCCAAACCCAATGGCTATCAGTCTCTGCACACGACAATCCGAACCGCAGATAACCGCCGTGTGGAAATCCAAATTCGTACAGAGCGTATGGAAGACATTGCCGAACGGGGTGTCGCCGCGCATTGGGCTTATAAGGATGAGAGTTATGCCTATGATCCTGAAAGTGCTCGTGCGAGCGGTTCAGACCCGCTCAAACGTATCCGTCCGCTTGTTGAAATGATGGAGCAGAGTGGTGATGCCGATGAGTTCCTCGAGCACGCAAAGCTGGAAATGTTTACAGATCAAGTGTTCACCTTCACGCCCAAAGGGGACCTGATTGCGCTTCCCAGAGGAGCCATGCCTCTCGATTTTGCTTATGCTGTTCACACAAAGGTGGGTGACACCTGTATTGGCGCTCTAGTGAACTCTCAAAAGCACCCACTGCGGAAACCCCTAACCAATGGCGATGTTGTGAAAATCATTCGCGGCGGTGAGCCTGAAGCGGTCTCGGGGTGGCAAAACCTTGTTATCACAGGAAAAGCGCGATCAGCTTTGCGGCGACTTACCCGGACGGGTGAAGCCGAAGAGTTTATGCGCACAGGTGAATTACTTGCTAAACATGCCTTTGCGCGCGAAGGTATGACATTCTCAGATGCCCTTATTAAAGATGCTTTGAAGCGCTCAAATATGGAGAGCTCGGATGAGTTATTTGAGGTCTTAGGGCGGGGAAAAATGTCGATGAATGCCTTTTTGGAACTCGTTTTTCCAGCTCGAAAAATAGAAAAGACTAAAAAGAAGTGGGTGCCAAAAGATGTTATTGAAGATGCCTCAGCACGGCTTTTCGTAAAAGGTGATGGATTAAGAGAGGGGGTATCTCTTCACTTCTCAGATTGCTGTTCTCCGATTCCTGGGGACAGAATTGTAGGTTTGCAAAATACAGCAGATAAAGGC
>CAYGSV010000032.1:0-15598 GCA_964352635.1 uncultured Algimonas sp.
CGCTTGTGCACTTTCTACGGCTTTGCGTTGTTCATTTTGGAGACGCATTTCTTCTGAGATATCAACATAATAACAAAACATGCCAATGGCACGTCCATTTTCCGCAAAACGAGGAAGGCCGTATCCTCTGAACCAAATAGACTCACCATTCTTACCTATCAAGCGAGTTCGTATGTCCCAGTTTTCGCCTGTTTTTAAACTTTGGTCCCAAAGCTCCATACATCGTTTGCGGTCAGCTTCATGAATGAGGTGAACTATACCTTTAGTCTCTGCTTCTGCAATTCTCGCTTCGCCGAAATAATCAACCAACGCTTTTGAAGAAAGCTTCCACTCATTTGTTTCAAAATTACAGGACCAATAGCCAGCCGATCCAATTTTTAGGGCGAGCTCTAAAGCTTTTTTAGATTCATAACTTTCTGTAACATCGCTCATCGCAAGGAGCATCCGGCCGTCTCGGCCATAGCTTTGACGTAAACACAGATGTTTCCCCGCGGGGGTGCTTATGTATAAATCTGAGGATTTCACACGTGACTGTAATCGTGCATTGGTTTTTAAGTCTTCTGACAAGGCTTTAAGAGTTGTTTCTGCTCCTTTGCCAAAATCTCCTCGAGCAACGCAGTATTCAATAAGATCATCGTAACAATTAATTGTCTTAAACTCATGCTCAGTAAAACCAAATAGAGTAAGGGTGAGCTCGTTTGCAAATTCAAGATTCAAATCCTTATCGAATACGATAAGTGATTGGTCTGACATTTCACCTAAACGTTCTAGCCAGAAATAATCCTCAGCTCGACGTGTTACTTCTCGACGATCTAACACAGATTCTTTTTTATTGTTATCAGGCGCAAAACCTTCAGTGTTATTGCCCATTCGAATGCGTATCATTGAAGTTCCCCTCAGTCTTTATTCAAAAAACCATGAAAAAAAGAAAATGAGGTTAATTATCGTGAAAAAACTGAAACGATTGGAAGAGTATTTTGAAAGGGCCTGAGTAACTGGTGCCGCAAGGGAGAATTGAACTCCCGACCTCATCATTACCAATGATGCGCTCTACCACTGAGCTACTGCGGCTTAGACAAACGCGAAACCTTTACTTGGTTTGCACGGTCATTCTTAAGGGGCTCCCGATACCCCACTTAGTTGGACATTCGCAAGCTTAAAAAGAGTTCAAGTGCATATATAATACTGATGTTATAAGCGTCTATGCCGTTGATAGCCCCCATTCTCTTGAGTGAAATGTCCAAGCTGTTTTAATGATGTTTTCGATATCGGAATGTTGAGGTGTAAAATCTAAAACTTCTTTTGCACGTTCTGGGTCTGCATACAGCTTTGTAACATCACCTGCACGCCTCGGTGCTGCATCGTAAGTACAAGATAGTCCTGTAACCTTCTCAATTGTTTGTAAAATTTCTAAATTGCTAATCGGGCGTCCCGTTCCAATATTGACCTCCGCAGCACTTAATCCGTCATCAAAAGCGCTCTCGGCTTGAATATGTGCGAGTGCAATATCGTTAACGTGAATGTAATCCCGCAAACATGTCCCATCAGGTGTGTCGTAATCGGTGCCAAATATTTTCATTTTAGCCCGCCGCCCTGCTGCGGCTTCGAGGGCTATTGGAATAAGGTGCGTTTCCGGATCATGTTCTTCACCAATGAGGCCGCTTTCATCGGCTCCTGAGGCGTTGAAATAACGCAAGGTTACGTAATTGAGGCCGTAGGCATTGTGAAAGCTTTGAATCATGTGCTCGATGGCGAGTTTTGTTTTCCCGTAAACGCTAACAGGGCGCTGAGGTTCTGTTTCGAGCAATGGCATATTTTGTGTTTCACCATAGGTTGCGCATGTGGAAGAGAATATCATGCGGTCGGCACTTGTCTCTTTCATAGCCAAAAGCAGGTTTAAAGCGGCTGAGACGTTATTGTCATAGAACTCGGCGGGAAGTCTTTCTCCCAATCCAACTTCGATTGAACTTGCAAGGTGAATAACTGTGTTCGCCTCGCCATGGTTTTGGAAAGCACGCTTAGTTGCTTCGCGGTCCCGCAGGTCCACATTAACTAAAGGGCCCCATTGAACGGCATGTTCATGGCCTGCCGATAGATTGTCGAATGTAATGGGTAGCCCGCCTTTATCGGCAATCATTTTGCAAACGTGGCTGCCGATATATCCCGCGCCACCCGCCACAATAAATATTTTACCTGATAAGTCAGTCATGCCTCATCCTATGCAACAGAAAAAGCGTCTGGATGTAATTCCAAGAGCGCGTTCGTCCATGATGTGAGCTTGGACTTCTCCACGCACGCTACGATACAACCACCAAACCCACCGCCTGTTAATCTCGCCCCTTTTGCCCCGAGCGCAACGGCATCTTCAACAAGTGTGTCGATAGGCGGCAGGCTCATTTCAAAGTCATCACGCATAGAAATATGACTTTCATTCATGAGAGTGCCCAGATTATCCATATCATTACGACGGAGGGCCTCTGCGGCTTTGACTGTGCGAACGTGCTCAGTTCGGCAATGCCTCGTGCGACGAATAAGGGTATCGCTTAAACCTGATAGGCTCTTAAATTCATCCTCGGTAATAAGGCAGATATCATCATGCCCTAAGTGCGCTTTAATAACGTCACATTCTTCCTTGCGAGCTTTGTAATGACCATCTGAGTTGAGGCGATATTGGCCTGAATGAATAACAGCCATATGATAGTCATCGGGAAGGTCAATAACATTATAATTCAGTGATTTAGTGTCTAAAGCTAAAGCTTGGTTAGGCTTCGCAATAGCAACAGCCATTTGATCCATAATGCCACAAGGCATGCCGATAAATTCATTTTCTATTCTACGGGCAAGCTTTGAGGTTTCTGCATTATCCATAACTTTCGCGCTACATTCGCGTGCCAGTTTGAGTAATCCGACCGTGAGAGCTGAGGAAGAGGAAAGGCCTGCGCCAAAAGGTAAGTCTGTTTCAATGGCTATGTTAGCTCCTCCTGAAATGAACCCTGCTTCATTTGCATAAATTATTGCGCCTAATGCGTAATCAGACCAATCACCTGTTGCCTTTTCTGACAGGTCTCTCTCCGCAATGGCATCAAATTTGTCAGAATGGATTAGAACCTTTTTATCTGTTCGCGGCTTAATTGCGGCCCAAATACCAAGAGTGAGGGCCATAGGGAGAACCATACCACCGTTGTAATCAATATGTTCGCCGATAAGGTTCACGCGTCCGGGTGTGAAACGCGATTGTTCAGGCGCACAGCCAAAAACGGCCTCAAAGGTCTGTTCGATAGACATCATAAAGTTCGTAAAGTCTCGGCCGCCATTTCTGGCATAACGTCTACGGTAAATGTGCCTGTTGATTGCTCAACAGACGCTAGATATTTTACGCGGCCAGGGGCTCGTAATAAGGGATAAAATTGCGCTGTGAAATGAAAGCTGTCCTCGCTTCCAGCTGGCGCCGCATGAAGAGAGAGCATATAGGCTGTTGGGCGTTGAAAATACGCATCATAACGTCGTGTGATATCACCCAACAATGTCGCAAAACCGTCTAACTCATCTTCATTAAACTCCCATGGCCCAGCCCGTCTTTTTTGTGACGCTATCCAGACTTCGAAAGGAAAACGGGCAAAAGGCGGGCAAAAAGCGTGGACACCGCCCGCATGTGCAACCTCGTAATCGGCCGTGTAGGCTTTTATTGCATTAGACAGGTCATATCCGTCTTTAAATGATTTAGCAGCATCCTGCTGGACGCGTGGAATAAAAGGAAAAGCATATATCTGTCCATGAGGGTGGTGGAGTGTCACACCTACTTCATCACCACGGCTCTCAAATGGTAGAACGAATTTATGTCCTTCCGCAAAGAGCGTTTTATAACGATCAATCCAAGCCGATATTAAAAGACGTCGCTTATCTTGCCCTATGGTATGAAGGCTTCCTGTTTGCTCGGGTGTGTAAACAACGACGTCACAGCGCCCAATCGCCTTATAACTATGCATGCCTTGAATAGATAATGGGTGCGGGGCTTCAGCATGAAGACTAGTGAACTTGTTTTCGAAAATCGCAAGCTCGAAATCAGTAAAAGGAATTTCTGTTCGCGCCCCTCCCGGAAGAGAAGGGGAAAGAGGGTCGTCAGCCGCAGAAGGTTTGAACGTGCGGTTTTGCCTGTGAGCGGCATATATATTCCACTCATTTCGTAGAGGATGCCACCGAAGTTCTCCCCCTTTAGCGACTTCAAAGTCATCTTGTTCAAGAGGTGGTAGTGTATGTTCTTTATAACCATAAAGAAAAAGGTCACGCCCATCGCGCTTTACAAAATCTCTTTTGTAAATGTGACGCCCATCTTTGAGTGTCTCAAGCGCATTTGGTTTATCGGTCATTAAAGCCTTTTTTATTACATTGCGTCCTTACGCCATTTATTGCTTAAAGAGTAATATAATTCGATTCCATTGGCTTAGGTCTATAATGCCGTCACTCATAACTGTTCAAGAAAAGACCTTCGCTCTTACAAATTCATACTTTTCTTATGTGTTTCGGGTCACACCCGAAGGTATTTTAGAACATCTCTATTATGATAAACCGCTGAGAGAGCCTTTGAGCGTGATATCTCATCATCAGCGAACGCAAAGAGAAGCTACGGTAAATTATCAAGGGGAGGCACACCTCAATCTTTCGGACTTGCCGCAAGAGTATCCAAGCTTTGGGACATCAGATTATCGCTTCCCTGCGCTACACGGACGAAACTCTGATGGGAACACTGTTTTCTCTTTGCAATATAAAAAACACCGTATTGTCGAAGATAAACCGATTTTGAAGAGATTACCCTATGCACGCGGTGGTGATAGTCAAACCCTCATAGTGACAATGGAGGATGCTCTTCATAAATTAGAGGTCGACCTTTATTACACAATTTATGAGGAATACGGCGTATTAGTGCGTTCAGCCAAGTTTAAAAACAAAGGCGAAAAGGAAATCCAACTCCAACACGCTTTTAGCTCTGCGCTAGATTTACCACCTCATGACTATGAGATATTACATCTTCACGGCACATGGTCGCGCGAATTTAACGAAGAACGGATTGATGTTCCGAAAGGACGTTTTGTTATCGACTCTGCGCGTGGAACTTCAAGTGCGGCACACAACCCTTTTATTGCTATTGTTCAAAAAGGAACAACCGAAGACTATGGTCACGTTCATTCGACTACATTAATGTATAGTGGTAACTTTGCCCTTTCCGTAGAGAAGGGCGAATTTGAAGATATTCGATTGCTCGCAGGTATAAACCCGTTCAATTTTCATTGGCAGCTCAAGCCCGGTAAGAAATTCTGCACGCCAGAAGCGCTCCATGTTTATGCCGATAAAGGCCTGAGAAGCATGAGCCATATCTGGCATGAATTTATCCGTGATAAAGTTTCTCCTCCGAAGTTTCGTAATAAGCCAAGACCCACTTATCTGAATACTTGGGAGGCCGCTTATTTCGATGTTGATGAGAATAAGGTTTTTAAGCTCGCTGATAAAGCTGTTGATATTGGAGTCGACATGCTCGTTCTCGATGATGGTTGGTTCGAAGGCCGTCGAGATGACACCTCATCCCTCGGTGATTGGGTGGCAGACGAAGAACGCTTTCCTAATGGAATTCCTTATTTAGCGAAAAAGGTCAAAGAGAAGGGGTTGAAGTTCGGCATTTGGTTTGAACCTGAAATGGTTAACCCTAAAAGCCAGCTATTCGAAAAACATCCTGATTGGATATTACATGTCCCAGGCAGAAAACCTTCGCTGGGCCGCAATCAATTGACACTTGATTTGTCACGGCCTGAAGTCGTTGATTACCTCTTTGGGCAGATTGATGATATTTTATCTTGCGGCGATATTGATTACGTCAAATGGGATATGAACCGCAACATGACCGAAGTCGGTTCGGCGGGGCAGTCCATAAATCGTCAGAGAGAAGTCTCTCACCGTTATATGCTTGGTTTATACAATCTGCTTCAGCGCTTAATTGCGAAATACCCAGATGTATTATTTGAAAATTGTGCAAGTGGTGGCAATCGGTTTGACCTAGGCATGCTAAACTTTATGGCTCAAAACTGGACGAGCGATATGTGCGATCCCATTGGTCGCTTGGACATCATCAATGGGTGTTCTTACCTATTCCCACTTGATGTGACCGCCGCTTATATTGGACCATCCCCAAACCATCAGAACGGACGTGTGAGCTCTGTGGCGACGCGGTTTAATGCAGGTGCTTTTTGTGCAGCACGCGGCATATCCCTTAATGAGACCGACATAGACGCCCACAAGCAAGAGCTTGTTGACCTCATGTCTTTCGCGAAAAAAACAGCGCCTGATATGGTGGGAGGACGGTTTGATCGCCTCGTTAAAACGGAAAATGAAGTCTGCTGGCAATACACCAGCCGAGACGAGCGAACCGTTTACTTAGCTTATTTCCACATCTTAGCCGCTCCAAATCTGCCTTTCCATAGAACAAGGCTCGTTGGGCTTGATGCGGCAAGTGATTATCTTTTAATCGAAGATGGCGCTCGTTATGCGGGGGACGCTCTGATGAATAATGGTATGTCATTGCCTTACGTGGCAACGGGGCAGGTCAACGACAAAGTAAGATATATGGAAAAGGGAGATTTCAGCTCATACCTTTTCGTATTTAAAAGAGCTGATCAAGACGAATAATAATAAGTTTGGGGACCACCATGGAATTACATCCAATTCAAGTCATTGTCTTTTTAGGTATTACGGCGCTGATTGCCGGCGTTACATACTGGTTCTGTCGTGGCGCAAGGCATAGCGATGATGGTGAGCAAGAATACTTCCTCGCGGGCGGGTCACTGAAATGGTAGTTCGTGGCTGGTTCAATAGCCCTACCCAAGCTTTCAACAGATCAACTTGTTGGCATGAATGGCAATCAGATGGCCTTATTGGCGTGGTGGGAATTAGCTGCCGTGGTTGGACTGCTTATGCTGACCTTCGTCTTCATTCCTGTTTATTATAAGTATAATTGTACGACAACGACCGAACTTTTGGAACGGCGCTACAACAACCCTCATATTCGGGCGCTTATTTCAATCCTGTTCCTTTTAGGTAATATCTTTATCTTCTTACCCGCTATTCTTTATGGTGGGTCTTTGTTTATGCAGAGCATGTTTGGGATAGATCTCAATCTTTATATAATCGCTGCGGCTTTTGCGATTGTTGGATCAGCCTATGCCATTTTTGGTGGATTAAGAGCGGTTGCGGTCTCTGATACGTTTTCTGGCGTATTGCTCCTAGGGTTGGCGGTTTTAGTGACGGTCATGGCCTTAAATGCCATTAATTGGGACTTCTCAGGCATTCCAAAAGAGCGCCTTACCCTGATAGGGGGGGCAGACTCCGACATTCCTTTTGCCACATTGTTTACAGGCATGTTGTTCATTCAAATGTTTTATTGGTCGACCAACCAAACAATCACGCAAAGGGCTATGGCTTCACCCAATGTTAAAGAAGCCCAAAAAGGTATCATGGCAGCGGCCGCTATTCGATTGTTGATTGTTCCGCCCATTATTGTCTTGCCTGGAATTGTTGCGTTTAAGCTTTACGGGGACTTAGGTGATGCGACTTACGGCCGAATTGTTGGTGACATTCTGCCGACATTCTTATCGGGGGCTTTCGCGGCTGCTATCGCCGCGGCAGTTCTTACTACATTTAACTCTATCCTAAATGCTTCGGCGGCTTTGTGGGTGATGGATATTCATGAAACCTATATTGATAAGAAACCGAATGTTCAGCGGCTCTCGCTGTGGGTATCAGTTATCATGGTCTTACTTGCCTTTGCTATGATCCCAATTTTTAATAATCCTGAGTCTAGCATTATCAACCGCGTACAAACCATGTACGGACTCTTATCAATGCCAATTTTATCATCCTTTATCGTGGGTTTGTTGTTTAAAAATGTGAATGCTTACTCAGTTATCATTGCGGTTATATTAGGCGTCGCTTTTTACGGATTTGCAACGAATCCACTAAATGATGCGTATCAAAACATTGACCTTCATTATATTCACTTAATGGCGATTACATTGATTGGCAGTGTTACTTTGGCGCTTGTTCTAAATCGTTTGGCTTTTGGACAAAAAGCGATATGGGATGCACATAATGTTTTTAGTAAAGCCGAAGCATAAATTGAGTTTTAGGTAAGCTTATTCATGAAAAAAACATATGATCTCTTAGTCATTGGTGGCGGCATTAATGGTGCTGCTATTGCGCGTGATGCTGCGGGTAGAGGCCTCTCCGTCATTCTGTGTGAAAAGGATGACCTCGCCAATCATACATCTTCTGCCAGTACAAAACTCATCCATGGCGGCCTTCGTTATTTGGAATATTATGAGTTTAGATTGGTTCGTGAATCACTCAAAGAACGCGAAGTCTTGTTGCTATCTGCACCGCATATTATTTGGCCCTTAAGGTTTGTTTTACCGATTGACCAAGGCATGCGCCCCTCTTGGCTACTACGTTTAGGTTTGTTTCTCTATGATTATATGGGCGGGCGAAAAATACTCCCGCCGACCAAAACGGTTAAGCTCCAAAAAGGGGCTCATGAAGGCATTTTGGAAAAACGTCTGACAAAAGGTTTTGAGTATTCAGATTGTTGGGTTGAAGATTCTCGCCTCGTCGTTCTCAATGCTGTCGATGCTAAAGTACAAGGCGCGGATGTCTTTACGCGTACTGAAGTCAAAACTTTGTCGACTGAAAATGGGCTTTATCGTGCTGAGATAGATAAACGAGGGAAGGTTGAAACAATCTTTGCAAAAGGTATCGTCAACGCGGCAGGGCCATGGGTTGAAGAAATCCTTGGTAAAATTGAGCGTGGTAAGAATGAGAATAACATCCGCCTCGTTAAAGGCAGCCATATTGTCACGAAAAAACTTTATGACGGTGATCACGCTTACATATTCCAAAACGCGGACGACCGTATAATTTTTGCAATCCCGTATGAGAAAAATTACACGCTAATTGGTACCACGGATGTGCCGCATAAAACGGGCCCAGAACCTGTCCAAATTTCTCAAAAGGAAATTGATTACCTCTGTGAATGTGCCAGTGAATATTTTGAGCATGATATTCATTCCGACGATGTCGTATGGAGCTATTCTGGTATTCGTCCGCTTTTCGATGATAAGAATGAGGATGCGTCAGCGGTAACACGGGACTATGTTTTGAACCTGTCTGAGGTTGTCGATGGGGCGCCTATGCTGTCTGTCTATGGCGGGAAAATCACCACGTCACGAAAACTGGCTGATCATGCGATGGAAAAGTTAGAGCCTTTCTTCACTAACATGACAGGACCGTGGACACGCGAGGCTTATCTTCCGGGCGGTGATATTCCGAGGGCTAATTTTGATGGGTTTTTCACTAACCTAAAGGCCGCATATCCCGATGTTGAGATATCATATTTAAAACATCTCGCCCGAGCCTATGGCACAAAGACGTCTTTATTACTCGGCGATACGGGTAATTTGGGTAAGAAATTTGGACCTTTTATGTCCGAGGCTGAGGCTCAATATCTAACACGCGAAGAGTTTGCGAAATCTGCTGATGACGTGATGTGGCGCCGCACAAAATCGGGACTCCATATGTCAGAATCGGAACGTGAGCAATTTACAGCTTGGTTTGATGCTTTGACCTTACCTGCAGAGGTATAAGTCGTGAGGCCAAAGCTTGGTGTTTGTTATTATCCTGAACATTGGCCCGAAAAACAATGGCCCGATGACGCGAGGCAAATGGTCGAAATGGGCCTATCTTGGGTTCGAATAGGTGAGTTCGCTTGGAGGCAGATTGAACCAATTGAGGGGCAATATGATTGGGCATGGCTCGATCGCGCGATAGATATTTTAGGACAAGCCGGCCTAAAAGTTGTTTTGGGAACACCGAGTGCAACGCCGCCCCGTTGGCTCATTGATAAAGTGCCAGACTGTTTGGCAGTGGACGCTAACGATCATCCACGAAAATTTGGGTCACGGCGTCACTATTGTTTCTCACATAAGGGCTTTCGTGAAGAGGCTGCTCGTATTGCGACTGACATGGCAGAACGATATGGCACCAATCCACATATTCAAGCGTGGCAGATTGATAATGAATATGGCTGCCACGATACCATCTTATCTTACAGCGCTGCGGCAGAAGCAGAGTTTCGAATTTGGCTTAAGGATAAGTATAAAACGATTGGGAACTTAAATGAGTCTTGGGGCAATCTCTTTTGGTCTATGTCTTATGACGCGTTTGAGCAAATTGAATTACCCAACCTGACCGTTACAGAACCTAACCCCGCGCATGTTATGGATTTCCGCCGCTTTAGTTCTGATCAAGTCGTTCGTTTTAATAAAGCGCAAGTGGAAGCAATTAGAGCCCATTCTGATAAACCTCTTATCCATAATTATATGGGGCGCATTACGGAATTTGACCATTTCAAAGTCGGCGCGGATCTCGATATTGCGAGTTGGGATAGTTATCCACTTGGGTTCCTTGAAGACCGTTCTGATCAAAGTGATGAGTTTAAACACCGCTACATGCGCCAAGGCGATCCTGACTTTCAGGCTTTTCACCATGACCTTTACCGTGCCGTAGGGAAAGGCCGTTGGTGGGTTATGGAACAACAACCTGGCCCCGTGAATTGGGCGCCCTATAACCCAGCCCCTTTACCTGGCATGGTACGCCTTTGGAGTTGGGAAGCTGTGGCACATGGGGCGGAAGTCGTTAGTTATTTCCGTTGGCGACAGTGCCCCTTCGGGCAAGAACAAATGCATGCAGGCTTGCAACGCCCAAATGGAGACATAGCGGAAGGCGGTGAAGAAGCGTCACAATTTGCCGAAGAGCTAAAAGCGCTCAAAGAAAATGAGAGGCAACACTCTGATGTCGCAATCGTGTTTGACTACCAGTCTGCATGGGCGTGGGACACGCAACCACAAGGGCAAGACTTCGACTATTTCAGACTAGTCTATGATTTCTATCGAGGCCTAAGGCGTTTAGGGTTATCGATAGATATTCTTCCGTCTGACACGAAAGACTTTGGCGATAGAAAATTGGTCTGCATTCCTGGGCTCTTTTCGTGGACAGATGAATTACAGACGGCTGTTAAAGATTTTGAGGGAAGAGTGCTTATTGGGCCAAGGACAGGCTCAAAAACAGACGCGTTTAAAATCCCCGAAAACCTTCCACCAAATTTAGAGGGCTTTGATTGCCAAGTTACAGCTGTCGAAACCTTACGCCCGACAGCGCCCATGGCTTTATCTAAAGGCGGGTATTTTCATATATGGCGAGAACAAATTGAAACCAATGAAGAGATTATTGAAACTTTAGAAAACGGTACGCCTGCTTTGGTTCAGAAAGACAATTGCATATATGTAGCTGGTTGGCCTGATGATGAGGCGATGGATAGAGTTTTGCTAAACGTGGCAAAGGCTTCAAGCTTAACAATTATTCGCATGGGTGAGGGGCTACGGCGACGTCAATTTGGCGATTACACACTTCTGACAAACTATCTGACTGGAAGTATATCGTTAAAACGTGGCGAGATAACAATTATTGAATGAGGTTGGCTTTACTAAAAGCGTTTAATAAAATGGTGCCCGAACCTGGATTTGAACCAGGGACACACGGATTTTCAATCCGTTGCTCTACCAACTGAGCTATTCGGGCTTATCAATGCGCTGAAAAGTATTCAAGGCAAATCAAATCGTAGCGGCTTATAGGGAAAGCCTATTGCGGTGTCTATGGTCAAATCGTGGATATTTGCATGAAAAACCAGTCTTTTATTTTGGCGGACAAATGATGAAATTCCTGTGGTTTTCTTTTGCTTTTGCGAATGGTTCGCATTAAGGGTCGGGTATGACCTTAGACCAGTTAAAGCGTAATATACCCGCCCATATCACAGGCTTTGAGACAGATGATTCTGATTTAGAAACGCGCTTGCGCGAAATTGGGTTTGCGGAAGGTGACAATGTTGAAGCCCTTCATTTCGGACTTATAAATCGTAACCCAATGTCCGTTCGACTGAACGGGGCTATCATTGCACTGCGCCGTGTGGATGCTTCTGCGATAACGGTCGAATTTGCGAAAGCGCAGGGCTAAGTCGCTTTATGTCGGACACTGCTACATTATCATCACACTCAAAAGCCTCTGGAAATAATGGCGAACTCAGACTTGCCCTATTGGGTGCGCCGAATTGCGGAAAAACTTCACTGTTTAATGCGCTGACAGGTGGTCGCGCCAAAATCGCCAATTATCCGGGTGTGACAGTTGAATACCGTATCGGTCACTTCGATTTACCGCGTGGGCAGGCGACTGAATTGCTAGATTTGCCTGGAGTATACGGTGATTGTGGTCACTCAATGGACGAACGCGTGGCCTTAGACGCGGTGAGGGGGAAGATAGAAGGAGAACGCGCCCCTGATGCTATTGTCTTTATGATGGACGCGTCCCATATTTCGACGCATCTGCACAATGTTATCCAAGCCAAGCAACATGGTCTGCCCATCGTTTTAGTTCTAAACATGATGGATATGGCCGCGCGGGATGGTCTCACGATTGATCTGCAGAGTTTAGAAGAAAAACTCGGTATTCCTGTTATTTCTTGTGTCGCCGTGAGGGCATCAGGCCGGGGGCAATTACTTGAATTTTTAGATGCGTGGTCAGAGAGTGTGTTGGCCAAAGAGGCTAAATTGCCGAAACCTGAAACAGGCGCGCTAAAAGACCTGCAAGCCCTCGCACGAACAATAACATCCGAGGCTGTGACGCGTGTGAAGCGTGTTGAGACTTTCACACAACGTATTGATAAGATTGTTTTAAATCCCGTCTTAGGGCTTTTAATCCTCATTGGACTTCTCTTCTTTATGTTCCAAGCTGTTTATTCTTGGTCTGGACCGATGATGGATATTATCGAGGGTACGTTTGGTTGGCTGCAAGGCTTGGTCAATACGGCTCTGCCAGAAGGATGGTTGAGGTCTCTGATAAGTGATGGTATAATTGCAGGTGTTGGCGGAGTGCTTGTCTTCTTACCGCAAATTGTCATCCTATTTGCCTTTATACTCTTGCTTGAAGCCTCTGGTTACATGGCGCGGGCCGCGTTTTTGGTGGATACGCTTATGTCTAAAGTCGGCCTCAATGGTCGCGCTTTCATTCCGCTCCTATCGAGTTTTGCCTGTGCAATTCCTGGGATCATGGCGGCGCGGACGATCGAACAAGAACGTGATCGTATCACGACGATTATGATTGCGCCTCTGATGACCTGTGCAGCACGTTGGCCAGTTTATTTGCTCATTATTGGCGCCTTCATTCCCGCCTCAAAAGTCGGTGTGTTCAACTTGCAGGGCATCGTCGCTTTTGGGTTGATTATCATTGGAATAGTTTTCGCTATGATTATGGCGTTCATTTTCAAACGTACTTTGACCAAAGGTGAATCCTCAGGGCTTTTGATTGAACTGCCGAGCTATAAAATGCCAGTCTTCAAGGATTACTTGCGTGGACTATGGGAACGCGCGGCTATCTTTATCTCACGGGCGGGTCGTATCATTTTACCTGCGACGGTCATTGTTTGGTTTTTGGGAACCTATCCAAAAGCTGGATCCGGGGACGTAAGAGATTTCGCGTCTACTTATGCTGGCAAAATAGGAAGTTTTTTAGAGCCAATATTTACACCGATTGGGTTCAACACTGAAATTGTGTTTTCTTTAATCCCTGCTATGGCAGCAAGAGAAGTAGCAGTTGGGTCTTTAGCAACGCTTTATTCTCTGCAAGAAGATGATAGGTCAGGTTTAGAGGCTTTAATATCTTCTGCTTGGTCCTTCCCTACAGCTTTAGCATTTCTAGCGTGGTTCGTATTTGCGCCGCAATGTCTTTCGACCTTTGCGATTATCAAGAAAGAGACCAATAGCTGGAAATGGCCACTCTTCGCTTTTGGCTATCTGTTTGTTCTCGCATATGCGGCGGCGGGCATAACCTATCATACAGCGCGCGCTTTCGGCCTCTAATCCACATAAGCCTTCACTTCGGCGCTATTGTCGTAAGTCAAATAAGGTTATGCGAATGGGGCAATATACGAGTCGCCCCCGCGATATAGCTAAGTAAAGAGACAGCATGACTGAATTATCAAAATCCCAAATGGAACATCGGGATATGGCGAATGCTATCGCCGCTTTATCAATGGATGCCGTTCAGAAAGCCAATTCGGGCCACCCAGGTATGCCTATGGGTATGGCGGACGTTGCTACGGTTCTCTTCTCAAAGTTTTTAAAATTTGATCCGTCTGCGCCAGATTGGGCGGACCGTGACCGCTTCATTCTATCGGCAGGTCATGGCTCTATGTTGATCTACAGCCTGCTACATCTGACAGGTTATAAGTCTATGTCGATGGAGCAGATTAAAAACTTCCGTCAGCTAGGCTCGATTACGGCGGGTCATCCTGAATATGGTCATGTTCCAGGGGTTGAGACGACAACGGGGCCATTAGGGCAGGGGATTTCCAATGCTGTCGGTTTCGCGATTGCTGAGCGTCATTTGAACGCGCGTTATGGCGATGATCTCGTTAATCACCATACCTATGTCATTGCAGGTGATGGGTGTTTGATGGAAGGCATTAGCCAAGAAGCGATTTCTTTGGCTGGGCATTTGAAGCTCAATAAAATGATTGTCCTGTGGGATGACAATAAAATCACGATTGACGGGCCTGTATCACTCTCAGACTCTACGAACCAAAAGAAACGCTTTGAGGCGTCGGGTTGGAAAGTCATTGAGATTGATGGGCACAACCCAAACCAAATTGCGAGTGCGCTGCGTCGTGCACATAAATCTGATCTCCCAACGATGATCGCCTGTAAGACTGCGATTGGTAAAGGCGCGCCAAATAAAGAAGGCTCAAACAAAGCGCATGGTTCGCCTTTGGGGGATGATGAGATTACAGCGACACGCAAAGCGCGTGGCTGGGAGTATGAGCCCTTTGAAATTCCTGACCATGTTTACAAGCTCTGGAAACGACCCGCGCGTAAAGGCCGCAAAGCCCATAAAGAATGGAAAGCCCGTCTTGATACATCTGACAAAGCTGCCGATTTCAAGCGCGCGATGTCAGGCGAGTTAAATGAAGGATGGTTGGAGAGTTTCCAAACTTATAAGAATGCAATTGCGATTGAGGCACCAACTATGGCGACACGTGCGGCCTCGGGGAAAGCGCTTGCGCCGTTAACGGCGGCTTTGACGGATATGATTTCAGGCTCTGCCGATTTGGAAGGCTCGAATAAGACAAAGACACCTGCGACATCAGATGAAATACAAGCCGGAAATTATGGTGGGCGTTATCTCAATTATGGTATTCGTGAGCATGGCATGGCGGCCGCCATGAATGGAATGGCTTTGCATGGCGGTATTCTTCCTTATTCTGGCCTGTTCATGGTGTTTATGGATTATTGTCGTCCGTCCGTCCGTTTGGCCGCGCTCATGGAAATTCAATCTATTTATGTGGCAACACATGACTCGATTGGCGTTGGCGAAGATGGGCCTACCCATCAACCTGTTGAGCATTTAGCGTCACTGCGCGCTATTCCAAACACTTATACCTACCGTCCCGCAGACG
>CAYGSV010000033.1:0-10203 GCA_964352635.1 uncultured Algimonas sp.
GGGCGGGCCGGCGTCTGATAAGCCAGATTTTTCTGACCGCGTAGACGCGCCATCAGGCCGCCATATTTCTTAGCGGGTTGCGCTTGCGGCTGATATCTTAACGGTTGTTGTGGGCGAATTGCGTGAGGCGCCGCGTGAGCAACAGGTTGATTAACCGTGTTTGCATAGCGAGATTGTGCAAGTGATTCGTTTGAGACAGTGCTCAAGAGAGCGCCTGAAACCACGGCAAGGCTTAGAAATTTCAAAGGTTTCCGCATAAAATAGGCCTAATAATCACGTTTTCTGCAAGTAATTCGTCTTTTTCCAATAGTTAACAAGAATGGATAAGGAATTATTAAAATTTAGGGGGCTTTATGGTTAACGAATCGACATGAGGATGCGCTATGGCCTTTTTTGGTCTGGGGAAAAAACAGGGTGGGTCGCGATCTAAAGCCAAAGGGCGCGGTCGCAACAAACCCGTGATGGATACAAGTGTTGAACCAACACCTGTGTTGAATAATGCGCGTGACCGCAGATATTCCGATAATCCCGATGCTTATGCCAATTTGACCGTAGCTGATTACGCGCAAGGCGTGCCCAATATCCGTTTGTCAGAAGCCGTTAAGTCTTTTGGCCGTCAGTTAAAGTGGCTTATCCCTCTTTTCGTAATTGGAGCAATCGTCGCCTTTTACGCGACGAAGGATTTCAAACGGACCTATCAGGCTAGTGGCAGCTTGATGGTACAACTCGGCCCTGAATATGTGTATCAACCTGTGAGCGGGCAAAATGGCCAGAACGCGCTACAATTAACGCCAGATGCTATTATCCTGACAGAAGTCGGTATTATAAAGAACCCTGAAGTGATTGACGCTGTCATTGGCCAAATGACGTCTTCGCCTGCTGATAGCCTCCGCTTTGATAGAGATGCAGAGCTCGACATTCGCGCGGCCGGCAATAATCAATTCGCCAAGTCCGAAGCCCAAATGGAACGCCGAAAGCGGGTTGAATCCTCATTTGCCGTAATGCCACAGGCTAAATCATCTATTATCAATTTGGCCTATAAACACGAAGACCCTGCCGTGGCAGTCGAAACGCTAAACGCTTTTATCGACGAATATAAAACATTCCGTCGAAATGTGTTTGTCGAAGGCAGTGGCGATATCATTAGCCAGCGCCGTATTGCGACCGAACAACAGTTGAACCAAAACGAACGCTCCATTGCGCGTTTCTTGCAGCGCAATAATATTTCTGACTTTGAGTCAGAACAAGAAGGTGCGCAAAAACGCACAGAAGACCTGAAAGCGCTTTTGAATACAACGCGCGCACAAATCGCAGAAACTGAAGCCTCGCTCGCTATCGTCGAAGATCAGCTACGTCAGACACCGCCGATGATTGATTTATATGTCGATGACCGCGCGTCGCAACGTATTGCACAAGCCGAATTAGAACTTGGACAACTCCTAGCAAAATACCTCCCGAATAGTGACCCTGTGCGCCAAAAGCAGGCCGAACTCCAAGAGTTAAGGTCTGTTCAGCAAGGGTATAATGGTCAAGTTGTTGGTGGTCGCCGTTCCGGCCCTAATCCAAATTATCAAACATTGATGACTCGTCGTAACACATTACAATCAACGGCTGATGGGTTCAGAGAAAAAGAATTCACCCTGCAACGCCAACTCGACAGTGTGGATTCTAAAGTCCGCCGCCTGACACAGCTAAATCCCGAATTTCAAAACCTTCTGCGTGAGCGTACGACTTTGGCTGAACGCTTAGACACTTATAATACACGCGAGCAAGAAGCGCTCATCAACCAAGATCAAGCTGAAGCGAATAATGAGAATGTGCGTGAAATTTCGCGCGCGCGTTATGCCCAAAAAGGCCGCAACATGCGGGCGGTTATGTTCCTCTTAGCCTCTGTTTTCTGGGGATTTGCCTTATTTATGGTCGCCCTCGCACGGGTGTTCTTGGACCCGCGTTTATATACGGCCAAAGCCGTAAACCGCGTGCCTATGGCCCCGCGAGAAGACATCCAAGAAACATATGTTGACCCTATTCCTGAACCTGTTAGCCCGACGCCAGCTATACCCACGCATCAACCCGAAGAATATCAGCCTGCTGCCGCGTCTTATCAAAATCCTGCGCCATATGAACAAGCGCCGCAGCACGTTGGATATGATACCTATGGTCAGCCCTCTTATGCCCCTCAGACGACCCCAAATTACGGCGCAACGGCCTATGCGCCAGAGGTTGCAACCCACATGATGTCGACGACGACACATGACGGCGGCCCTGTTGAATGGACACCGCAACCTCATATGCACAATCAATCAGGTGATTATGTGCAACCCTCAACGTCATCTGCGGCAGTGGATTTATATCCTAATCCCTATGCGCCGACATTACAGACGCATCAACAGGTTCAAAATCAATCACAAAACCAAAATGATATGAATGTGCTAGGGACGCTCCCACCGAACTCGACCTCATAAGGTTTTTGTATTAGGCCAAATTATGGTCTCTGATTCTCATACAGCGATTACTGTGCTTCAATCTGTCTTTGATGGATTGCGCGCTAATCCGCGTCCGGATGGCCTCGGTCAAATCATTCAAATCATGTCGGCCTCGTCTCATGCGGGCACAAGCCATGTGACGCGTAACCTTTCACTCATCGCGGCGCGTCAGATGGTTGAGGGTAGTCAACGCGTAGGTCTTTTTGATTGTGATTTTTCGCAATTGGCGCAAACGAATTATTTCTTCGCCGCCTCGCGCGCCGCAGACATGCAAGGCCCCTATGATGCGTCATTTGGAGCGACACCCTTTTGGCAAATCAGCCATAGTAACGGCGCCGTTTCCGAAGCGCCTAATCTCTATGGGCTTTATATAGAGGCGCAAACGGGCTTGGCTGTAACGTCTCTGTTTTGGGACCAAATTGCACAGACTGACAAGCTGACCATACGGAAGTCACAAGCTTATTGGGAGGCATTACGCTCTCATTTCTCCTATATATTTATCGACAGCCCTGCCTTGGACAGGTCACAAGAGAGCCTTTTAATAAGCCCAGACTGTGACGGCACAATATTAGTCGCAAAGGCAGAAGAGGCAAATGACCAAAGCCATATCCGAGCCAGAGAACAAGTTTTCCAAGCCGGTGGTCACTACAAAGGGCTGTTGCTAAACGCAGGGGCACCCTTGCGCCTTCAACACCGTGGATAATGGCCCCGTCGCTCGGGTAGTTAGGACGTCTATTACTTAGTTGCCCTAAGTGGAGTCTATACAGATGTTGAGGTATATCAAACCTGTTTAGGTTTCATAAAACGGCGCGTGTTCTATTTGTCCATTTTTAAAACACGTCAATTAGTCTTTTTATAAGCGAGATATACCCAGAACAAAGTAGCCCCGAATGGTATATCCAAAGACATTATCCACGGATCAATAAGATACTCTCTATCAAATGAAACTCCCAAAAAAGAGAATGCGAAAAAATTGAATACTAAATCAGAAGTTCCATTTCCATTAGGATTTCGAGTAATGAATGATAACCATAGAGAACCAGTTTCTGTATTGAACTTAAATCCGTAAGCGCCTATCGCTATGAAAGTAATCCAGAATAATTTCATTCTAGTATCTTTCTGATTTACACATACAATAATCGTATAAGAGATAAACCAACACAAAAGAAAGATTATAGAAAGTACACAAAACCCTTTTAGGGAAATGGTTCTTGGTAAGAGTTCTCTAATTAAACTGACATGTCCAGTTCTATGAAACATATCAATTTGAGATAAAAAGGTTTGTCCAGAATTATCCACCTCAATAAAAAATTTATAGAGAGTAACACCCTCTAAATAAACTCGTTCTAGCTCTAAGTAATGAGTTGTTTCTTGTGTAGTACCTAGTGAGTTTACAATATTGTTTGCTCTTATATAGCTTCGCTTTAATTCCGTTGTAGGATAGTTTTTCACCCAATTGTCGAAAAATATCTTTAAATCATCTTTTTGATCACGTGATATCTTTGCAAGGCCTGGTACCGACGAAAAATCGTTGCTTTCTATTGCTGTAGCAACCCTCTCTCCAAATAGGCTAACATTGTTGGAATTGAGACTTTTATGTACGTGTGAGTTTTGAAGATTATGTAATGCGAACCAAATCAATACAAGAAAAACACCCAAAAGTATTTGATGATACTTTCTATTTTCCATAGATAATATATGCCTGCGTCTGATTAGATTTAAAGACTATCTATAATGTATGTCCAAAAATCAAACAACCTTTGTATTAAGTAAATAGCTTTTTTAGATTTTCTTAATCCCCTACTTTCAGCCTTAGGGTCATAAAATTTTATGGTTAGCTAAAATGTGCGATTAATTCGAGACTATGGTTCTAAATTCTACTTAAAACAACAAAGCTATTCGTCCACGTTTAAGCTTTCAAAATAAATCTACGTTTCAATCCCTTATCAAAAAACCATACCTTTCAATCCACGCGCTCCAAACCTCTATTATTCTAAGCCCGTTCTTTTGCTCACGGATAGGAAGGCATGTCACCTTTCGGAAGCAAGAGACAGCGGGGTTGAGCATCGCGGGTGACACTGCGACGGTGCCGGGCCTATCAATGCGTTGTGCCTAACGCTCGGAAGTTCCATCTGTAGAGGTTTGTATCAATCGGCTGCGGAGCGCGCTTCTAGACTGCGAAAGCGCCGCCTGTTCAAAAGACAGGCATGTGCGCGATTAGTTCAGGCCGCTGCGATACAAACCGCTGCCGCAGAGTTCTTCTCTTGCGAAACACAACATATCTTCGGTCTCCGGTAAGAGACTGAACTCTGCGGACGTCCTTCTTTATTGGCGGGTTGCCGCCCGCCAACCCAACCCGCGTTGGAATGGTGAGCTCATGGGCTTTGCACTGGATTGCGGGTTGGGTGAGACGCTTGGGCTTTGCACAATATGGCTCACTAACCCAGCGTTTTTTCAAAACGCAAGCCGTCGTTCGAATGGTTAGTTCTTTGACATCGTCATGACACGTTTTCGTTGACCCTTTGGTGGGGCCTATATTACGGTAGATTGGTAAGCGTTTAATTCCCGTATAGTTTTGGGGAGAAAGCTTTGAGCCAGAATATTTTCCCGATAGCTTGAGCGAACTTTGCCAATGCCATGACGCGTTTTGGGGATTTTATGAGGCTTGTGAAAATGAGCTGCGGTAAGGACAATAAGGCCTGCGCACCGCCGACGGCCATCCAAAAGAGAACGCGAGGGAAGCCTTTGATGCCGTCTTCATGCGCTTCTTGAGAAGGGCTTTGACCAAAGGCGAAATTGCGAAGCCAGATATAACTAATGGTCGCGCGTTTGGCGGGCACGTGCTCTAGGCATTTGGCATCATTCGTCCACACGGCTTTAGTCCCGCGTTCCATAACATGGCGGAAGAATGCATCATCTTCGCCGCCTGTCTGGTTCATGGCGGGGTTAAAAATGGGATTAGGCATATCGCATTTTTGACGGTCTACCAGACAGCCGCCCGTCGCCACGCCTTCGTCAATATAGCCTGTTTCTGAATAGGGCAGGCGATCAAAAGCAGGGCTCATATAAGCATAAATGGCTTTGCCTTCGGGCATCACCGCATTGACGGGGCCAAAAACGAGGCCAGCGTCAAACGCCTCACTCGCTTTGAGCATTTCCGAAACCCAATTCGGGAGGGCTTCCATATCGTCATCTAAAAATGCGATATAACGCCCCCGCGCTTTTTTCAGCGCTGTGTTACGCGCATTCGAAACACCAGGGTTCGGCTCATGGACATAAAAAGCGGTCACATCTGTTTGTTCGATAAACTTTGCCACAGCCTCTTTGGCCGAGGCTTTAGGATCATTATCCGTAATTACGATTTCGCAGAGCGGTAAGGCGCGCGCTTCAGTCTCAACACTTTTCAAAGCGCGGATAATATCATCAGGGCGTTTATAGGTCGGGATGACAATAGAGACACCTTCGGTTTCCCAATTTTTACTCATGATTGTCCCTCCCGAATTTTATCCAAGGCCGTCGCAACGGGCAGGACATCAGCATCGATGGCCTCTAAATCCTCTAGGATTTGTTCGAACTCTGACGGCGTGCAGCCATATTCACTCGGATTTTCACGAACATCATGGGTGAAAAGAATGAGCCAACTCGGTTGCGATTGAAGGGCTGAAATAGCCTTGCGACAGGCTTCGAAATCATCGCCTGAAAACAAGCGTTGAGACGTTGTTTGGTTGAGATCTAAATTATTAGATGAAGTCGGTGAATGAATACCGCGAACAAGGTCAAATCGTTTGGCTAGCGCCTTTTTCGTCTCCAACGAGACTTCGCCATAGGGATAAGCGAATGTCCGCGACTTAGCGATGCCCAACGCCTCTAAGGCGGCTTGGTTTTTATCGATATTGTCCGTGAAGGCTTTAGGGGTGACGGCGTTCGCATCTATATGTGAAAATGTGTGGTCGCCTATCTCATGCCCTGCGTCATGTGCGGCTCTCATGTCTTGCGCGCTCATATGAAGGCCAAGGTGGTTCGTTATATCACAAAGGCCCATGGCCGCGTAAATCGTTCCGTACCACCCACGTTTTTCCATCGCGGGCAGGGCCGTTTCAAAAACTGACCGAGGGCAATCGTCAAATGTTATGCTCACAATAGGTCTATCTAATTTATAGTTTAAGGGCTGACGCGCCCGATATTTTACAAGACGGCGAGAGACACGCGCGCCTAATGAACGCGACGGGCTATAGACGTTAAATTCGGTATGGGCGTTCATGACAAGGCCTCCGCATACCAAGAGGCACGCCAAAGCTTGAGCGCTAACAGGCGTGCTTTCATCGGGACAGGGGCTTTGACGATTGCCTTTAAAACAGGACGAGACAAAGTCTGCCCCGGTATTTTTTTGAGCGTTTTAGAGAGACGATAGAGCTTTAGTGTTTTCGCGAGGTCAGGATGTTTTTCCGTGAAGCGCACATAATTGGATCCGCTATTTTTAAAGCGGTTTAATAAAGTTTCCGTACTCTCAAGCCCCAAGTGAAGGGCAGGGTTATCAATATGAAGTAAGCGATGGTTCTGGCTAATCCGGGCCGCCCATTCGCTATCTTCCCAACCCCAACCTTTAAAGCCATCATCAAAAGGGTGCTCAGTAATCACCGATTTTTTGAGACAGAGATTAGAGGACGCCACAAATTGTGGGCCCGCCGCTTTACGCTCTTCTAGGGGTAAACAATCCGATATAGCTGAGAGCGCGCGGTGCAGTTCACCGTCTTTATCCTTAGCGGCTTCTTCAACGGTAAAGCCTCCAAAGATAACGTCCGCCTCATTGCTTTCAATGACGTCTAAATAGGTCTGCAAGAATTCAGGTGAGGTGGGCCGCATATCTGCATCGAGAAATAATATCCAATCCGCTCGCGCCGCTTGTTGCAAATGGTTTCGCGCCGCAGATCGCCCTTGGTTCTTACCTAAAGTTATGAGGCTAATCGGCGTTTCACCCGTGTTGATTTGGTTCGAAAGTTTATGCGTTAAATCACTATCACCCGTCCCGTCATCGACGAGGATAATTTCAAAGCCTTGAGACACGTCTTGTTCAGAGAGCGCCGTCACAAGTGCTGTGGCGTCATCTTTGAAAAAGGGGATGAGTACGGACAGCTTTGGCAAAGCATCATCAAAGCTCTTATTCGTGAGAACTTTATTCACTGGTCGCCTCCTGTAAATTCACAGGGCGAATACGGGCATATATGCTTGATAAAACGTCACGGCAATTCGCAGCATTCAAAAGCCAACTCGCGAGACCATAAATAAAGGCTCCAAATCCTGCTTTGGCTAATAACCTTATCCCATCAGGCCACTGATCCGGCCAAGGCATAGCGAGGACTGTGCCAGCCATGAGAATACAGCACGCTGATACTTGTAGAAACGCTTTAACGGGCAATGGCAGAGGGTAATGACGTCGCGCCATTATAAAGGCAACGATAGCACCAAGGCTGTAAGCGGCTACAGTCGCATAGACCGCGCCCAACAAGCCATAAATCGGTATCAACCAAATGTTCAGACCGATGTTTAAAACAAAAGGCGGTACCATAACCCATACAAATGACCGCGTTGCCCCAGAGAGCATAAAGGCGCGTTGGATATAATAATTGATAAAGCCGTTCAGAACGCCAGCGAACGCAATCCACGGCATCACCATCACGGCATTGTCGCGGACTGACTCACCCATAATAAACCCTGCATCTTGAGAGACGAGGGCGATACCTGTTGCGGCAGGAAGGGTAATCCACAAAAGTGATGCGCCATAATTTCGCATAATGGATTGTGACACATCTGACCCGTTTTTTTCGAACGCTGTAATGGCGACAGGTGTCACCGCCATAGAAAGCCAGACGAAGACGATTTCTAAACTACGATTAGCGAGGTTATAGCCCGCATTATATTCCCCCGCGGATGCGTCCCCCATAAAGCCTGCAATGAGATAAACATCAGCAGAATTTAAGGCATAGGTCAGCATCAAAGAAAGACTGATTGGAATGCCGTAAGCCGCATAAGTCTTGGCTTTTTGCTTGTCGAATGTCCCGCCTTTTAGCTTTGGTAGCATGAAGAAAAGATCAACCGCTAAGACCATCAAAGCACCAATCATAATACCGACAAACGGACCTGTTTCCCGTAATGGCGTTATAAGAATAAGGATAATGCCGATCGAAAAGCTCAGCAGTGTTTGCGTCGAAAAGCTAATGGAATAGCGTTTTATACGGTGTGCCGCCTTATGGGCTTCCATCCCGATATTGATGAAAACCGAAATACAGGTCGATCCGATTGCAAAGGCAATGACCGTTTTCATTGTCTCAGACAGAGGCAAAAACAGAATTAGAGCGGCGTATATAAATGCGGCTATCATGCTCATGATAGCGGCCATGCAGTAAAGCGTTTTTAGATGGGTGCTAACATCATTCTCGCGTTCTGCTCGGGCTTGGAAACGCGCCATAGCCCCTTCAATCCACGTAAACATAAGCGTATGCGCGAAGTGCATGGTGATAATGGCGACGGCATAACGGCCAAATTCTGCCGCGGAGAGAAGCCGTGTTAAAATCACGACTGTACCAAAGCTCACGATGATATTCGCGAGATTGACAGGAATATAGGCAAGCATAGACCGACCCATCATGGTCGACCCCCTGCAAAAGGATATGTCGGCTTAAGGCACATTACCGGATAGTATCTTTGTCGCCTAAAAGAACCGGAATGGTCACAGCCATAATATAAAGGTCGAGCCATATATTACTGCGCTCGATATAGTCGACATCAAGTTGCACACGACGCGCAATATCTTCGCCTGTTTCCAAGGCTCCGCGCGACCCATTGATCTGCGCCCAGCCCGTCATGCCCGGTTTGACGCGGTGGCGATGAGCATATTCTTCGACGAGTTCGATGCTATCTTTACCTGCCGTACGCATGCCAACGGCATGCGGACGTGGTCCAACGAGTGACATCTCACCTTTGAGGACGTTCAAGAGTTGCGGCAGCTCATCAATGCTTGTTTTGCGGATGAAACGACCAATTTTTGTCACACGGGCGTCGCCTTGCGTGACTTGCTGTGCGGCGTTTAAGTCTTCTTTGTCTTTCGCCATAGAGCGGAATTTATAGACATTGAAAATGCGGTTATTAAAGCCGTGACGGGGTTGTTTGAAAATAACAGGGCCAGGACTGTCGAGCTTAATGAGCAGGGCAATCAACAGTAAGAATGGCAAACCAAGCGTGAGTGCGATGCTACTAATAACAATATCGGTTAGGCGTTTAATGGCCGTATGATGCCCGCCTTTTGGATTGCCTGTTACATCGCGCAGGCTGATTTCTGCAATCTCAGCAACGCGTTGTTGCACATGGTTGAGCGTTTCAAACTCATCGACGACAAAGGCAATTCGGTTCGGCAAGAGACGTACTTGATTGACAAAGGCTTGCTTACGTTCTGCGGCCATGGACGGTAATGTCACAACAATACGGTTTACAAAGGGGAGCTTGTCCCAAGCCAAAAGATCTTCAACACGACCAACGACAGGTACACCATGGATATTTAGAGGCGCCCGCGTGAGGCGGTCATCAAAAATTGCGAGAATGTTTAGGGCTTTTGTCTTGGCATTTTCTTCGATGATACGGCGGGCAGACTCAGTTGCGCCCAACATCACAATGGTCGGGGCAAGCGCGCCTTTACGATGCAGGCGGCTTGTATGAATATAAT
>CAYGSV010000033.1:10213-15100 GCA_964352635.1 uncultured Algimonas sp.
AAAGGCTATGTAAAACGAGCAATACAAGTGTCGCACCAATCCCCGCTTTGGCGAGTGCATCTGGCAAGAAGCTTTCGGGGCGGATAATAAGGGCGAAGGTCAACCACACGCCCAAAGCGCCTGCCGAGGCTAAAGCGACAGTGCGTAGATGCTGTCCAAAGCTTTCAGTGGCCGTAAATCGATGAGCGCGATTGACAAAAAGAAGAGTAATAAAAAAAGCGCTCCCTAAAGCGGATGCTGCGAGGGGGGCAATAATGCTATTATTATTTTGACCGACATAGCCATTCCAAATGCCAATCGCGATAACCGTAACTACCGCGAAAATGTCAAGGCTGCGCATCATGAACCGCAAGGCATTCATGTTGACTTGTTTTTCAGGCACACTGACGTCTGAAACAGTTTTTCTACGACGTCGTCTTTCAGGCATGGAAGGAAGCGGCGATTGAACGGCCATGCGTTTTTCATCGCCTTGTCGGCTAGAAGACACAGCTTGCTCCAAACCCGCTGTGAATAACGGGCTTAGCGGTAGATCACTTTCCTGTTTTGGTTTTGCCGACATTTAATCCCACCTAATCTTTGTCATTACATACACGCAATCCGCAAATATCTCGTAAACGAGACGCGATATCTCGGGGGATGCGTCATCCGTGCCTGCGAAGCTTATATGTTATGAATATGACCAATTCGCGCGGATTTATGGTTTATAAACCCTTAATTTTTACCCAAACTCGCATTAGAGATGTAAAAATAGGACTGACTTTGGGAAATGATGTAAAATATTAAGCGTGAATGGTATTGCAGATTTTGCCTGTGTCTAATTTCGAAACAGCTTCATAAGCTTATGCGTGCAGGATAAGTCTTTAGGCATGAAATTATTAGCTAGGAACTAATTCTAGAAAATTTTGCTAAAGACCCTTTGTGACGCATCAAATTTATATGTTCATGACGCAATTTTGTCGTTATGTATGCCACCACAATATTTGGAGATTGCCTGATGAAAACGATTGGTCATTTTGTTGATGGAAAGCGTGTTGCGGGGACGTCAGGTCGCACCAAAGATATCTATAATCCCAATACAGGCGAGGTGCAGGCCAAAGTCTCTATGGCGACCCCTGAAGAGTTAGATAGTGCTGTTGCTTCAGCCGCTGCTGCGCAAGTAATATGGGCTAACACAAATCCTCAAAAACGCTCGCGCATTCTGTTTGCCTATAAACAACTGGTCGATGTTAATATGGATGACCTCGCGGCGATGCTGTCGTCAGAGCATGGTAAAGTCATTGCTGATAGCCGTGGCGATGTCATGCGAGGTGTCGATGTTATCGAATTTGCTTGCGGTATTCCACATGGACAAAAGGGCGAGCATACTTATGGCGCAGGGCCAGAGATTGACGTTTACTCTATGCGTAAGCCGCTTGGCGTCGTCGCGGGTATTACACCGTTCAACTTCCCCGCCATGATTCCAATGTGGATGTTCGGCATGGCCATTGCGACGGGCAATGCCTGTATCTTAAAGCCCTCAGAAAAAGACCCAAGTGTACCAATGCGCCTCGCGGAACTTTTCGTCGAAGCAGGCGGCCCTGTCGGTCTCTTGCAATGTATTAATGGCGATAAGGAAATTGTCGATGCGATCTGTGACCACCCGACGATAAAAGCCGTCAGCTTTGTCGGGTCTTCTGATATCGCGCAATATGTTTATGCCCGCGCAACGGCGAACGGAAAACGCGCGCAATGTATGGGCGGGGCAAAGAACCACGGCATCATCATGCCAGATGCGAATATGGATCAGGCTGTCAAAGATATCCTCGGCGCAGCTTACGGCTCTGCGGGCGAACGCTGCATGGCCCTGCCTGTTGTTGTGCCAGTCGGCGAAGGCACAGCTGAACGCTTCTTAGAGAAAATGCTTCCCGCGATTGAAGCCATGAAAGTCGGCGTGTCGGAAGACCTAGAGGCGGATTATGGCCCCGTCGTCACGGGCATCCACCGCGATAACATCAAAGCTCAAGTCAGCAAAGCCGTTGATGAAGGTGCAACGCTTTTGGTCGACGGGAGAGAGTTTGAATTGCAAGGTTATGAAGACGGGTTCTTTATCGGACCGTCACTCCTCGATAACGTCACGCCAAATATGGAAACTTATCAAGACGAGATTTTCGGCCCTGTTCTACAAATCGTGCGCGCTAATACTTTCGAAGAAGCCTTAAAACTCCCAAGCGAACATCAATACGGCAACGGTGTTGCGATTTTCACACAAAACGGCCGTGTCGCGCGTGAATTTGCAGACCGCGTCGAAGTTGGCATGGTGGGCATCAACGTACCCATTCCTGTGCCCGTGGCTTATCACAGTTTTGGCGGTTGGAAACGCTCTGCCTTTGGTGATGCAAACCAATACGGCATGGAAGGGTTGCGTTTCTACACGAAAGTGAAAACGGTAACGCAACGCTGGCCCTCTCCCGAATTAAAAGAAGGCGAAACAGAAGACAGCGCCTTTATCATTCCGACGTTTTAGGAGCGTCTTGTGGATTTCCAACTGACAGAAGAGCAGACGCTTATTCAGGATATGGCGCGGCAATTTTCGGATAGCGAACTCGCGCCGCATAGCGCCATGTGGGATGAAGAGAAGTTTCTCGACCGCAGTGTATTTGAGAAAGCGGCCGAGTTGGGCTTCCTCGGGATATATACGGGGGAAGAACATGGCGGGACGGCGCTTTCGCGTTTGGATTCTGCGATTGTATTTGAACAGCTCGCGCGAGGTGATGTCTCCCACACGGCTATGATGACCATTCATAATATGGCGACGTGGATGATTGATCGTTACGGCGATGGTATGCTTCGAGCGAAATATGTACCGCGCCTGACGGCAGGCGAATTAATTGCGTCTTATTGTTTGACCGAACCAGGAGCAGGGTCGGATGCGGCTTCATTGTCTACGAAAGCTGTCCGCGATGGCGATGAATATGTTTTAAACGGAACAAAGACATTTATCTCTGGAGCGGGTTGGTCAGATATTTATGTTGTGATGGCACGAACATCTAATGATGGTGCGCGTGGCGTATCAACTTTCGTGGTTGAAAAAGGTACATTGGGTTTGAGCTTCGGCGCAAATGAGAAAAAGATGGGATGGAATGCGCAACCGACAGCGCAAGTCATTATGGAAGATTGCCGTATCCCCGCGAGTAATCGTGTTGGCGCAGAAGGGGACGGATTTAAATTCGCCATGAGCGGCTTGGATGGAGGGCGCATCAATATCGGCGCGTGTTCTTTGGGTGGTGCACAAAAAGCGCTCGACGCGACATTGGAATATACAAAAGATCGCAAGCAATTTGGTAAAAGTATTGCTGATTTCCAAAACACGCAATTCATGCTCGCTGATATGGCAACAGAGCTCGAGGCGTCTCGTATCATGATTTATCGCGGTGCGGATATGATTGATAAAAAACTCCCAAATGCAGGGGCGGCATGCGCTATGGCGAAGCGGTTCTCGACGGATTTGTGTTCAAAAATCGCTAATGACGCGCTGCAACTTCATGGCGGTTATGGCTATTTAAAAGACTATCCGATTGAACAAATTGTCAGAGATTTGCGCGTGCACCAAATTTTGGAAGGCACAAATCAAGTCATGCGTATGATCGTATCGCGGAGTTTGTTGAGGCAGTGAGTGAAGTGAGCTTAATCAGCAAAAAAATAAAGACGATCTTTTTAGTTGGAGCAATATTTGTGCTGTTCATGTTTCTTTTTAGTCATTTGATACTAGAAGATACCTACGAATTAGACGGGCTAGAACAAGAGAGGGTCTTAGAGATACATGCATGTAAAATAAAGAATATGCGTACAAGGAAAGAAATACAAAGCGACTTAGATTTTGAATATGATAGAGCGAAGAAAAGAGCGCTTCGAAAGGAATTAAAAGACCTTGAACGGGAAATTGAAAAAGTATGTGGATAATTTAATATGACAGATGAAATTTCTTCATGCGTTTCAGGTAACCTCGGCCATATTACGCTGAACCGTCCCAAAGCATTGAATGCACTAACTCTCACTATGTGTGAAGAGCTTACGCGACTTCTTCTGGCTTGGGAAAAAGATGAAAACATCGGCGCGGTGTTAATCGACGGCGCTGGCGAAAGAGCTTTCTGCGCGGGTGGGGATGTCATCCTCCTCCACGATAGCGGTAAAGCAGGTGATGATAGAGCGGAGCAATTCTGGCGTACGGAATATGCGTTAAACGAATTAATTCATCGCTATTCAAAGCCCTATATCACGTTGATTGATGGTTTTGTTATGGGCGGTGGTGTGGGTCTATCCGTGCATGGGCAGTACCGCATTGCAGGTGACAATACGATGTTCGCCATGCCAGAAACAGGGATTGGGTATTTTCCTGATGTTGGCGGAACATATTTCCTCCCGCGTTTGGGGCTCGATATAGGTCAATGGCTTGGCCTCACTGGCGCTCGGCTGAATGCAGGGCAGTCTCTCGAAATTGGCGTGTCTAATGGATTTATACCGACTGATAAACAGGCCGATTTTACGAAAGCTCTCGGTGAGGCGGCGTTAGACGGCACGAACGAGGCCGTTCAAGGTATCCTCAATGAGTTTCAAGAGGCAGGTCCCATGGATGCAGATATGCCAGCCGCGCTCTCGGCCTTCAATGAAAAGGATGTGCCCTCAATCCTTAGCGCACTCGATGGGATGGGCGGTGAATGGGCCGAAAAACAGGCCAAGAGCCTACGACGTAAAAGCCCACTGGCTTTATCCGTGACATTCGAAGCCATTAAGCGTGGACTCGATTTAGATTTTAAAACTGCCATGACGCAAGAGCTCGACCTCTCGCTCAACTTCCTGAAAACGCAAGATTTCTATGAAGGTATTCGCGCGCAATTAATTGACAAAGAC
>CAYGSV010000034.1:0-15092 GCA_964352635.1 uncultured Algimonas sp.
CTGCGGCTGATGAATTTCCAGACTTGTTCGAAGCCTCATTTCCTGAAAATGGAAGCTTTGCGCAATTTGATACCCCCGCTTTTTCTTTTACAGCACCTGACAATGACTTGCCGCAAAACCTTGTTTTAACAGGCGTCGACGCGACCCCCTTTACCGTATCGCTTGATATATCTGCTCCCAACACGGCTGGTGTCCGTCAAATTGTTCTCAGCGTCTTAACATCAGACAGCTTTAATTTTGAAGACCCTCAGGATGCGAATAAGGATAATATATATGATTTTGACCTTTCCGGTGATTATAAAAGTGAACGTTTAACCGCCGATATTCGCGTTACAATCACGGATGTTGATGATAATGCAGAAGCCAGTGCTGTGGTTTTCATTGGCGAGACGCCTTCTCAGAATTTTGGCATCCCCATCGTCGAAATTGTAGATTATACAGGCGATGGAAACGCCGAAATTGGTATTAGCAATCAATCGGGCAATGGCCCTAGTTCTTCCTATATTATTACGAGTGAGTTTTTAGAAACAAATAACCAAGCCTCAATAACGGTTGGTGAAACCGTAAATACAGGCGCGCGCTTCACGACGGACACCAATTCTGGTTTAGGCCCATCAGGGCATAGATTATCGAGTCTGCCACAAGCTGATGGAACAGGAACGGATATATTTCTTTTGTCTTCTGTCTTTGGGGCGGGCGGGCCAACCGCTCAGGCGTTTGTGTTTCCTATTGATGGTGCGGCTGATGTTGCCTCAATAACGGGGAACATTGACCCGACAACCGTTCCCAATAGGGTTGAGTATTCCTTTACAGAAGTTGATGGCAGCCCAACGGCACAACTCATTGGTGATGTAAATGGCGATAACATTAATGACATTGGCGTCCTCTTCACAGATGGTGTTGATAATATTGGCCGCGGCGGCATTATATTTGGTCGGGCGTCTGCAGGGGGCGTCACAACAATCAATGCGGATCTCGACATAACATTTGAAACATCCGCTGAGTTTTTCGGTGAAATGCTCGGCAATGGCATAAATGATCTACAAATGGTTAGCGACATTGATGGCGATGGGGCGAAAGATATGATCATCACCCAACAGAGCTTTGGCAGACAAAATGTATTTTTTCTTAAAAGCTCGATTTTGGGAACAGCCTCGGTAACGCCGATTGACTTAGATAATTTAATTCTATCGACACAGGGCTTTAAACTTCAAAATCATGAACTGTTTTCAATGACAGAAGGGCAGGATTATGATGGGGATGGGTTCCCGACATTACTTTTCTTTAATCGGGCCAATGATCTTTTTATTACGGATGGGCATGATTTTGCCGCGATTGACCCCGCCACGTCAACACGCCTTTTTGGCGATGCGTCCGTTAGCTTAACGCGACAAGGGGGTCAATTCATGGGGGACGCCGTTATGGTCGATGACCTTAATGGAGATGGGGACCAAGAATTATTGGGCTCCTCTCGTTTTCGTCAATCCGTTCAAATTGTGAGTGGTGCCGACATACGGGCGGCACTCACGGCACCTGGGACTAACGTAGTTTTACCACAAGACGATGTCTTTGAAGTCGATCTAAGCAACTTCGCATCAGGCACTTTCGATTTATCAGATGCTCCAATTTATTTAGAAGGTCAGGAATTATATGCTGTGCCTTTTGGATCAACCAACGCCTTTGAAACTGATCCTGGGAGACTTATTGTGTTTAGTGAAAGCGATGTTCGCACGGCTTATGCTTCTGGTTCAACCGGCTTAATTCTTACGAAAACAAACCGCTAAAGAAAAAGGCGACCCATTAGATCGCCTTTTTAATTCAAGTTTTTTGTATAATCTAATCGCGCAATTCAGGTTCCATCTCCTGACAGTCCGCGATGATTTTCTCTACGGCGGCAACAGACTGCATGAACATTTCGCGTTCATTCGCTTTCAGGCGGATGTTCATTACTTTCTCTACGCCGCGCGCGCCGATCATGGCTGGGGCGCCGACATATAGGCCGCGCACGCCTGCGATTTGGCCTGACAAGCGAACCGCGCAAGGCAAGATACGTTTTTTGTCACGTAGATAGCTTGTTGCCATTTCAATGGCTGATTCTGCAGGGGCATAGAAAGCTGAGCCATTGCCAAGCAAGCCAACGATTTCACCGCCGCCTTTACGGGTACGCTCTACGATAGCGTCAACGCGCTCTTGTGTTGTCCATTTCATTTTAATGAGGTCTGGAAGCGGCACACCGTTTACGGTCGAATAACGCACAAGCGGCACCATTGTATCGCCGTGGCCACCAAGCACAGAAGCATGCACATCTTCGACAGAACACTTAAATTCATCCGCGAGGAAATAACGGAAACGCGCACTATCCAAAACGCCCGCCATGCCGACAACTTTGCGCGGCTGTAGACCAGAAAATTTTTGCAAGGCCCAAACCATTGCGTCGAGCGGGTTTGTAATACAGATAACAAAGGCTTTTGGCGCATATTGTTTAATGCCTTCGGCGACCTGTTTAATCACGCCGAGGTTTTTACCAATCAATTCTGAGCGGTCCATTCCTGGCTTGCGCGGGAAGCCCGCCGTGATGATGCAGACATCTGCACCCGCGATATCGGCATAATCATTTGTACCTTTGAGGTTAGAGTCCTTTCCAAATACAGGAGACGCTTCGGCGAGGTCCAACGCCTTACCTTTGGCTGTGCCTTCAAAAATATCAAAAAGGACAACATCACCCAGCTCTTCACGAGCCGCAATGTGAGCTAAAGTTCCGCCGATCATACCGGCGCCGATAAGAGCGATTTTTGCGCGTGCCATAGGGTAACTCCTTAAGGGCAGTGAATTTGGGCGTGGTTTAGACGCAGAAGCCCAGACTTGCAATGAAGAGTTGGGCCGAGAGGCCTTACACTTTTGTATAATATCGCCTCAATACTGCTGTCATGACACGAAAGGTCGCTCATCCTGACACGAAATCATTTGCATCGCCGCCTAACGCTGTTCACTTTCGTTGTGATTGGAGAACAAAATGAAACGCACAGAAAAAATTGAAGTCCGGGTATCTCAAGACGAAAAAGAGACCTTGACCACCTTAGCGAAGCAAGAAGGGGACAGTGTAAGCGGATTGGTCCGCGGGCTGATTGATAAATATATGGCGCTAAACACGGCCAACACGAAACGCCGCTTACCAAAGTGGCAAATGGCGGGTTTGTTAATTACAGCTGCTTTAGCGGGTCACCTTGCAACAGCGGCCCACATCATCTTGCACTAAGGCTCAATTGGGTAGCTGCGATGCAGGCATGTTTTGTCCAAGGTTCATCACCAATATAGGTCCAACGCGCAAGGTTTGGGCCGCACCCGCCACTTGCATCGTATAGCCAACCTCGTCAGGCCTATAGTCACGCTCGGCTTTGACCGAAATATGATATTGCTGCCAGCGACTGCTTAGTATTTGTGACTGCGTATTGAGAGCCGAATAAGGTTCACTAGCCAACTGAATACCAACAGACGCAATGTCGCCTGGCCCTTTCACAGACTTAGCCCAATAAGACATCATAAGCGTGTCGCCTTTCGCGATTGGAGTCCAAAGTGAGACTGACAGAGCGCTGTCCCACGGATTTACGCCTTTACTCGATTTAATCTCGAGGGCCTCACCGTCTGGCACGCCAATGTCTTTGACTTGCGTTACTTTAGCGGGGCCATAATAAGAAATTTCATCAACATAAGGTGACGTCATAAGCGTAACATTGCGCCCAATTTTGCGTTGAAAATTGATAAAGACTTCGTCTAATGTTTGTCCTTGCAAGTAAGATATGGAGCTTGTGGGGGTGCTGCGGGTTGGAGCCTTTTTGACTTGAGCAGACGGTTTGAGTGTTTCATCCAAACCCAAAGCGGCAAGTTTTTGGGCATCCCACTTATTGCTCTCACTGTCGTAAAACGGGAATGTGGCGGTAAAGCTCCAAACGCACCAGCTAATGCCTGCCTCTTCAAACGCCTCTCGCGTTTCTTTTGTGTAACGCACAACATCTTCATAAGGCGCTTTTTGATAGGCCCCGATTTCGCCGAGGAATAGAGGGATGCCTAACTCTGCCTGAGCTTTGGCGGCATAATCAGCGGCGGCTTTTAACTGCCGCCTATCTTCGCGACCACCCCAGCCCACTGAGCCACTATTTTCGAGCTGTGTCCAACTCGCTTTTTGGTGGGTGAATTCGAACGGGTCATAATAATGAAATGTGTAGACTTGATTTGGGTCATTAATTGCAGGGATACTCGGTAAGCTATTGATACCTGACCAGTCTTCGCCGCCTAATATAAGAATGCGTGTCGGATTAGACTCGCGAATTTTGTTAAATCCCGCCGTCAGGATTTTTCGCATCACGTCACTCTTGAGGTTGCCATTCGGCTCATTCAAAACTTCAAAATAAACACTGTCTGGAAGCGAGGCATAATGCGGGGCGATTTGTGACCAGAGCGCGATAAACTTATCAAAATTGCCTTCAGGGTCTTCATTCAATTCTTCGAAGTGATGCACATTCAACACAATCTGAAGGTCTTGTTCGAGCGCTTGCTTTATAACCTCATCAACACGCGCGAAGAATTTTTTATTAATTTTATAGTCTGGACCGCTTCCCGTATGGGCGCTCCAGCGAACGGGAATACGTACTGTATCAAATCCCGCTTCTTTAATTTTACGAAATGAGTCTTTTTGAATGACATGCCCCCATTCGCCCTCTTTCGGCGCATCAAGAGCATTGCCCATATTCATGCAACGCTTCACATCAAACGTATCCGCAGAAGCGAAATTAAAGGCACCTAACATAAGCGCGCTCAAACAAGTTGCTGCGAAAAACCGTGTCATGATAAATCCCCTGATTATTTTTTATTGAGGAAAGAATATGACAGCGCTGTCAAAATTTCAATGCGGAATTTCAGGCGTTAGGCGTGACACCCATATTCCGACGTTCCGCCAGATAATTATGACTGCGCATTTCAATAAGACGACTCACTGTGCGTTCAAATTCAAACGCCCCGTCCCCTGAAGGATAAAGGCCGGCTGGTTCTGTTTCCGCACTCATAATCAATTTCGTACGGGTTTCATAAAGTGCATCAATGAGGGTCACAAAACGCTTGGCTTGATTGCGACTATCGGGGCCCATTTTAGGGACGTTTTCTAATATCAAGGTTTGGAAGGCATGGGACAGTCGCAAATAATCCGCCGCGCCGAGATTATTATTACACAGCCTATCAAAGCTCGTCCGCGCCGTTCCTGCCGCCGTGCGATGCAAAATTAAGTCCCGCCCTTGCACCGTCAAGACTGTCTCGCGCGGTTTGGCCCCACCAACCAATCTTTCCCACGCCGCATCAATTCCCGCCTCTGCTTCTGCCCCTAGTGGTGTGTAATAAACGGGTGCCGCTTCGAGTTGGCGAAGGCGGTGATCAGTCTCCCCTGCGAACTCATGAATAATGAGGAACTCAGGCATACGCTTAATGAAAGGCTCAAAGAGAGGTCGATTTAATCCATTTTTGTAAAGGCCTTCAGGTGGACGATTGGACGTCGCCACGACAATCACCTCTTCCGCCCAGAGGGCATCAAACAAACGAGATAAAATCATAGCGTCCGTAATATCCGTCACATGGAATTCATCAAAACAGAGCAACTTCGCCTCTTTGGCAATATCTTTCGCCACGGGCGCAATAGGGTCGCCGTCATTATCCTTGGATTGTCGGCGTTGATTAATGCGCGCGTGCACATCCAACATGAACGCATGAAAATGCACACGGGATTTCGCTTTGATGGGCACTTCTGCGTAAAACCAATCCATCAACATAGATTTGCCACGCCCGACACCGCCCCAGAGATAAAGCCCTTTTATAATTTCGGGCCGCCTGAATACCCTTAGCATGAATTGAGAATTAGGGCGCACATCCAAATGACGGAGCAATCTATCCAACGCCTGAGCCGCCTCAATTTGCGCGGGGTCCTCTTGCAACGTACCTTTGGCGATGCAGGCTCTGAGCTTGGCTTCGACGCTCATCGTTATTTCAAACTCATCAATATGATGGCAAGCGCTAATGTCCCAAAGGAAAAGAGACACAGGCCATAGAAAAGCGGCTTATTGCGAATAGGAGCCATGGTGGGTCTCCTCGCCCAGTAGGTAATTTTCGTCAAGGCCTTACTCTTACAAACCAAATTCTTGCACTCAAACAAAAATAATTTCCGCGCTTCACGCTTTTTGCTGATTCCTAAAACAAATCATGTTAAGCTTTCATTCATGTTACACCTTGGAAAGGTGACTTAAGAGGGCTGTCCGTGTAGGGCGGCCGCATATTTATTCTGGAGGGAAGAATAACAATGGATCAACTATCACAACATTTAGGCTTTTTGCCGAACTGGGCTGTCGGCCCAGTCGTAGCCGCGATTATTATCGTCGCAGGCTATTTTATTTCGAAAATTGCTGAGGCGCTTGTTTCAGGCGGTATCAATCGTACGGGTATTGGCAAACAAGCCCAAACGACGGGCGGCAATATTGGTAAATCAGTGTCCAAAGCTGTTTTTTGGGTTCTGTTTTTGATTTTCATCCTCATGGGTCTAGGACAATTCCCTGCCCTCGCTGAACAACTTGGTTTCTTGAATGGTATGATGGACAACATCTTTGCATACCTTCCGCAACTCCTAACAGGGGCGGTTGTTTTCGGTATCGGCGTCATGCTTGCGAATGTTGTTAAGAACGCTCTGACAAGCCTCCTGGAAGTCGCTCATGTTGACCGTCTTGCGTCACGCTTTGGCTTTGTTGAAGAAGCAGATGCGCCGACAACGAAAAACTCTATTGCGAATAGCTTAGGCGGTCTCGCAAAGGCTGTCGTTATCTTGGTATTCGCTATCGCCGCCATTGGCATCTGGGATATTCCAGGCTTCTCTGAAGACGTCACAGGCATGTTAGGTACAATTTTAGACTATATTCCAAGCATATTGGCAGCCGCCATTATCTTGGGTGTTGCCGTCTTTATCGGACGCTTTGTCTCTAACTTAGTGAAAAACACACTTCCTGCTTTGGGTGTCGATAATTCCCTTAAGACAGTCGCTAGCCTAGATGGCGAAGGGCCAAACTTTATTCCTTCACAAGTTATCGCAACGGTTGCGTTTGTTGGTATCGTGTTAATGGGCTTAACAGCGGCGATGAAAGCTTTGGGTATTCCTGAGCTTACAAACGTCTTTAATACGCTTCTCGAAGTCGGTGGTCGTGTTGTCCTCGGTGCCATTATTATTGGCGCCGGTTTGTTCATCGCCAACTTTGTCTCCAAGATTGTTACACAAACTGCAGGTGACCTTGCAGGCACAATTATTAAATATGCAACAATCGTCATTGTGACATTTATGGGCTTGGCTCAAATGGAACTCGGCGAAGAGATCGTCAATGCGGCGTTCCAATACGGCCTTGGTGCTGCGGCTGTTGCTGCTGGTCTTGGTGGTGCTGTTGCCTTTGGTATGGGTGGCCGCGAATGGGCTGGGAAGAAACTCGACGAGTGGTTCCCTGCTAAGAAAAAAGCCCCTGCAAAGCGTACAACACGCAAATAGGTTTTGCTTAAAGTAAAGATTAAAAAAGCCGTCTCATTTGAGGCGGCTTTTTTGTTAAGGTTTACCTCGCCAATTAACAGCGAAGCGAAACATTGATTAAATGGGCATTATTTATTCGGCTCTTTTATAATTGATAACCCACTGATCTGCCCACTCATCTGTGGCTTCACGTTTGCCTTGCCACCGCCAAGTAAAACTATCCTCTTTGATCTCTTCAAATATCATGCGGGAATATGGCCCTTGGTCATTCAAACGCTCCATATCTAACAAAAATGTGCCATCCTCTTGCGGCCCACCCACGAGCGCAAAATAACCCCCCTGATTATCCACCCAAGTCTGACGCCAGACGCCTTGCGGTTTGGAGAACATGGACACACTCATTCCGTCCAATGGAATAGTGTCGCCCCCATCAAAGCGTTCCGTAATAACGCAATCCCCAAACGGGAGGCGTGTCACGCTATTTTTGCCGCTGGAAACTGTACCGTCTGGCGCTGTCCAAGTCAGATCCCAAAAGCCAACCCAAAAATCCATCTGGCGGTATTCAGGGTCAGAGCAAGGGAAGGGAGGCGCGTCTTGCCCCATGGCGAGTTGTAGCCCCCCTAACGTGGTCAGGCCCATAATCGAGAGTGAGGTTAAAAGACGTTTCATGCATGTCCCCTTTTTCTTTTTATTTCTTACACATGCCCCTATAGCGGGCTTATGCATATTGTTGAACAATTGATTGCGGAGCGCGCACCAAAACTTGTGGGAAACCCCCGATTGTTCAAAGCTGTCCGCCCTATGCTCTATCGGATGCTGGCCTATGATGCGGCTGTATTTCTCGCGGACTCGATTAAAGAGCTTTCAGGCGCACAGGCTTTTAAACGTGTGGCTGAACACATCAGTCCGCGCACTGCCGTGCAGGATCTTATTAACCTCCCCCGCACAGGTCGCTGTGTTCTCATCGCCAATCACCCGACAGGACTTGCTGATGGCTTGGCCGTGTTTCAGGCCATTCGTGATCGGCGACCTGATCATTGTTTTTTGGCCAATGCTGATGCGCTGCGTGTTATCCCAAAGGGAGAGGATATCATTATCCCCGTTGAGTGGGTCAAAGACAAGCGCTCTCACGCCAAAGCGCGCGACACACTCTTGCGCATGAAGCAAGCCTTAGAGGATGAACGCTGTGTCGTGATTTTCCCCAGTGGGCGGTTGGGCAGTCTTACTTGGCGGGGTATCGTCGACAAAGAGTGGGAAAGCTCTGCCGCGATGGTAGCCCGCAAATATAAAGCACCAATTATCCCACTCAATATCAAAGCAAGAAATTCGACACTCTATTACCTATTTGCGCGCCTTAACGCCGAACTCCGCGACATCACACTTTTCCATGAGCTATTGAACAAGAAAGGCATTACTTTTCGCCTGACATTTGGCGAGGCCATAGACCCACTCAGCCTGTCGAAAAATGCGGATAAAGCGACGGCTGAAATACGTAAAATTGTCGAAAGTCTGTAAGTGTAAGTAAGTGCAGTACTGCGCCCCAAAAAGAAAACTTCAAAAATCACCCCCTTGACGCCTCCTTAACGGTTTGCAACATTCCGCCCACGCGAAGGGAAGCGCCTAATCACTTGAGGATGTGGATGTGGCGGCCAACTTCATACTCGCGAGGGGAAGCGCACTTTTAGGTGCGGCCAACTTCATAACATTGCCGGATAAGCCTGAACGACTGCAAAAGCAGCGCGAGGGGAATCTCTAATTTGGGCACCCGGCGAAAGCATATGGGGAGAGTTATGAATACTCTTTATTTAATCATCGCGGCGGGAGTCATCGCCGTACTTTACGGGGTGATTACCCGTGCAAGCCTGATGAAGGCCTCAACAGGTAATGAGCGCATGAATGAAATCGCAGGTGCGATTCAAGAAGGTGCCAAAGCCTATCTTAATAAACAATATAAAACGATTGCGATTGTTGGCGTCGTTGTCACCATTCTACTTTTTGTCTTATTCCAAAATGCAATCGCGCCTGTCGGCTTTATTATTGGGGCTGTGCTCTCAGGTATCGCTGGTTATGTTGGCATGCTTGTGTCGGTACAAGCCAATGTCCGCACAACCGAAGCGTCACGTGAAAGCCTCGGTAAAGGTCTAAATATTGCGTTTAAAGCGGGCGCCATTACAGGTATGCTTGTCGCAGGTTTTGCCCTTATTGGTCTTGCTGGCTATTATTGGGTTTTAACAGGCCCGATGGGAAATGCCTCTAATAGTCGTGAAGTGATTGACGGTCTTGTTTCGCTCTCACTGGGTGCATCACTGATTTCAGTCTTTGCGCGTCTCGGCGGCGGTATCTTTACTAAAGGCGCTGATGTTGGCGGCGACCTTGTGGGTAAAGTCGAAGCGGGTATCCCAGAAGATGATCCCCGCAACCCCGCAACAATTGCTGATAATGTCGGCGATAATGTTGGCGATTGCGCTGGTATGGCCGCTGATCTGTTTGAAACCTATGTGGTGACAATCGCGGCGACGATGGTTCTTGGTTCCATTCTTTATGGGTCAATTGGCATGTTGGCGTTATACCCAATGTCTATTGCAGCGGTCTGTATTATTACATCGATTATCGGCACTTACTTTGTTCGTCTCGGTAAAGGTTCAACTAATGTTATGGGGGCTTTATATAAAGGCCTGATTGCAACGGGTGTTTTATCTGCAGGTGCTATTGCGCTCGTCACACATCTTACAATTGGTTTCGGCGATGTTGCTGGAACAATGGTTGCAAGCACAGATACAGCCTCTGGATTTGCAGGCTTCTCTGGCATGGATTTATTCCTGTGTGCCGTTGTCGGCCTCATCATTACAGGCGCCATCGTCGTTATCACAGAATATTATACGGGCGTAAATTACCGTCCTGTTAAATCTGTGGCCGCGGCATCAGAGTCAGGACATGGTACAAATGTTATTCAGGGTCTTGCCGTTTCTATGGAAGCGACCGCTATTCCTGTTTTGATTATTGTCTTTGGTATTATTGCAACATTCAGCCTTGCGGGCCTTTATGGTATCGCGGTTGCTGTGACAGCCATGCTCGGCGTTGCGGGTATGATTGTCGCGCTTGATGCGTTTGGTCCTGTAACTGATAACGCTGGTGGTATTGCTGAAATGGCAGAACTACCAAGCGAAGTCCGTAACACAACAGACACACTTGATGCCGTTGGTAACACGACAAAAGCTGTGACCAAAGGTTACGCGATTGCATCTGCTGGTTTGGGTGCGCTTGTCCTCTTTGCGGCTTATTACAAAGACGTTGAGTTCTTTGCTGCTAAGGCAGAGCCTGGCAGCTTCTTCTACGGACTTGATAACCTGACGTTCAGCCTGACAGACCCTTATGTTATTGTCGGTCTCTTTATTGGTGGCTTGCTACCTTACCTCTTTGGGGCATGGGCGATGCAATCTGTTGGCCGTGCGGCTGGCGCGATTGTCGAAGAAGTCCGCCGTCAGTTCAAAGCGGACCCAGGTATCATGGCAGGTACGTCACGCCCTAATTATGCAAAAGCCGTCGACCTTTTGACGGGTGCCGCGATTAAGGAAATGATCAAGCCGTCGCTTCTGCCAATCTTAGCCCCCATCGTATTGTTCTTTGCCGTGAAGTTTACAGCGGGCAATGCGGCGGCTGTTTCAGCTCTCGGTGCTATGCTTCTGGGTGTGATCGTTACGGGTCTCTTCGTTGCGCTGTCTATGACTGCGGGCGGTGGCGCTTGGGATAATGCCAAGAAATATATCGAGGATGGTCACCACGGCGGTAAAGGCTCTGAAGCCCATAAAGCCTCTGTGACTGGCGATACGGTTGGCGATCCTTATAAGGATACAGCAGGCCCAGCGGTTAATCCGATGATTAAGATTACAAACATCATCGCACTCTTATTGATTGCTGTTATCGCACATTAATTAAATCAAACTCGCTAAGCTTAAATAATGAGCGAGAGAGAAACCGCCCCGCCTCAGTTAAGAGGCGGGGTTTTTGTTTTTAATCTTCCAAAGCCGTCTTTATAGCTTGATGAAAAGCATCGGGCTGATCAATCATGATAAAGTGATAGCTGTCTTCGATAGCTTTAATTTTTACCTGCGGTGCAGCACTATATTGTTTTTCAAATAGAGACTGAAGTTGTTCTTTTGATACGCCCATAGTTGGATCGTAAGCCATGAACACGGTTGTTGGAACGGTGAGCGAGGATATGTCTTCTCGCAAGTCTGCCGCAAGCAATGTACTCATAAGATCAGCTATAACCGTCTGCTCAGACGTATCAGACCAACCCTGCAATGTAGGCAGATAGGACTTATCTTTAACAAGGCGCGCTAACCCCATTTTCTGTTGAGCGTGAAACTGAGACTCTGGCATCGCCTTCATTTGTGCGCCCATAGATTTTGCCATGTCTTTGGCCTGCTCTGGCGTTGCCCCTGGCATCATCATACCCGCAAGGTAGGGTAGACTATCGACAACAATAATTTCGTCAATAAGGCTTGGGTCCGCTAAAGCAATTTTGAGACTAAGAAATCCACCGAGTGAATGGCCAATCAGAACCGTGTCTCGGCCAGGCGTTTCATATAAATGCTCAATTATTGCCGCTGATACTTTCTCTATTGATTGTTCTTTAGGCGCTGCGACCCCAGCAAATCCTCCAACTTGGACTAGGCGGATATCATAGTCTTTGAAAGCGACAACCGCATCGTCCCAAACCGACTTACCAGACGCAAGGCCAGGAATGAGAACAAGTGTACGACCATTCTCATTCCCCATTCGATTAACTGTAATAGGGCTGACACTTTGTGACGTCGCCGCTTCAGTCGAGCTCGAGGCTTTTGAAAATTGCTGTGTTTCACTTGAATTTTGGGTGCAAGCAACCAGCAACCCCGCGAGGGTCGTTAGAAATAATTTATACATCGGATGAGTCCTGTTTTAGGTGGGTTTAGTCTTCTGGAAAGAAAAGTGTTTCGAGAGGAGTCTCAAAGAGACGGGCGATTTTGAAGGCCAAGTCCAAACTGGGATCAAATTTCTCTTTTTCAATCGCGATAATCGATTGTCGAGAGACGCCTAACTGTTCAGCGAGATCTTGTTGCGACCAGCTTTTTGATTTGCGTAAATCTTTGAGCGCGTTCTTCATTTATAGCGCCTCATTACGATGGGGATACATATACCCCATAAGCCAATGAGGGCTGGTGCAATCCAGATAGATCCGAGTTCTGGAAATCCAGCATTTTCACCAAACCCCCAAATCATAACAAACAAACCAAGCGTTAAGCCCCCTAAAGCAAAGGCTTCTGAATGCACACGCTGATAAAACTCATCTGATCGTTTATATTGGCGGATAATGGCCCAAAATCCAAATATTAAGGGGACTGCAGGCAAGAGCTCTAAGTATTGAAAACTGCCTATATGAGGGCGGGTATAAATTACGGCGAACAAAGTAACGACATAAGTCATCATAGCTCCGCCAAATTCTAGGAAATATTTTTTCATTCCCGATTGTTTCATTTGTGACATCTAAAACTCCATTTTGTAAAGTATGCTTTACATAACAGAGATTATATAAATGTAAAGCGAACTTTACAAAAAATACGCGACTCATTCTGGCCGCGTATTTCATGGTTTCCGGATTGCCCCTAATGGAACATAGCAAAATAGATGACTTCAGCGTCATCCGCCTTATCAAAAATAAGTCGACCGCCTTCGTTTATGGCGAGACCGTCGCCTTGAACAAGTGTTTGTCCATTCACAGAAAGCTGCCCTCGCGCCACCTGGACATAGCCTAGTCGACCTTTGGGCAAAAGGGTCTCAATGGCCTGCTCACCTGTGAGGGTCGCGGCATATATGTCTGTATCCGCCTTAATACGCATAGACCCATCGCGGCCATCACCCGATAAAAACAAAGCGAGCTTCCCGTCTTTATCAGCAGCACTTAGATCCAGTGTCTCATAACGAGGCGCCTTATTCTGCACATTGGGCTGCACCCAAATCTGAAGAAACTTTACGGGCACGATGTCGCTTGGGTTAAACTCTGAATGTCGGACACCCGTCCCTGCACTCATATATTGAATACCACCGGCCCCAACCACAGACCCATTACCCATCGAGTCCTTATGTTCTAACTGCCCTTCAAGGACGTAAGAGAATATCTCGAAGTTCTCATGCGGATGCATTGGAAAGCCCTTCGCTGGCGCAACAGCATCATCATTAATCACGCGCAGCGGGCCAAAGCCCATATGCTCTGGATGGAAGTATTGGCCAAACGAGAAACTATGTGCACTTTTGAGCCAACCAAAATCCGCCATGCCGCGTTCGTTGGCGGGTCGTCGTTTGAAACCGCCCGCAAGTGTATTCGTCTCGGCGTTTGTATTCTGTGCTGTCATAGCCGCGGCTGTAGCGGACATCATGGCTGTTCGTCTTGTCATTTTTATCTCCATCTTTCTATAAGGCGCCGATAGCGGCTGTCGCCTCGGCAATTTTCTGAGGCGCATCCGAGCCAAGGCCATCTGCGGCGATAAAGCGAACCTCCGTGATACCGACAAATTTTAACGCTTGGCGCATGTAAGGGGTCGCAAAATCTATATCGCTACCCATGGGTGTGCCGCCAGAAGCCACCAACACTATGGCGCGCTTGTTCTCTAGCAGACCTATGGGGCCATTCTCGGTGTAGCGAAATGTCATGCCGACCCGCGCAATCAAATCGACCCAAGCTTTCAAAGCGGCGGGGACGCCGAAATTGTAAATCGGCAAGCCAATAATGATTGTGTCAGCCTTCTCTAACTCTTCAACAAGTGTATCTGAAAGCGACAATTTGGCTTTTTGAACTTCACTTCTTTGATCGGCAGGCGTAAAATTGGCCACAATCCAAGTTTCATCAACATGAGGCAAAGACTTCGCCAAATCGCGCGTCGTCACCTGTACCGCTGATTGACCTGAAAAATGATCAATGGCTTTTGTCGTTAAGTCTCGTGTGATGGAACCCTCTACTCGAGCGCTGGCATCAATGCGTAGTATTTTGTTCAATGTTTTCATAATCAACTCCTGTATTGGAGCTTAGTTAGACTGTTGCGAATATAATGATTAGTATCTTGATAACCAACATATTGTTGCGTAAATCAGAACAATGAGTCGTTATGAAGAAATAGAAGCCTTTGTCAGAACCATTGAGGCTAAGTCCTTCACGCAAGCGGCAAAGCAATTGGGTGTCACGAAATCTGCCATCAGCCGTCGATTATCGGATTTAGAAACCCGCCTCGGCACGCAGTTAGTCCTACGTACAACGCGCTCACTCTCTTTAACTGAAGCGGGGGAAGCGCTTTTCCAGCGCGCCGTGGGGTTGCTTGCAGATTGGAATGAAGCCGAAGCCGTTAGCACATCCGAAACCGCTGCTTTGTCGGGGCGCATCAGACTCGCAGCGCCTTTATCGTTTGGCGTGACCTATCTCGGGCCTGCTTTGATTGATTTTTTGAAAATTAATCCTGACATCGATTTTGATATTGATTTCAGTGACAGACAAATAGATTTAATCTCAGAAGGTGTAGAT
>CAYGSV010000035.1:0-14907 GCA_964352635.1 uncultured Algimonas sp.
GTCTGGGCGAAGCCGCTGATGCCGGGGATCACCTGATAGCGGGCCGCATAGCCAGGCACCTCTTGCAGATAGACACGGGCGTGGTCGTAGGCATCGGGGCGTGGGCCGATCAGGCTCATCTCGCCGCGCAGGACGTTCAGGATCTGCGGCAATTCATCAATCCGCGTGCGCCGCAGTAACCCGCCGAAACGACCAATACGGTCGGCCTCGGCGATACGTCAGGGCTTTATCACGGCACGCAGCAAATCAACCAAGGCCAAATGGACCGCTGGTCGATTGTTTGTCAGTTGAATTACCTCGCCCATGACGAAGAAGAAGCCATCGTCCTCGCGAAATCTCCGACTTATGACACGCCAGAAGGCAAAGACTTAATCGCGAGCATGGTGCGCGTCGCCGATATGACGCGCAACAGCTTTATTGCCGGCGATATTTCCACCGTCATGTCACCGCGAACAGTCATGAATTGGGCCGAAAACGCACGAATCTTTGACGGTGACATCGCCCAAGCGTTTCGCCTTACTTTCTTAAATAAATGCGACGAACTCGAACGTCCGATTATCAGCGAGTTTTATCAACGCGCATTTGGCAAAGATTTGCCAGAGAGTTCAGCGACTGTGTTGGTCGCGTAGTGACCGTAATTGATAAGGGGTATCAATTACAACGAAGCGCCTTCATCGGTGACGATGTAGAGTAGTATATCATGATAAGAATTAATACAGCTTGGCTTATTGAAACCTTCGCAAAAATCGAAGCAATCAATGTCCACTATCAACCCCTCGCGTTTACCTATGAAGTTGCGAGAGAGTCATTAGATAGTATCATTTCCAACAGTATACTAACGGCATCCCTAAAAGCTTCAATCAATCCATCATATGAATTACTTAGCCTAATAGAAAATGCGGTAAATAACGCTGAGACTAACTCTGATAAATCTAATGTATTTGGGCCTATTATTCAGGAAGCAGACGCAAACGTAACTAAAGCAAAATGGCTTTCGGTTAAATCCATTCTGACAGCTGAAATCGGTGTTTTACCTATATATATTGTATCTCCGAAAGGGGCTTATGATACCGAGACTTTGATTAATAACGGTCAAAACCTTTTCCCTCGTAGCTTAAATACAATAATCCCTTCAACGAAAGATGATGCGGTAATGGTAGGTAAGGCATTAATTTACGAGATGCCTACAGCATGTGCTTTTCATAATTTTCGAATTTTAGAAGCTGTATCGCGCAAATATATTAGAAAATTCGTGACCGACAAAGATTTGAAAAACATTCGTACTCTCGGTCAAATCGCACGCGAACTGGTTGATAAGGAGTATGGGGAGAAAACAATAGCATGTGCCTTGAGGGATATTGTTAGTTTACACAGAAATCCAATTATCCATCCCGACGATGTAATAACCTTGGAACAGGCGGTTTCTTTAGTCGGCATGTCTCACGCTGTTATATCTCCAATGCTCGAAGCAATCGAAAGTTAATCTGCTTCATGACCCAAACCCCCATCGATACATTCAAACGCTCGCTCTCCGCCACGACTAAGGCCATCTCTGGTGAGCCTGAGCTTGAGATTTCCTATGGTGGGGATGTGGCGGGGGTTGTGCGCGATCAGGTGATGTTACCGAGCTTACCGCCGACGCCTAAGCCCTTTGCCATTGCGAAAGCGCGGGGCGAAGCGGACGGCATTGCATTGCGCCTCGCTTTGCATAACCGCGACACGCACTCCGATAATCAACCCGAAAGCGGCCCTGCCCGCATGGTGTTTGAAGCGATGGAGCAAGCGCGGATAGAGGCGCTCGGCACGCAACATCTCTCTGGATTGGGTGATAATCTGCAAGCGGCGCTGTCTGATCGGGCCAAGCGCAAGGGGTTTGATAAACCCGATATCGTTATGGATGATACGAGCTTTGCCGAGGCTGTCGGGCTTTATGCCCGAGAGGTTTTGACGGGGCGTGACCTGCCAAAAAATACCGACGGTATTATGAACGCGTGGCGCGAAGAGATTGAACAAACCGCCGGTAAATATATGCGGCAGCTCCGCGACCTGCTCGGAGATCAAGACGCTTTCGGGCAATCGGTAAATGATTTGATTGCGGATTTCAAATTAGATGATGACCGCGCCAGTCCCGAAGAAGACGATGATCAAGAGGATGAAAGTTCAGAGGATCAAGACAAGCCCGAAGATCAACCTGACGACAATACTCAGGAGGATGAGCCGGGCCAGACCGAAGTATCCGATGCCGATGCGATGGAGGATGATTCCGCTGAAGCGCAAGATATGGTGGACGCCGAGAACATTGACGGCGAGCAAGACGACGCGGATCAAAATCCTGAAAACTCACCGCAACGCCCGAATATGTCGAATGCGACGCCGCCCTATAGTGTTTACTCAACGACCCATGATGAAGTGATTAAGGCCGAGGAGCTATGTTCGCCCGAAGAGCTGGAGCGTTTGCGCGGGTATTTAGATGGGCATATGCAGGGCTTGTCTGGTGCAATTGCGCGGCTGGCCAATCGGTTGCAGCGGCGATTGCTCGCGCAACAACAACGCTCTTGGACGTTTGACCTAGAGGAAGGAATGCTCGATACCGCGCGCCTGACGCGGGTGATTATCGACCCGATGAGTGCGCTGACCTTTAAGGAAGAACAAGAAACTGATTTCCGCGATACGGTCGTGACCATCCTAATTGATAATTCGGGCTCTATGCGCGGACGGCCGATTATGGTTGCCGCTGTGACCGCCGATATAATGGCGCGGACATTGGAACGCTGCGGTGTAAAAGCCGAGATTTTGGGTTTTACAACACGCGCTTGGAAAGGCGGCAAAAGCTTCCAAGATTGGCTCGCAGCGGGCAAACCCACAGGGCCCGGTCGGTTAAATGACCTGCGCCATATTGTTTATAAATCTGCCGATATGCCCTGGCGGCGGGCAAAGCGGAACCTCGGCCTGATGATGCGCGAAGGCTTGCTGAAAGAGAACATTGATGGCGAAGCGCTCGATTGGGCCTATCGCCGCCTCATGGCGCGGCCTGAACAGCGCCGTATTTTAATGGTGATTTCCGACGGCGCGCCCGTTGATGACGCCACGCAAAGTCAGAATAAAACGGGGCTATTAGAAAACCACCTCCGCATGATGATCGACATGATTGAGAACAGGAGCGAAGTCGAACTCGTCGCGATAGGCATCGGCCATGACGTAACACGCTGGTACAAACGCGCTGTCACAATCATGGACGTCGAACAATTAGGCGGCGTCATGACGGAGAAACTGGCTGATTTATTTGATGGGTGATACTGTAAAGGGTAATTATTATCGAGTAGTAATCCTAAAAGCTTGAATCCGTCATCGGTAAAAGGGGAGTTAAAATGAGCAACGCAAAAATTATGAATCCAGCGTTCCTAGCGTTTTGTTTGCGTTCTATTATTGTTTTATTGGGCTCTATATGTTTCTTTACCCCTTTTATTTTGATAAGTTTTTTTCCAGATCATAAAAATATTTTGATTGAGATTGCTTGTCATATAGACACTAAAATCGAACAACTATCAGAAGTCTTTTATGTTGACTTGTTCTTCGATTATCTCGTTAGTAAACTTGATGCTATTTTTGAAATTAAACAACCTGACAATGAGGCTTGGCGTTATGTCTTCGTATTAACTAGTGCTTATGCTTTGCGTGATGTTAAAAGCTACTTGGTTCGAACCAAAGACCAACTTGAAAACCCAAATCCAGAGAACCCAAGCTCTAAGAATTATTTCATTTCGTGCATTCATACCTTCTCATTTAGTATCTTATTTTTATTATTTGCGACGATGTCGAGTATTGTAGTTTCGAATGGTTTGTTAGCGCTTTCCTTGGTAATAATAAGTTATAGTGCTTATGAGTTTATAAAGTCATATGCTTCGGGTCTTTACTTGACAGTTGAGAGATATGGAACGGTATTTGATAAAGAGGGACGCAGTTTTAAAATAGAAGATGAAGACAACGTGGTGCTAGTGAAGTCCAATTCACAGGCAGTTTATTATACAATCAAATACTATAGATATTGGTATTCTTACATTTCAATGGTTCTTGGTCTTCTAACTATTTTATCAGCAAGTATTTTCGCGATCCTATTTCCAGATAGTACTTTAGCGTTTGGATTGCTATTTTTTTTAGTTTTAATAGCTTTGAGAAATATATTTGCTAGTCATATGATTATTAGATATAATGGGAAAGACTATAGGCCTTATACTTTTAAAGAGGCTTTCCAATATAACCTTGACGAATCAAATAATCAGCAACTAATCACTCGGCCAGTTAGGAGGCATCCTGAGACTGTGACAGGAACTAATTCTAATAAGGAAAGTCGAGCTCAAAGTTCTTCAAAATTGAAATCCCTTATCAAGAAATATTCATACTGGAGAAAAAACCTTACAGCTTCTGGCAAACTGGGATTACAGTTATTAAGCTTATTGATTACGTCGTTTGTTCTTACTGTTATATATTCTATCTTCCATGTAGTCTTCGGAACTTAATCTTAAAGGATTATTCCATCAGGTCAGTTAGCGCATCCCGATTAAGGGAAGCACCAAAAATCTCAAAGAGAAAGACAGATAAACGTAACATCGTTAAACAAACTTGTCCATTACCAAGCAATTTGACAAAACTTATTGACTCTTAATAATTGACTACATATGTAATCATTATAGACTACAATTGTAGTTTGAAAGGAGCCGCTATGAAATTTATTGCATCAGTCCTCGCCATCACAGCTCTAACCGCCTGTAGTTCTGTCGCTAAACCCGATGCCTCACCGTGCACCGCGCTTCAACTAGACTGCACAGGTTCCAAAAATATTCTAATTGTCGGTAACGCCGAAGAGCACGATGGCCTCTTAAAAAACGCCCTCGCCGCGTCGGAAAAATTCCAAACGACTTTTGATCGAGCGCCCGCAAAAATTGTTATTGTCCCTGGTGGCGTTATCACAGCCAAACAAAATGATGTATTTAAAGCGGCGGGCTATACAAGCCTGCCTTGGATTAGTGCCTCCGACAAAGCGAAATTACGCAAGAGTAGCATAATCCGCCAAGTCGAAGAGCAAACCAAAGGCCTTCCCCAATCCGTTAAAGACAGCGCGATGAAACAATCCCTCGCTGCCGTGAAAAGTAGAACGAACGATACGCATGCTTCTGCTGTTCAAGCAGGGGCTTTCGCGCATGAACTCGGCCATATGTGGTTTATCAATGCGTTCAAGCCCGCCAATGCAGAAGCACAAAAAGGGCATGCCTATGGCGGGTGGGCGCCAGATTGGCTCGATGAAACGGCGGCTGTCCTCTTGGAAAACTCGACGTTAAACAAGAGACGTAGAGAGAGTTTTTCGAAGTTGAATTTTGAAGAGATAATTCCACTTCGGACGTTTTTGACAATGGAGCACCCAGCAGCTCAAGCCGCCAAAGACTTACTCAAAACTTTACCTTCTGAGAAAATGAAAGGCGCCTCGAGCGAGAGCCGAGCCATAGTTTTAACAGGCGAAGAAGCCAGAGAGTTTCTGAAAAACTCTGGTGGGAATAAAACGGCGAATTTCTATGCACAGGTTCAAGTCTTCACGGACTTTTTGTTATCTTATTCTAACGACACAAAAGTTTTCGTCTCTCTGACTGAAGCGCTTTTGGCAGGAGGCACAACAGAAACATGGCTGTCCAGTCAAGACTGGGGCTTGCCTTCGACCGTTGCAGAATTAGACACCGCATGGTTAGCTTGGATTGATAAAGACAGCGGCTAGTTTTTCATATGGCTTGACCCATAGGGTACGGAAACTTACCAAAGCTGTATGGATAGACGCTTACTCTTAAAACTCATGGCTGCGGCCTCGGTCACGGCTTGCGCGCCCAAAACGAACGGCGCGGGTAAACATGTTGTGGTTGTCGGCGCAGGGATAATTGGCGCGTCGATTGCTTATCATCTCTCTCAGCTCGGAACGCGGGTGACAGTTATCGATAGTTATGGGCCTGCGTCTCATGCCACGCGCGGGAATTTTGCTTGGATCAATGCGAGTTGGGCGAAACAACCACGGGCTTATCATGAACTCAATCAGCAAGGCGTTTCAGGGTGGGGAGACTTATCCCGCGCGTTAAACATTCCGCTATCCTCAAAAGGATCGCTTGAATGGTTTTCTAATGAACACCGCCAAGTGAAATTAGGGGAACAAATAGAAGAGCAAGCGGCTTGGGGCGAAGACGCCTCAATGATGGGGGTAAGTGCCGTCACTAATCTTGAACCAGACATCGATTTTCAAGGCGCGACCTCTTTTGCTTTTTCTGGAAATGACCGCGCCCTCGACCCTGTCTTTGCTACTGAGAAAATGTTGGCCGCCGTCGAAGCAAAGGGCGGGACTGTCGATAGCCCAAATGCAGCGCTGAGTTTTGAGAACGGTATCCTCCAAACCGAGGCCGGCCCTATTCCTTGTGATCATGTTGTTATTGCAACAGGCGCAGATAATGACGCACCGCAGGCTCTCGGCGGCATTTCTATTCCGCAACGCTCGACCCCGGGACTAATCGCGGTCACGGAACCGCTCCCACAATTAATTAATCACATCATCGTTGCACCGGGTGTGCATATCCATCAACGCGCCGATGGTCGTGTGGTTATTGGCGAACAAGAGGGTGCGCCTGACACCCATGGGGAGCGTCTGAAAAATCGCCCTATCGATTTTCCGCAAATGAGTTTTGAGGAACATCATAAATATTACTTACAGGAATTAGCGGGTGAGTTTTTACCCGCCATTTTTGATGCCGCGATTGAAGATATTTATATTGGTTGGCGGCCTCTCCCCCTTGATGGGCATCCTGTACTTGGGATTGTTCAAAATAAACCCAATGTCAGTCTCGCTATTTCACATAGCGGCGTGACCCTTGCCCCCGTCATCGGGCAATTAATGGCCGATATGATTGTCAGCGGTAAAAGTCCCAAAGTCTTTGAAGACTATCGGCCTGATCGTGATTTTAAACGCGTGGTACGTTATTAATTGCGCCCGAATAGGGCTTGTAATTGTGCGCCAACAAAACCCTTAATGCTCGCATCTCGCTCTGCACTATCGGGCCCTAAAACGCCGCGAATGTATTCTGGTAGATACGGAACCGCGTCTTGGGCGTCCTCGCCAAAAATATAATGGTCAAATACCTCCCGCCAAGCCGCTCTCTCTGCCACGGGTAAATCTCTGATTGATAAAAGCGAGAGGGCAAGCGCGGCCATTGGGGATCCCTTATAGACATCATTCCACCAGTAATTGACGAGGACATTAAAAGGCCCAGACGACTCGACATAATGCCACCATAGTGCTGGGAGGTAGATTGCGTCGCCTGGTTCTAGTTCAGCAATATATGCTGTTTGCATTGCGTCTTTAAACTTTGGAAAGCGGTCATGGTCTATCGCTTTAGGGTCGACGAGACTGGCGGGTTGCCCCGCCATATTATGTTCCAGTGGCCCGACATAAAGGTTTTTAATTTGCTCAGGTGGGAAAACCAAAAATGTTCGTTTACCTGAGACACAACAGGCAATATTTTCGGAGGAATCAAAATGTGGGGCGACCCGCGCAGAATTGCCGATCCAAACCAAGGGCTGTACGCTTGGTTCTATGAGTGGCATCGGGTTCTCTTCCCCAAAGCCAGGCAACAAATCAGAAGAGGACGTTGCGCCTGCATAAATACCTATGGGCGCATCATCTTCTTTTTGCTCTAGTAATTTATCAATAGACGCAGACAGAGGAATTGAACGTCGTTCAAAATTAAATCCTCGCATATCCTCTGAGTAAAAATAGCGACCCTTTACATTCGGTTGAGCGACAAAGGTGATAGCCGGTTTTTTATTATCTAGCTTTTTAAGGTAGGCCCCCATCTCTTCAAGTGAGATTTGCCTCGCAGCAACTGCAGGCCAAGATTTGGCCATCCCTCGCAAAATAACAGGCTTCGCCTTTACACGTATCTCAGAATCAAATTGCTCACGTTTGACACCTGCCAAAATCGGTAGGGATGGAATATCTGTATCAAATATGTTTGTCGTCGTCATGGCTCGGATATACGTCAAGCCTTTCTCGTGTCAAACAGGATAGAGCGTCATAGTCTTCTAAAACTTTGTGAAAACGCGGGTGCAGTCTCTATCTTGGCGGCATTCGGGCACCGGCATCTGTACGGATATATTCAGCGTTGATGTAACCGTGCTCACACATAAATTCGACGACTTGGGCATATTCATTCGGTTGACCGAAGCGCACGGGGAATTGAACATGAGCGCGGAGGTTTTCTTTCACCTCTGGCTTCATTTGCTCATAAATCGGTGTTTCATAAAAACCGGGTAAGATTGTATTTACGCGGATACCTTCTCGAGCCAAATCACGCGCCATTGGCAGCGCCATCGACAAAATACCACCTTTAGAACTCGCATAAGCCACTTGGCCAATTTGCCCGTCTTGAGCCGCAACAGATGCCGTATTAATAACGATCCCGCGTTCTCCATCTGGTTCGAGTGGATCAATCGCCATCATCCCTGCCGCAGATTTCGACGCGCAAAGAAATGACCCAATCAGATTGATATTGATAATCCGAATATAAGCGGCGGGGTCATGCGGGACGATTTCGCCCGTGTCGCGTTTGCGAGCCACGGTTTTAATGCCTCCCCCAATCCCTGCGCAATTGACCATAACTCGCTCTTGGCCATTTACCGCACGAACCATGTCAAAACCTGAGTCGACACTGTCATTGTCGGAGACATTGACCTTGGCGAAGACACCGCCAATATCTTTGGCGACCGCTTCACCGCGCTCTTCATTCATATCGAAAATGCCGACTTTGACGCCTTTGGCCGCCAAGCCACGCGCCGTTGCCTCGCCTAAGCCAGAGGCCCCGCCTGTCACAATAGCAGCAATATCGGATGTGAGTTTCATGATGCAATCCTATAGAATATCCAGAGTTACGCCTACATACGGATGAGACTAGAGAGTGTCTTGTGTTAAATTAAGGCAGACCCCGTTCATTTTTGAATTTCCTGCTCTTAAGTCTCTTTGACTTAAAAATACAACAGGCTGCCAGATCAATGTGATTAATCATTTATATTTTTACTTGTCTTGTCTGAAGTTAAAACGAGAGCTTGACAAACAGTAAGTGAATAATCACTATTATGGTAGATAAGCCATATAGGAGCGTGTCATGCTCGCCCAAAGAATAGACCAGCCCTTAAAAACAGAAGATGGGTTCATAAAAGACAGCATGGGCCCATTGCCCGCTATTATTGCCGAGGCCGATACAGGGAAAGGCCGCATTGAGCGCGCGGCCCTGCATTTATTTTCAGAATCCACCATTGAGGGTGTTTCGACCAAACGTATTGCCACGGCCGCGGAAGTTTCCGAAGGCCTTCTCTATCGCCACTATAAAAGCAAAGAAGATCTCGCACGCGCCCTGATGTTGGCCATACACAATCGCTTGACGGATATGATTCAAACAACGGCACAGATGGACATACCGCTTGAAGATAAAATCCGCCGTATTGTTGTGGATTATTGCCATATTGCCGATGCGGATTGGGATCTGTTTCGCTATCATATCCTGCACCTCCACCGCTTCCCGGGCCTGTCAGAGCGCCCTGAAAAAAGCCCGCATGGCGCGGCAATGGCACTTTTACAGACGGCGATGACGGACGGAGAAATCCCGAGCGAGGACGCCAACCTTTTGGCGGCGATGGCGCTCGGTATTGTTTTGCAACCCGCGCAAACCAAAGTCTTAGGCGCAATTGACGGCTCGCTCTTGCCCTATGCAGGGCGGCTGACAACGGGTGTGCTGACTCTCTTGGGATTAGAAGGATAGTCGTCATGCGGGATTTTATCTTTGGGGTTTTCTTTTACAGCGCAACGGCGCTTTATGCTGTCGTGGCGGTGTTCCTCTCCCTCATACCGGGGCGAGAGATTATGATGGGATCTATCAAGCGTTATACAAAAGTCATTCGTTGGGGCTTGCGCGTGATTGCGGGCATTAGAGTCGAGGTCTTGGGCCGCGACCATATTCCTAACGGGGTCTGTATTATTGCGTCAAAGCATCTGAGCTATGCCGATGGACATGTGATATTTTCCGAAGTCGATGATTTGTCTTTTGTGACGGGCGACCATCTGTTGAAGCTACCTCTGATGGGGCGTATCCTGAATAAAATGAATGCCGTTGTGATCGACAGTTGCGGCGGTTCCGATGTACGCCAAGAGATGGAAGAGCAAGCCGCCCGAATTCGTGAACAAGAACGGCATATCCTCATTTTCCCCGAAGGCCACCTCAGTCAAGTCGGCACGCACCACCGTTACCGCAAAGGGGTTTGGCATCTTTATAATGACTTTGACTGCCCCGTTATTCCTGTAGCGAGTAATTTAGGGCAGCGGTGGAACCAGACAGAGTGGAAAAAATATTCTGGCGACGGAACCGTAGAGTTTTTAGAGCCGATTCCACCAGGAATGGAGAAAGAGCCCTTTATGGCCTTACTCCAAGACAAGATTGAAACACGCTCAATAGAGTTGCTTGATCTGGAAAACCCCGGCGCATTAAATCCAGATGATATTGGACAATTGCGCGAAAATGAGTCAGCGGTGGAGAAACGCCTCGCGAGAGAGGCAGCAGACCTAAAAGGGCAGGGTTAAAATGGAAGAATCCAAAACAGGCAGCTCAGGTGGCCTTGGCTTTATGTTCAAGCGCCGCTTCGCGCCCTTGTTTGTTCTGCTTCAACTCGGAACATTTAACGACAACGCTCTAAAAAATGCGCTGATTGCGTTGATTACTTTTGGTGGTGTCGCGTTTTTGTCTGACCTGCCCTCCGCTATTCGTGTGCCTGTGGCCGCCCTTATTTTTACGGGGCCGTTTTTAGTTGTTTGTTCTATCGCAGGGCAGATCGCGGATAAGGTCGATCGCGGCATTATCCTGCGTTGGGTCAAACGCGCAGAAATTATTATTATGATGGTGGCTGCTGTCGGCTTTTGGTTTGTTGACGTGCGAATACTAGCGCTCGCTCTGGGCCTGATGGGGGCGCAATCAGCCTTCTTCTCGCCGACCAAAAATGCGGTGTTGCCACAATGGCTCACGCCTAAAGAACTCATCAAAGGCAATGCTCTACTTAATGGCTTTGTCTTTATTCTCATCCTCGTTGGACAAGTGGTCGGTACGTTCCTTGTGCTGATGGTCGGCGGGCCAAAGATAATGGCCGTTATGCTGATGGTGATTGCAGTAATTGGATGGCTGGCTTCGGAGTTCTGCCCGCCCGCTCCCGCGCCGCAACCAGACCTAAAAATAAATTATGAACCCGTCACATCTATTATATCTGTTGTATCCAAAGCCTTTCATGCCCCCGAAGTTTTACGCCCGATGCTGGGCATTGCTTGGTTTTATGGCGCTGCGACAGCCTTTATCACAACCTTCCCAGACTATGTCGCCTCTGTGATGAATTATGATGAGACGGTCTTGATTATTGTCTTAGTCCTCTCGACCCTATCCATTTTTGTGGGGTCTATTATTGTTATGTTCTTAGGAAATTTGAAAGTCTGGGGGCCAGAAGCCGTACGATTATCCGCGGTGGGTATCATTGGCGTGACAATCTGTATCTTGGCGATTTATTTATTGCCGAGCCCAACGCATATGGGCGACACTTTGGGAACGGCGGCAGATTTTTGGGCTAACCCTAAAACACCGATTTTCATGACCTTTGTCTTAGCGTCATCAGTGTGTAACGGCTTGTTCGTTGTTCCGCTTCAAGCGATGGCACAACGCCGCGCCATGCCAGAACAACGCGCCCGCCTCATGAGTGCAGGCGCTGTGCTTTTGAACTTCTTTGTGAACATTGCGACCTTTGGCTTGATTGGCTTGGCCTTATTAGAACTCCCGCCCAAATCACCGTTCCTTATGATCGTTGTGGGCGGCTCTATTGTGGCGGCCTATGCCGTTTTCCGAAGCTTTAAACCGCATGTTTATGAGACGTATGTTTCTTAAACCGCCTGTAAAAAGTCTCTGCTGTTAACGCTGTGTTAAGTGTGAATCTGCGCTAATAGGGAGATAGGAATTTTAGGGTTTAACATGAAACGCGTATTTTTAGCTCTCGGCTTAATTGGCCTTATGACGACGTCTGCTTTAGCATCAGAGCCTAAGCTCGAAGGCACGTTTAGTGATTGGTCCGTCTATAGCCGTATCGCGGGCAATGACCGCATTTGCTATGCCCTCGCCAAGCCCGAAGTCAAAGCGCCCACATCCGTTAATCATGGTGAAGTTTATTTCATGGTCTCCTCTTGGAAATCGGGCGCGGCCGAAGAACAGCCAAGCCTCCTTACGGGATATCCCCTTAAGACGACCCGCGCGCCCGCCTCTTATGTGGGATCTACAAAAGTCCTCATGTATGCGGCTGATAATGAAGCCTTTATCGAGAGCGGTTCAGACGAGAAAAACCTCGTGCGTAAAATGCGCGCCGGTGCCGATATGCGCGTTGAGGCCGTCAGCCAGCGCGGGACAGAAACGTCTTATGTATTTTCGCTCAAGGGCATTACGGCGGCGTTGCGTAAAGTGAAGTCGGCCTGCGGTTAAGCCTTCCGCGCGACAATCATATCTTGCAGCATAAACTGGGCGTCTGGCCGCGCCCAATAACCGTGCTCTATCGTGACAATGTCTAGCCCTGCTTTGGCATAGAGCGCTGTCACAAACTCTAAATCAAAAGCAATGGCCGCTTCGGGCGTGGATTTCACGGTTGTACGACTGACCTCGTCAAATTCATATTGAAAATCGAGCTTCGGCGATTGCGCCGCTCGGCTCACCTCATCCAAGAGATACCATGTTATCAACGCTTGCCCGCCTGATTTGAGGGTGCGTGATATTTGCATTAAATAATTTTCAACATCGGCGGCGAGCATATGCGTGAAAACAGACGTCAGAAACGTCAGGTCTTGGCTGTTATCTGCAACGGGGAAAATATACTCTGCCGCCTGTTGCGTGCCGCCTTTGTTATAACGTGAATTAAACACGTCCATGTGAATGAAATCGAAATTCGGCACATCCACATATTGAGCCTCGCACCACGCGATGCCCTCTGCTGTTATATCCATCCCTGTATAATGACCTTCTGACAGATAGCCCACAAGTGGACGCGCCATACGCCCTTGCCCGCAACCGACATCCAAAACTTTATCTGTGGGCTTGAGGCCATGGCGTTGAAGATTACGAAAGAAATCATCGCCTACCGCAACAAAATCACCCCCGCCGATAAAGGTCGCAGCGCGCGACGGCACACGCGGGGCCGTAATCGGGTTCCGCCAATCCAACCACGCATAGCCGAGCTTTTTAAGCTGCACACGGACGGGCAAAGGGACGATTTTTTTCAAAACACGTATCATCCCTCGCGCCTTAGCTGTGCGCCAATAACTTGACCATAGAAAAATAAACCACCATATCGCGGCGCATGGCCCATACGCCCGACATATCCAAACAAGCCGAGGCGAAAGTCATCACACTCGGCTGTCGCTTGAACGCTTATGAGAGTGACGTCATGGCGGGCCATGCGCGAGATGCAGGGCTAAAAGACGCCGTGATTATCAATACCTGCGCCGTGACCAATGAAGCCGTCGCCGAGAGCCGCCGCCAAGTCCGCAAAGCCCGTCGCGATAATCCAGATGCCACTGTCATAGTCACAGGTTGCGCCGCCCAGATAGACCCCAAGGCTTTCGCCGAAATCGAAGGCGTTGATAAAGTCATTGGCAATCATGAGAAAATGTCGCCACAGAGTTTTGATCCCGAGTTTTTAAACAGCTCCGAACCCATCCGTGTGAATGACATTATGAGCGTCAAAGAAACCGCACCGCAATTTATGGGCGGCGGCAATCAGGCGCTGATGAAATCGCAAAGCCGAAGTCGCGCGTTTCTCCAAGTTCAAAACGGCTGTGATCATCGCTGCACCTTTTGCATCATTCCTTATGGGCGCGGCAATGCACGAAGTGTCCCTGCGGGGGAAGCCGTTAATTCTGTAAAATCGCTTGTCGCCCAAGGCTATAATGAAGTCGTGTTAACGGGTGTGGATTTGTCGAGTTGGGGCGGAGATTTGCCAGGAACACCGCCTCTGGGTGATTTAGTCCGCCGTGTTTTGAAACTTGTCCCTGACCTCCCCCGTCTTCGTATGTCCTCCATTGACCCCGCCGAGGTGGATGAGGTGCTGTTTGATTTGCTCATTAATGAGCCACGCATGACGCCTTATCTCCATCTATCTTTGCAGGCGGGCGATGATCTGATTTTAAAACGCATGAAGCGCCGTCATTCGCGTGCTGATGTCGTGAACCTCTGTGAGCGCCTGAAAACGGCTCGCCCAGAGATGACCTTTGGCGCTGATATCATTGCAGGCTTCCCGACGGAAACAGACGCGATGTTCGAAAACTCTCGCACCATTATTTCAGAAGTCGGCATCCCTTGGCTTCATGTCTTTCCTTATTCCGCACGAGAAGGCACACCCGCCGCGAAAATCCCTCCTGTGAATGGCAATATCGTCAAAGCCCGCGCGAAAACGCTGCGAGAGGCTGGCGCGGATGTGAAGGCCGCGCATTTGCAAACACGTATCGGCGATGAAGACACAGCTTTGTTTGAAGAAACGGGCTTTGGACGTCTCCCCGATTTCTCGCTTATGAAACTAGACACGCCGCCCAAAAGCGGTAGCTTGGCGCGAGTTAAAATTACGGGCGCAACGCCTGAGCATCTTCTAGGAAAACTAATTTAGTGGCTGAAGAAAAAAAGAAAAAAGGCTTTCTCTCGCGTTTGGGCTTTAAATCCAAAGACGACAAACGTGCCGAAGAAGCCGCTGAAAAAGCGGCGGCCCAAAAACGGGTCGATGAACAAATGGCCGCGCGCATGGCAGCGATTAATGCCGCCGCCCTTA
>CAYGSV010000036.1:0-14561 GCA_964352635.1 uncultured Algimonas sp.
CATCAATAGCTAGTTTTTGCGCCGATTTTACAATAGCCGCATCATCTATACTTGTTGTTTGTGCACTTTTTAGCTGCTTGTTTAAGGCTTTGATGTCTTCTTTATTTTTTGTGATCCAGTTTGGAAGAGCCGCTTCACTTTCCATAAACTGTTGCCAGTTTTCATTGAGGTTTGCTAACTCACGAGCTTGTAAGTTTTCACGAGTGCTTTTCATAAAATAGCGTTGTGCCATATCAGCCGTAATAGCTTCAATACGACGAACGCCAGAACTGACGCCGCTTTCTGAAACAATTTTAAAGCTGCGAATTTGCGAAGTGTTATCAACATGTGTTCCGCCGCAAAGTTCGACGGAATAGGCTTTCTCACCACCGTCAATATCGTCGCCGAGGCTCAGAACGCGGACTTCATCATCATATTTCTCGCCGAACAAGGCCAAAGCCCCCGCTTTAATCGCATCATCAGGGCTCATGAGTTTTGTTTCAGCAGGCACATTTTGTTGGATAATTGCGTTCACTTGATCTTCGACTTTGGCGAGTTCTTCGCGTGTAATCGCCGCCCCATGGGAGATATCAAATCGCACACGTTCACCGTCGACCATTTGTCCTTTTTGCGCGACATGGTCACCCAAAACGCGACGTAGCGCTTCATGAAGCAAATGCGCGGCTGAATGGTTATGACGTGTTGTTTCGCGGTTATCAGGATCAACGGAAATCGTTGCAATGTCGCCCGTTGAAACATCCCCGTCTAGTTGCCCGATATGGACATGAAGGCCACCCGCTTTTTTCTGCACGTCAGATATAGTTATCTTGGCCCCGTTGGCGAATCTGGCCGTACCTTTGTCACCCGCTTGCCCGCCGCTTTCGGCGTAGAACGGCGTTTCAGACGTGAGGAACATAATCGGGCCGGAGATGGCTTTTTCGACAATAACACCGTCTTGCACCAAGACCTTTACGGCCTGTTCTGAAGACAGGTCATCATAACCCATAAAGACGCTATCGCCCGTTGTTTCTTTGGCTGTGTTCCAAACATCATCCGTGCCTTGGTCACCTGAATTGAACCCGCCTTCGCGAGACAGTGTCTTTTGGCGTTCCATGGCGGCATCAAAGCCTTCAAGGTCAACGCCAAGCCCTTTGGCGCGCAGCGCATCTTGGGTCAGGTCAATCGGAAAACCGTAGGTGTCATAGAGTTTAAACGCTGTTTCGCCGTCTAGCTTATCGCCTTCATTGAGGTCTGCGACAGCCCCTTCGAGTAAAGCTGTGCCGCGCCCTAATGTGCGGCGGAAACGCTCTTCTTCTTGCTCAAACGTGGCCGTGATAGAGGCTTTCGCGCGATTAAGTTCGTCATAGGCTCCGCCCATTTCTTGAACGAGCGTTGGCACGAGACGATGCATGAGTGGATCTTTGGCGCCCAAGAGATGCGCGTGGCGCATGGCGCGGCGCATAATACGGCGAAGGACATAGCCTCGGCCTTCATTAGAAGGCGACACACCGTCCGCCATTAAGAATGAACAAGACCGCAGATGATCGGCAATTACACGATGAGAGAATTTGGCGTCGCCTTCTGCCTTTACGGCCGTCAATTCGACTGAGGCATTTATCAGCGTTTTAAACAAATCGACGTCATAATTATCATGCTCGCCCTGCAAGATTGCCGCGATGCGCTCTAAGCCCATGCCTGTATCGATAGACGGTTTCGGAAGCGCCTCTTCGCGGCCATCTGCGAATTTTTCATATTGCATGAAAACGAGGTTCCAGATTTCAATAAAACGATCGCCGTCTTCATCAGGAGAGCCTGGAGGGCCACCTGGAATATGGTCGCCATGGTCATAAAAGATTTCGGAACACGGCCCGCATGGCCCCGTATCACCCATCGCCCAAAAATTATCAGAGGTTGGAATACGGATAATGCGGTCATCAGAGAACCCTGCAATTTTCTTCCATAAATCAAAGGCTTCGTCATCTGTGTGATAAACAGTCACCAAGAGCTTATCTTTCGGTAAGCCATAATCTTTGCTCACGAGTTCCCAAGCATGACTAATCGCTTGCTCTTTGAAATAATCCCCAAAAGAGAAATTACCGAGCATCTCGAAGAATGTATGATGGCGCGCTGTATAACCCACATTGTCGAGGTCGTTATGTTTCCCACCAGCACGGACACATTTTTGGGATGTCGTCGCGCGCGGTACCTCTGGTTTCACCCCACCCGTAAAATAGTCTTTAAACGGTACCATGCCTGCATTCACGAAAAGGAGTGTTGGGTCATTGTCAGGCACAAGCGGGCTAGACGGTAGAACCGCATGATCATGTTTCCCAAAATAATCGAGAAATTGCTGACGAATATCGTTTAAACTGGCCATTGAACCTTCTGGCTCCTCTTTATCTATCCGCTCATATAGAAAGAGCGCTCGGCAGTGCCAAGCGCTCTTTTATGCAAAGCGTCTATCAATCACATCAAAACTGACGTTTAGGGTGGAAAGTTTTGAAAAAAGCACAAGAGATCGGGGCTCCTGTGCTGGGGCTCGTCATTGACAAAGGGCTATGCGTTGAAAGAGAGGCATCAGGGTAAACGCCGCTCTCCAATCTTTCAATATCGCTTAAGCGAGCGCAGAGGCATCACCATCATCTTCAATATGCTCTTCTTTCGGCATAAGAAGCTCTTCATCAATTAAACCTTCATTCTGACGGATACGCTTTTCAATATCAGCCATAATATCAGGGTTTTCTTTGAGGAAGGTACGAACATTCTCACGGCCTTGACCAATGCGCTCATCGCCATAGGAGTACCAAGAACCAGATTTCTCGATAATTTCGGCTTTCACACCGAGGTCAACCAGTTCCCCTGTTTTAGAAATGCCTTCACCATACATGATATCAAATTCAACCTGACGGAAAGGTGGAGCCACCTTGTTCTTCACGATTTTTACACGTGTTTGGTTACCCACGATTTCATCGCGATGCTTAATGGCACCAATACGGCGTATATCAAGACGGACAGAGCTGTAGAATTTAAGCGCATTCCCGCCTGTTGTTGTCTCTGGTGACCCATACATAACACCAATCTTCATACGAATTTGGTTGATGAAGATAACCATACAGCCTGATTTAGAGATAGAACCTGTAAGTTTGCGTAAGGCTTGGCTCATCAAACGCGCTTGTAGACCTGGGAGACTATCGCCCATATCACCTTCGAGTTCCGCACGGGGCGTCAGCGCCGCAACCGAGTCAATAACCAGTACATCAATCGCACCAGAGCGCACGAGTGTATCCGCGATCTCAAGCCCTTGCTCGCCTGTATCTGGTTGAGCAATCAAAAGTTCATTGACGTCAACACCAAGCTTGCCCGCATAAACGGGATCAAGCGCATGTTCGGCATCAATAAAAGCCGCAACGCCGCCTTCTTTTTGAATTTCAGCGACACAATGCAAAGAGAGCGTTGTCTTACCAGATGACTCTGGGCCGTAAATTTCAATGATACGACCTTTGGGCAAGCCGCCTATGCCAAGCGCAATGTCCAAGCCAAGCGAACCCGTTGAAACGGACTCAATATCCATGGCGGATTTTTGACCCAATTTCATCACAGAGCCTTTACCAAAGGCACGGTCGATTTGAGAGAGTGCCGCATCTAATGCGGCGGATTTGTTTTTGTCATCTGCTTTACCGACGACTGTAAGTGGTGTTCTGTTTCTGGCCATTTTGAAACTCCAGTGAAAAGTATCGGAGCCCTTCGATACCCTAAATAAAGTTACGGCTATTAAGGACTGCCGTGAATAGTTTGTTCCACATTCGTTCTTTTATATCAAGAACAAAAATAGAACAAATATTATTTTTTTATAACCTATTGATATCGCATAACTTTATTGCGCATCCCCGATCTCAGATTTCACTTTTTCAGCCAATTGTGCCAAGGTAAAAGGCTTTGGCAAGAAAGTTACGTCAGGTTCTTCGGATAAAAGTTCGGAAAATTGCTCCTCGGCATAACCTGAAATAAAGACGATTCTCGCATCACCTAATAAAGCACGGCCCTCTTTTAAAAGTGTTGGTCCATCCATCCCCGGCATAACCACATCAGAAATCATCATGTCAAAGACGTGATCCCCGTCCTCTAAAATCTCTAACGCTTCTTCGCCGTCCTCCGCTTCAATAACGGTGTAGCCCCGCTTACGCATCGACTTGGCGGCAATGACACGTACGCTGACTTCATCTTCGACAAACAGGATTGTGCCCTGCCCCGCAAGATCAGATGGCTTCCGCGCCTCTGGTGCAGGCGCAGCTTTCGCAGCCGCCAACTCAGCTTCAACGAGTTTAGGACCCGCCGCGGGGAGTGTTATGCGAAACGTCGTTCCAACACCCAATTTACTTTGAACATCCAAATGTCCGCCCGTTTGATCGACGATGCCATAAACGGTCGCGAGCCCCAAACCAGTTCCCTTGCCTTGCTCTTTAGTGGTGAAGAAAGGCTCAAAGATTTTAGCCTTTACCTCATCGCTCATCCCAGTGCCTGTGTCAGAGACTTCAATTGTCACAAAATGGTCGCCTGACAGCTTGCTAAGCGCATCCGTCAGTGTTGGGTCATCCACATCATCGCGTTTAAAATCTGCGCTCTTTACTGTAATGGTGCCGCCACCTTGTTCAGCCATCGCATCACGCGCATTAACACAGAGGTTCATAAGTACAGTATCAATCTGACTTTTATCCGCCATCACGGGCGGCAAGTTCCGGCCATGTACCATGACGAGCTTGGCTTTCTCACCTAGCGTTTGACGCAAAGTCACAACCATATCGGATAGCGTATCCGTGACCGACAAAACAGCCATACGACGCGTTTGCTTTCGCGAAAAGGCTAGTAGCTTTTTGACCAAATCGCCTGCGCGCGCGCCCGTCGCATTGATGTTTTGAAGCTCAGGATAGGAAGGATCACCAATGGGATGACGCTGTAAAAGCTCATCTGTGTTTAAACGTATCGCCGTCAAAAGGTTGTTAAAATCATGGGCAACGCCCGCCGCCAATTGACCAATCGCCAGCATTTTCTGGCTTTGAACCAACTGATCTTCTAGGGACTTCCTTGCGCTCACATCAACAAAGAAAGCCCAAACTTTTTGCGTGGCTAATTCACCCCCGAGAGGGCTCGTATCACCTGCATCAGAGAGAATATAAACACTGACAGGCAAAGCCTTATCACCGTTCAAAACGCCGTCAAAAGGTTTGTCAGGGTCACATTGATCGGATGCATTCTCTAAGAAAAGCCCTTGCCCTTCGGAATCGGAGAAAACATCCGCTAAAGTTTTATCTTCATAGTCTAATCCATAAGACATACGATCAAAAGCAGGGTTAGCGCTTATGACTTTGGCTTCAGACAAAGGAGCGGACATATTTTTGACTGTCAGCTCCAACATACCAATAGGCGCAGAGGCGAAGCCCGCCAGTTGTTGTTCACTTAACGAGACACCAACACCGCCATTATCAAGCGAGGCTGAGGTAGACGTCTGTGACAAAGATGAATGACCGTAAAGAGCAACGTTACACACGAGCTCACCGCTATCAATCGCATCCCAAGTCCCCACCATTACCAAGGGGGTCACGACGCCTTTGCCTGTTAGCAAGCGTGTGTCAGTTCGCACGGTACGGCCAGGGGTCGACGGACTATCAAGCAAGCTTTTTGGATTTTCGATGAAGTCCTGCATCTGTTCAGGTCGCACATTATCTTCATGCCCCAACCAGCGTTCCAAAACGCCGTTCATTGCCAAAACCTTGCCCTCTTTGGTTACAGTGAACAAACCGACAGGTGCGCGTGTCATAATAGCATCAACAGACGATTGGTCAGGTGTAACGTCTGAAATTTGCCATAGATAATCTTGTTCTGCCCCCTCCAAGCGCATGACAGAATATCGATAACGACGCAGTCCGCCAATCGGCGTCAAATAATCAATCGTTTCTTCGGCTTGTTTCCACGTCGCTTCCATATGATGCAGTCGAAAGATTGCTGACGCCACCTCATCGCCTGTAACAGAGAAGAGGCGATCAACGGCTGGCGGCGTATCTCCTAAGGCTTCAACACCCAAATATTTAGCGAGTTTGAAATAGGCCTTATTGGCATGCGCGGGTTTCCCTCCCCTAACAACTAATAGCGGTTCAACACCTTCAAAAAAAACATGACTGTAAATAGATCCGCGATCAGACGTTCTACGATCGGTGACAGCTTCTAAGCGCTTGGACGAAAACAGGCTCAACAAGCTTAAGAGCGATACAGCTCCAAGCCCTCCTAAAAATGCAAAGGCTGACCAACCAAGCGATGACGCATTTAAAATAGCGATGGCAAAAGCCATGACAACTACGAGGCTTAGTATGAGTATTAGCGCGCCCCAAAGCCAGGCCGGACGCGATGAGACGTCATTTACAGATTGGTCTATGGGGCGAATCACATTGTCCATCCAGTAACCCTAACAATAATTATGCGTATGGCTTGTGATAAAACCGACAAACCGCACTATATATTTTTCTCAGACTTATGTTAGTCAGTCTCATGATTTTAAAACACACGACCTCAACTAAAACCTTTTTCTTCGCAGCAGCGCTGTGCGCTTCAAGCCTCGCTTTAACGGCCTGCCTCCCAAACTCGAATTCGCCGGCACGTGAGACACTCGTAAAACAAGAGAGTGCGGCCCTTAATGCTTGGTTTGAAGAGCGTTATGAGGATGGACTCGCGCGATCCCCTATGAATCAGACATATTTAGGCTTAGACTCTAACAAGGCACTACTCGATGATATTTCAGCCATGGCCTTGGACGAACAAGCCGCTTTGCAAGAAGCTTGGCTAACCGAAATGCGTACCCATTTTGATATAGACCGCCTCGAGCCACAAACACGTCTGTCTTACCGCCTCTACGAATTTGATATCAATGATGAGTTAGCGAGCCATGCTTTCTCTGACTATGACTATGTCTTTACCCATATGAGTGGCCCACATAGTAGCCTGCCTGCCTTTATGATTAATTTTCATAAGGTTGAGACGAATGGTGACCTCTGGAGTTATATTAGTCGGTTAGAAGATTTCCCACGTTACCTCAAAGGCGCAGAAGACCGCGCAACAGCACAATTTGATAACGGCATAGTTTTACCAAAATTCGTTTATGACAAACTCATCAACGCGTCTCAGAACGTCATCAAAGGTGCACCGTTCGATGACTCTAAAACCGACAGCCCTTTATGGGCAGATTTCAAAGCCAAATTAGAAAAAGCAGAAGGGTCAGAAGCAGAAAAACGAAAGATTCTCGACGTAGCTCAACAGGCCATGTCAAGAAGTGTTCAGCCCGCCTACACATCTCTCATAACAATGTTCGAAGCCCATAAAGCCAAGGCCACGAATGATGACGGCGCGTGGAAACTGCCTAATGGCGAAGCTTATTATACGGCGCGCCTGAAACATTACACAACGACAGATATGACAGCCGATGAAATCCACGAGATAGGACTCGCTGAAGTCGCGCGTATCCAAGGCGAGATGCAAAAAATTATGGATCGAGTCGGGTTCGAGGGAACACTTCGTGAGTTCTTTGATTTCCTCCGCACAGATGAACAGTTCACTTATCCCAACACGGATGAAGGCCGCGACGCTTATATGGCCGATGCGACGGCCATTATTGACGATATGAAAGGTCGTTTGAACACATTGTTCATCACCAAACCCAAAGCCGATATGGTCGTGAAGCGCGTTGAGCCTTTCCGTGAGGACACCGCCTTTGGCGCCTTTTATAATAGCCCCGCCATCGACGGGTCGCGGCCTGGCACATATTACATCAATCTCAAAGACGTCAAAGAACAACCAAAATACCTCCAACAGGCCCTCGCCTATCACGAAGGTATTCCGGGTCATCACATGCAAATCGCCCTCGCCCAAGAACTTGAAGGCTTGCCCAAATTCCGTACGCGTGGCGGCCATACGGCCTATATTGAAGGCTGGGCCCTATACGCGGAAAGCGTGCCGAGCGAGCTTGGGCTCTACACAGACCCCTATTCAGATTTCGGGCGACTATCGATGGAGATATTCCGCGCGGCGCGCCTCGTGGTCGATACAGGTATTCATGCCAAGAAATGGACACGCGAAGAAGCTGTGCAATATTACCTTGCCAATATCGCAAACCCCGAAGGCGATATCCGCGCAGAAATCGACCGCTATATCGTTTGGCCCGGACAGGCGACAGCCTATAAAATCGGGATGATAAAAATCCAAGAGCTTCGCGCCAAAGCGGAAGAGGAGCTAGGCGAAGACTTTAACATTGCACAATTCCACGACGTCATTTTGGCGAATGGCTCTGTCCCGCTTGCTGTTTTAGAACAGCTTGTGGATGAATGGATTATTGCGACCAATAGGAAAAATTAAGACATGTCTTTGCCACATCCTGTAGACCCTAATTATTGTGCTGTTTGTGCTTATCCGCTCTCCGGCGGCCTATGCCATAATTGCTTACGCAAAGAACAAGAAAAATCTCAAAAACTTGCACGTGAACGCGATGAGAAAAGAGCACAGCAACGACAAATAGAACAACAAAAAATTGATGCAAAAAAAAGAAAAGAGGCCATCGCAAAACAGCAAAGGAAAGACAAAGCCAATGCAGCCAAAACAGCTGTTAAGACAAGTAAAAGAAGTTCTAACAGTGATGACTCAGACAGCAAAACAATGTTCGCTATAATCTTCGCGGGTAGCGCCACTGCTGCGGCCTACTATTATGTTTTTCCTATGTTTGATCTCTTCCAGAATGATGACATAGCCGTCGCTTTACTCGTGACTTCTGTCGTAGGCTTTATCGCAGCACAAATATCTTCGGGCATACGCAAGCTAACAATATACGCTTTAATCGCCGCCGTACTTTACTTCGTCTATAAATTTTTTATCGCTCAATAAACAAACCAGTAAATACAAAAGGTAGTCTAATGAAAATTGTAAATACACTTATCTTAAGCGCAAGCTTACTCGCTCTAGTCGCCTGCCAAGGTGAAGATGCTAAGACCGTAACAGATACAGCGCAAAACACAGCGTCCAAAGCGATGGAAACAATTGCAGCAGATGCCGATATAAATGACCGTTTGAATGCATGGTTTGCGGATTACGATGACGCACGCATGCGCCGCTTTCCTGAAACTATGGCCGCACGCGGCATCAAAGAACGCATGGATGAATGGAATGATATGTCCAAAAGTGCGTATCTCGAAGAACTCGACCTCAGACGCCAAGCCGTTGAGGAAATGAAAGCCAACTTCAATCGCGAAGACTTGAATGAGCAGGGCAAATTGTCTTATGACATTTTCATCGATCAAGCAGAACGCAGTTTTGAAGGACAAAAATGGTATGATCATCAATACCCCTTCAACCAAATGTTCGGCGTTCATTCAGGTATTCCAACATTCCTTTTGAACAATCACCGTGTTGATACGGTTGAAGATGCTGAGGCCTATATTGCGCGTTTGCAGAAAGTCGGCGAGAAGCTCGATCCTGTGGTTGAGATGTCGGCCAATAGTTTTGACAAAGGCATTGCCCCACCAAAGTTCGTCTATCCGCACTTAATGCGTGACATTGGGAATATCATGTCAGGCGCCCCTTTCGAAGACACTGACACCCTTAATTTAATGCTGAACGACTTCAAAGAAAAGACAGACAAACTTAATCTTTCTGACAACAAACGCGAGGTTCTTTACACGGCCGCAATCAGCGCATTGCAAGACAATGTTGGGCCTGCCTATGAGCGCTTACTCGCAGAATTGAAACGTCAACAAGCGGGCGCGACGACTGAAGACGGCGCTTGGAAATTACCGGACGGCGATGATTTCTACGCTTACAGTCTACGTCAAATGACAACGACAGATATGACGCCCACGGAAATTCACGACCTCGGCCTGTCTGAAGTTGCGCGTATTCACGGCGAAATGCGGGACATCATGGAACAAGTCGAATTTGACGGTACTTTGAATGAGTTCTTCGAATTCATGCGGACAGACCCGCAATTCTATTACCTCGATGAAGGCGGGCGTGAGCGCTACCTTAAGGAAGCCACCGACTATATCGACATCATGAAAACTAAGGTCGATGATTATTTCCTCACCAAGCCCAAAGCCGATATGGAAGTCCGTGCTGTCGAAGCCTTCCGCGAACAAAGTGCGGGTAAAGCCTTCTATTCCCGCCCCGCGGTGGATGGCTCTCGCCCTGGATATTACTACGCCAATTTGTATCGCATGGAAGATATGCCCACCTATCAAATGGAAGCCCTCGCTTATCATGAAGGCATTCCCGGACATCATTTCCAAATTGCCATTTCTCAAGAGTTAGAAGGCGTTCCAAACTTCCGTAAATTCGGACGTTATACTGCTAACACAGAAGGCTGGGGGCTTTACACAGAATACCTACCTAAAGAGATGGGCTTCTATGAAGACCCCTATTCCGACTTTGGCCGCCTCGCGATGGAGCTTTGGCGCGCCGCACGCCTTGTCGTGGATACTGGCATACATAATAAAAAATGGTCCCGCGAAAAAGCGATAGATTATCTCGTGGAGAACACGCCCAACCCTGAGGGTGACGCCATAAAAGCCATCGAGCGCTACATCGTCATGCCCGGACAAGCGACGGCCTATAAAATCGGGATGAATAAAATCCTAGAACTCCGCGCCAAAGCCGAAAACGAACTCGGTGATAAATACGACATCCGCAAATTCCACGACATCATACTCGCCAACGGCCCCATGCCATTGGATATGTTGGCGGAACAAGTTGACGCCTATATTGCGGAAGCGAAGTAAAAACAAAAAAGCGGGCACCACGCCCGCTTTTTTTATGACGTATTTTTGAGTGTTTTACCCCGCCTGCAAACGCTCTCCACGTTCGTGCATTTCTTGGGCTTCGATAGACAATGTCGCGATGGGGCGGGCGTCTAGGCGCTTTAATCTGATGGGGTCGCCTGTTTCTTCGCAATAGCCATAAGTGCCCGCTTCGATACGCGCGAGGGCTTTGTCGATTTTATTGACGAGCTTACGCAAGCGGTCTTTGGTGCGCAGTTCAAGTTGACGGTCCGCATTCGCGGCGGCCGTATCGGCAGGATCTGGATGAGAGACGTTTTCGCCTTTTAGATACTCAACCGTATTGCGCGTTTCCGCGACAATATCAGCTTTCCACGCCAAGAGCTTTTGACGGAAATATTCTTTTTGTTTTGGGTTCATGAATTTTTCGTCTTCAGACGGTTCATAATTCGCGGGTAGCTTTACAGGCTTCTTCACTTTAGTCACGGATACCTCCCCGGTATAAATGCAGTACAGTCAAAAAATGAGCATTCTTGTCGATGCTTTTCCCTTAATTGTCGCGCTACATAGAGTGAGTCATTCGAATGTGCAATCATGCAATACAGAACTGTGTTCACAAAGTTTTGACCCCTTGCCCCGTTACATTTGAACGCTAAAAGAGCGCTGAATAAAGAGGTTACTATGAAGTTTGACGGCACTAAAAATTACGTTGCAACGCAAGATTTAAAAATGGCGGTTAACGCGGCGATTACGCTCGAGCGTCCACTCCTCATCAAAGGGGAACCGGGCACGGGCAAAACTGTCCTCGCGCATGAAATCGCAGAGGCACTCAACACACCCTTACTCGAATGGAACATCAAATCCACGACCAAGGCCCAGCAAGGGCTTTATGAGTATGACGCGGTAGCGCGCCTCCGCGACTCGCAACTCGGCGATGATCGTGTGCATGACATTCAAAATTATATTAAGCGCGGCCAGATGTGGAATGCTTTTACCGCTGACCAACGCCCTATCCTCTTGATTGACGAGATTGACAAAGCCGACATCGAATTTCCAAATGACCTTTTGCATGAACTCGATAAAATGAGCTTCCATGTTTATGAAACAGGCGAGACGGTCACGGCGAAACAACGCCCGATTATCATTATCACGTCTAATAATGAGAAGGACTTACCAGATGCCTTTTTGCGCCGGTGTTTCTTCCACTACATTCAATTCCCAGACGAAGAAACGATGAAGCAAATCGTGCAAGTGCATTTCCCTGATGTGAAATCGCGTATGCTCTCCGCCGCGCTGAAGCGCTTCTTCGAGGTCCGCGCGACACCGGGCCTTAAGAAAAAACCCAGCACAAGCGAATTACTTGATTGGCTCAAACTCCTCTTGGTCGAAGATATTGATCCAGAGACATTGCGCGAAACAGATAAATCAAAAATCATCCCGCCCATGCACGGCGCTTTGTTGAAAAACGAACAAGATGTACACTTGTTTGAACGCTTGGCGTTTCTCACGCGGCGTGAGGGTCTTTGATTGGTTAGGTTACGCATTACGAATGGTAAGGCTCGATGTAAGAATTTTGTTCGTTATATAGCCTCCTGCTAAGGTTAAGTGAAAAGCCCGTCCTACCTCTCAATGTCATTACCGGGCTTGTCCCGGTAATCCATAAGATGACCTCGCAACGTGTATGATGAGAGACTTTGAAGAACTGTCGCTAAAAACTATGAGTTCATTCTAATCTCAACTTCACTATATGGATTACCGCAATAAATGCGGTAATGACGGCGTTTTGAGTTTGAGATAGACGAGCCTCCTTTACCACTCGCAATCCAGTGCAAAGCCATTGCGTCTAAATCCAAAAAATGGACGTCCGCAGAGTTCAGTCGCTTACCGGAGACCGAAGTGAATATGTGTTTCGCAAGAGATAGAGCTCTGCGGCAGCGGTTGTTTATGGACCAGCCGTGATCCCGAACCCCGCAGTCCTTGTCGAATATAGCTCTCACTAGATCCTACATGGGCGGTCAGGCCTAATCCAAAAGACCCGGCTCAGTCTGTAAAGTCACTCACAGATGCTCAGTCCCGCTGTCTTTCATATCAGTAGGTGACGCCTACCTGTCCTCATATGAAAGAACAGTTTCAAATATACAGGAGGTTTGGAAGGTGTGGATTTAAAAGTTTAAAAGTGCAGTGAACTTGAAATAATCAACACTCTAAACGGGGAAGAATCTACAATAGCAGACATAAAGTTGATACCACTTATGATAGGCCTAACCCCACTCCTCAGCCGATAGGGGCTTGCCGGTTTCCAGTACAGATTTGAGGTTGGACATCACGGCCTGCCAGCCTTCGGTGACCCCATCATACATGACAGAGTCAGCGTTTAGCTGACTATGTGTGACGGTTATTTTTGTATCAGGACCAAGCGCCACGAGTTCATAGGTTACGACAGACGGCGCGGGTTCGCAGTTTTTGTGATCGTCAGGCGCATTCCAAGTCACGACCAATTTCCCGGGTGGATCAATTTCCAGAACCTTACCGTGGATATCAATGATGTCTGATCCGTCTGTCCGAATATGTTCCCATTTAGAATCGACCTTCCAATCGGATTTATTGTGACGTCCCCAATAGCGTTTGGTCACCTCTTTGTTGATCAATCCGTCCCAGACCGTATCAATACTGGCGGCGATATAGATGGTGTAGACGAAATCAGGCGCGTCTCCTGCAGGTTTGTCATTATACGGCATTTCGGTTTTCCTCTTTGATTTCGGATTCACTTTTTAAGTCGATTAACATTTCCAAACGGACGTCCTCAAAACGGCCAACCCAGCGATGTACAATTTCAGCTAAGGGAACGGGATTCAAATAATGTAACTTCTCTCGTCCTTGCCAAGTTATAGATATGAGATTGGCTGCCTCAAGGATTTTCAAATGTTTAGTGACGGCTTGCCGAGACATTTTCATGCCCGCACAGAGCTCGGTTAAGCTCTGGCCGTTTTGTTCAAATAATTGATCCAAGAGATAACGGCGGCTTTCATCTGCCAGAGCTTTGAAAACGTCAGATTTCATATTAGACTTATATGCAACCATATAGATGCATGTCAATAGCTGTCCTTCGTATGTCCGCTTTGAGGAAAATAGTGGAAGTTAGCTTTTGATTCCTAAATAGGAATCTTGAGCGGCTTACTTTGAGCGTTTTAAGCCGCTAGCTAAATGTCCATTTTTTTATTCCTTAACGCCTCACCCGAAATCCACGAAATTCGTATTAAATATCCGCAAGTCAGATATCTATGCCACCTTCAACCTACTTATCCCCGCTTTCCCCACTGCTTATCCCCATGTGGAAAACAATTGCTAATTCGGTAAAATGTTCCTAATATGTTCTGTAGCCTATTTTTTGAATCAGGCTAGGGATGACAAATGGTTTTTACAGCAGATAATGATATGGGCGATGATGTCGTCCTTGATACAACCCCGCATTCGTCAGAGGCGGAGCAGGCGCTGTTAGGCGCCCTCCTCTATGATAATGAGGTGTATCACCGTGTGAGTGGCCTCGTCCAAGCCAAGCATTTTTACAATCCCATCCACGTCAGAATTTTTGATTCTATTGCGACCTTGATTGAGCACGGCAAGCTCGCCGATGCGATTGTCCTCAAGAACCGTTTTAGCCAAGATGAAACGCTAATTGATATTGGCGGTGTTGAATATCTGGCGCTTTTATTGGATTCTGCCCCGCCAGGTGCGACAGCCCCAGAATATGCCAAGCTCGTTTTTGACCTGGCTATGCGA
>CAYGSV010000037.1:0-7534 GCA_964352635.1 uncultured Algimonas sp.
TCGTAACTCTTTGCAAAAGTTTTTACGTCTGCAACTTCTTTTCGCGAGGAAAGTGTTGCCATTTGGGACACTATTCTCAAATATCGAAATTGCGCGAGCGCATTAACAATTTCAGCCGTTAATCCCTCTGCGAAAAAATCGGAATTTGTATTACCCCCTAAATCTTCAAAGGTAAAAACGGCAATGCCAGGTCGTGATTTCTCATGAAGTTGGACGATTTTATCTATCTTAGCATTGCTATCTTCCACGTCTCCAATGTTTGCAACTTTGTCATCCGCCTCCAAGAGTTTATGGCGCATTTCAAAGATAGGTGAGTATTGTCCTTTTGGAATGACAATGCGGACAGGGTCTGATTTGCCATCATCGCTGTAATAAACATCGAGTCGTCGACGTAGCTGACCTGCTTGGACTCGTACAATAGTATCGGCTTGTGGATCAAAATCATCAGGGCGGTCAAAAACTTCTAAGCCAATCGTGTAACCCTTTAATCGATCAGAACGCCCTTCTAAAGCTTCATTTACAACGTAGCTTAAAAAGCGTTTCATTCGCGTCGTATCGCGGAAAAGTTTGTTTTCTCTGATTATTTCAAGTTGAGTTAAAACTGTCTCACGAATATCGCTATCGATATCCTGAGGTTCATCGAAATTATTTATGGCAGTTGCTGCCAAAGACTTAGTTTATCCACCCAGACATAATTTTAAGTAGCATAGCCCCCCTAAAAAGTTAACCAGAAATCGACCGCGACATGTTCACTTAAACGATTCATAGCTATCGGGATATTTGCATTGCATATTATTATGTCTATTAAGACCTATGCTTAGACTTGCTTTTCTTACCTCAACATCTCTTTTTCTAATTGGATGCGCCACCACTCCCGACCCCGCTAAAGTTTGCACCAGTGAATGGATTGCGCCTCGTGCGGAAAAAGCGGTTTCTCGATTAGAGAGCCGAACACGTTCAGCGATCAAACCCCTGAAAAGCGTTGGCGAGTCTCTCGCGAAAGGTAAGACCCCTGGCCCGTTTACAATGTTGCGCCTATCCTCCTCTTTTGAACGCCTGGAAAAAGAGCTTACCGAAGGAAGTGGCATTCAAGACTTAAAGCTTTTAGCCTCGACCTGCGATGAAACAAAGATTATTTCTAAAGCCATGAGGGATGTGTTTGAAAACCAAGGAATCTCGCCAAAAGCCTTTGATTTCATTGAAAATCTTGGGTTTTATCAAAACATATTGCGAGAAAATCTTGGAGGTTTTGAAAGTCAGGATATCACAGAAAGCTGATAACGGACGGTGTCTCGATATTGACGCTTTCTTATTGCTATCATAGAGGCGCGCATATGACTTACCGCATCGCAGCTCTCTATCATTTCACGGCTTTACCGGACTATAAGGCGCTACAGCCTTGGTTACTGAAAATGTGTGAGCTTTTAGACATAAAAGGCACTATCCTTTTGGCCCGCGAAGGTATCAACGGGACAGTATCTGGTTCAGAAAAGGCGATTGACAATTTGCTGGCTTACCTCCGCGCTGATACGCGTCTCGCTAATCTGGATGCGAAATATTCCGAAGCGAAAGAGTCGCCTTTTTACCGCATGAAAGTCCGCCTCAAAAAAGAAATTGTGACCATGGGGGTTGAGGACATCGACCCGAATAATATTGTTGGCACTTATGTCGAGCCCTCTGATTGGAATGATCTGATTTCTGATCCTGATACGATTCTCATTGATACGCGCAATGACTATGAAGTTGAGATTGGAACATTCAAAGGTGCGGTAAACCCCAATACAAAGACCTTTCGTGAGTTTCCGCAATGGGTCGAAGACAACCGCGAGGATTTGAAGAAACCAAAAGTCGCTATGTTCTGCACGGGCGGGATACGCTGTGAAAAAGCCAGCGCCTATATGAAGCAAAATGGCTTTGAAGACGTCTATCACCTCAAAGGCGGCATTTTAAAATATCTCGAGACACAGCCCGAAGACAAAAGCCTCTGGGACGGCGAATGTTTCGTCTTTGACCAACGTGTCGCGGTCAAACATAATCTTGAACAAGGGCAGTATGATCAATGCTATGCCTGTCGCCATCCGATTACGGAAGAAGACAAAAACTCCCCGCTTTATATTCAAGGTGTGTCCTGTCACCGTTGCCATGCGGATATGTCTGAAGATCAAAAAGCGCGTTTCGCCGAGCGGCAAAAGCAAATCGAGCTGGCAAAACAACGCGGTGAAGACCATATCGGACGTAAAATTAATGCCGCTGATTAAGCTCATGCGTAAGTAAGACTATGAGCCAAGCGATATTATACTCTTTCCGCCGTTGCCCATACGCCATGCGCGCGCGAATGGCCCTATCTGTTTCAGGCTTAGAGTATGAGCACCGTGAAGTGCTTTTAAGAGACAAACCTGCCTCTATGCTCGAAGCGTCGCCTAAAGGGACAGTCCCTGTTTTTATCACCGAAAAAGAACACGTTATTGATGAGAGCCTCGCCGTTATAAACCATGCCCTTAGTATAAATGACCCTGAAAACTGGCGGCGGGATAAATCAGATTTCACAACCAACCTCATCTCTATCATGGATAATGAATTTAAGTTTCATTTGGATCGATATAAATATGCAAGCCGTTATGATGAAACCGCCAAACGGGGTGATGTTAACTTAGAACATCGCGCTCTAGCGGTGGATTGCTTGCAGGATTGGGAATCAGTACTCGGGTCAAAACCCTATTTACTGGACGAAAATATAAGCCTCGCGGATATTGCTACCTTCCCCTTTATACGTCAATTCGCAGCGACAGAACCAGATTGGTGGTCGACTAAACCACTGCCTCATGTCGCAGATTGGTTAGAGCGGTGCGTGACATCCCCTCTTTTCAAAGCCATTATGGCTAAATATCCGACTTGGAAAGACGCAGCATAAATTATTGAAAACCTTAGGCCAATCAGACTTACCCACCTGTTATTTGACTTATCAACACGCTGTCACGCCCGTTTGGCTTGTGAGAATCGCGGGTCTTCATACTGTTTCATTAGAGATTCGTTCTAACCTAGTGAGATTAAATGTCTTTTGCTGATCACCATTGTATTCGTCCTAACCCGTCCTTGGCGGGAACAGAGGCTTTGCGTGGAAATCCAACATCCGTTTTCGAACGTTTGGCTCTGGCAGAGGGCTACGACCTTGAACGCCTTGCACCCAATGAAGTAGAGCTTTGCGTTCCAGGGCTGTGGTGTGATCACAACATCAACATTATCTGGCACGCCCAGACGGAACAACTTCAATGCTATCTTATGTTTGACGGCAAGACACCAGGGGGACGCTCAGATGATCTTTGTCGCTTGATGTCTCTCATCAATGAAAATTTGACAGCAGGACATTTTGATTACTCTCAACAGAGCCAGTCTTTGATTTACCGAAATACGCTCAGCCTTCGTGGTGGCGCTAAACTCAATACAGAGCAAGCGATGGACTTAATCGCCTCAGCCTTGGACGCGGCCGAACGAGGTTATCCTGCCTGCCAATATGTTGTTTGGGCAGGGAAATCGCCAGAAGATGCCCTCACCTCCGCTCTCGTTGATCTCGCCTCTTTCCCTTAAGCGCAAAGGCTCTATAAAAAGACGATGAGCCAAAAGACGCAAAACATCTTACTCGTTGGTGCCGGTAAAATGGGCGGTGCGATGCTAGGCGCTTGGACGAAAGACCCAAGCCTTTCCATTACGATTCTGGACCCTGGCTTGACGCCTTATATCAAAGACGCCCTTAAACATGGGGCAAGCTATATACAATCCGCAGAGCACGTTCCTGCCGATATAGATGCTGTCATCTTGGCTATAAAACCTCAAATGTTTGAGACCGTTGCGCCTATTTTATCAGGTAGTTTAAACGAAAATGCTCTTATCGTTTCGATTTTAGCGGGAACCTCTCTTGAGAGCTTAGAGGCGCATTTCGCAACCAACCCAATCATCCGCGCCATGCCAAATACACCCGCCGCTATTGGGAGGGGTATAACAGCCATCACGGGTAATACCGCAGCGTCGAAACAACACTTAAATGATGCCAAACAATTATTATCGGCTTGTGGGTCTGTCATTGCAGTTGAAAATGAGACCTTGATTGATTCCGTTACCGCGATTTCTGGGTCTGGCCCTGCCTATGTATTCTATCTGGTCGAAGCCCTTACATCCGCGGCAATCGATTTAGGCTTAGATAGTCAGGATGCGGAAAGTTTTGCACGGCAAATGGTTATTGGCGCAGGCGCCTTGCTTGAAGCGTCAGACGAAAGCGCAGACCAGTTACGTAAAAATGTCACCTCGCCGAATGGTACAACACAAGCTGCTTTGGATGTTTTGATGGCCAGTAACGGGCTTAAGCCTCTTATAGAAGCAACGACGCAAGCCGCCTTTAAACGCGCACAGGAACTCGCTAAAGATTAATTATTGAGGTAGCGATATTGTGGCACGTAAGCCTCCAAGAGAGCTATCGCTCAAAGTCAAACTACCGCCATGTAATTGAGTAATATCTCGCGCTATAGATAAACCCAAACCAACACCCTCAATGTTTTGATTTCGAGCGGCGTTAAGTCGACTAAACGCACGAAACGCCTCTGATCGCTTATCTTGAGGAATGCCGGGCCCATTATCATCAACGTGAATTTCAACACGAGTTTCGCTTATTTCTGCACTCACAGAGCAATGGCCCGCATATTTCAAACTGTTTGAAATGAGGTTTCCAACAGCCCGTTGCAAAGCAATTGGACGAATAGAAAATGTTGTGTCTGTTGGAACTAATGACGTGTCGAGATCGACTTTTTGATCACTTATTACATCTTCTAAAAATGAGGCCAAGCTAACAGTTTCAGGGTTTTCTTGACCTAAACCTCTCGCAAAATCCAGATAACCATTCAGCATGACCTCCATTTCTTCGACATCTTTAATCGCCGCAATTGTATCTTCGTTGTTTTCTTGAAGGGCTAACTGAAGTTTCAAGCGCGTTAATGGCGTGCGTAAATCATGAGAAACGCCCGCAAGCATCATGGTTCGTTGCTCCATATGCCTTTGAATTCGACCCCGCATTTTTAGAAATGACTGCCCTGCTCTTCGCACTTCAGATGCTCCTGAAGGCTTAAATTGAGAAATATCTTGTCCCTTACCATAAGCATCCGCCGCATCTGCTAGCTCACTAATGGGTTTAGCTTGGTTTCGAATAAAGATAACAGAAACCAATGTCAGGAGAACCGTTGCCGTAATCAGCCAGAAAATAAAAACGAACCCCGTTGGCGCGAACACTTTCTCCCGTGCAGCAATAAAGCGGAGGTAACCCCCATCGACTTCAACACGCACGTCAATGTGGTTTGGATAACGGGTTGTGTCGAACCAGAAAGGGGACGTTAAAGTTTCGTTCAGAGCCCCTCGCAACGTTTTATCCAAGGTTGAAAAAAACATTTGCCGCCTTTGGCTCACAGGAAGCGCTTCGCCTTTTCGAAAAACAACAGATAATTGCATCTCTGGGCGCATCAAGGCGTCTAATTCCTCAGCACGGAGTATTGTTGGGTTTTGTTCAAACAATGTGGTTGCTACGGCGATATCAGCCGCAACGCTGTCTGAGAGATTGGCCGTGACCCGCGCCCAATGTGCATTAAAAAAGAAATAAGCCACGGCGATTTGCATAATTGCAATCGGCAATATGATGATCAGTAAGGACCGACCGAATATACTCTTTGGTAGAAAGCGTTTTAACAGCATAAGATCTTAGTCAGCCTTACAGGCAAGTCGGTATCCTTGTCCTCTAACAGTTAAAATATAATCTGGTTCAGAGGGATTATCCTCAATTTTGCGACGCAAACGCGTGATTTGGACATCCACAGCACGGTCAGAGCTAGCGCTAATGTTTTGGGATAGCTGAAAACGAGAGACTGTCCCACCGCCTTGCTTCGCTAAAATATCTAACAAAACAAGTTCTCCCGTCGTGAGTCTAATTCGCTCTCCCTCTTTTGTCAGAAGTTGTGTTTGCGCGTTATAAGCATATGGGCCAAACGAAATTTGTTCAGATGCCATTACGCGTGCACTCCGTTTGAAGATATTATCAATCCGCAACAGAAGCTCTTCGGGTTCGAAAGGTTTAGTCAGGTAATCATCAGCGCCTGTTTTAAGCCCTACTATCCTATCTGAAATTTCGCCTTTCGCTGTCAAAAGAATGATTGGCACATCACTCGTTTCACGCATGCTTTGTGATAAGCTGAGACCATCTTCCCCCGGCATCATAATATCAAGAATCAAGAGATCAAAGGACAGTCCTTCCATCTTACGCCTTGCCGCCGCAGAATTTTCTGCAATCGAGGTTCGAAACCCCTGTTTATTTAGATATTTTTGTAGCAAGAGACGAATGCGGTCATCATCATCCACAATCAGAATATGTGTATTTTGTCTATCCAGCGGTGTTGTAGGCGTATGCGACATAAAGTTTTCCAAATCCAACACTCAAAAGCGTGTTGACTTACCCTGTTTCAACGTAAGAATGGCGCGAATTTTCAAAGGCCGCAAGTCGCTACTTGTAGCGCATTATTACAGGATCAGATCTAATGATCGAAAAAGCATATCACGACCGCGATGGTCATATCTGGATGGACGGTGAATTCCTCGATTGGCGGGACACTAAAATTCACGTCTTGACGCACTCTCTCCATTATGGCGCCGCCGTTTTCGAAGGTAATCGCGCCTATGGCGGTGAGATATTCCGCTTAGGAGATCACTCGCAACGGTTAAAGAATTCAGCCAATATTTTAGGATATGACATTCCCTACTCAAAAGAAGAGATCGATCAGGCCTGTATTGATACTTTGGCCAACTCGGGTTTGAAAGATGCCTATGTGCGTCCTGTCGCCTGGCGTGGGTCAGATATGATGGGTGTTGCGTCTAAGAATAACCGCATTCACCTCGCTATCGCTTGTTGGCATTGGGGAAGTTATTTTTCAGATAAAATGAAAGGCATTCGTCTGTGTATCTCGGATTGGAAACGCCCCGACCCTGCGACAGCGCCGTGTAAGTCAAAAGCGGCTGGCCTTTATATGATTTGTACACTGGCTAAAGATAAAGCTGTCTCTACTGGGTGGGATGACGCTCTTATGTTTGATTATCGTGGTCGTGTCGCTGAGTGCACGGGCGCGCATATCTTCTTTGTCCGTGGCGACGAACTCCACACGCCCACCAATGACATCCTGCTAGAAGGCATCACTCATGATAGCGTGATTAAACTGGCGGAAGCACATGGGTTCAAAGTCTTTAAACGCGACATTCACCCGTCTGAAATGGGCCATTTTGATGAGTGTTTCGTTGTCGGCACGGCGGCTGAAGTCACACCCGTCCGTGAAATCGATGGCATCCACTACAAACCCGGCAAGGTATGCGAAGCTATGGTCGGTGCGTATGAAGATGCCGTGAATGGCAAAGGACTAATCAAATTTTAATAAAATAAAGACCGGATTGTGCCCCAAATCCGGTCTTTAGACAAAACACTCAGTCCAGTTTAGGACCTCGGTTTTGAAAGCCC
>CAYGSV010000037.1:7544-14368 GCA_964352635.1 uncultured Algimonas sp.
ACCAATTTTTGCGCCCCGCTGTAATATTTTTAGTCTAGTATAATGAACAGCCTAGGTCTTGACATTATCGGTCAGTAATATGGCATTTTCGGCCTAACATTGTGCAATTTCGGCCAATTCTTGACATTACATCTAAAGACCCACTAAACCTATTATATGCGGACGATATCATCCTCATATCTGAAAATGGTTTTCGAAAATTGTCTTCAACTAGGAGCCGATGAAGCCATTCTTTTAAAAATATTACCTGACAAGCGCATAGAACTCGAAAACCCCTCAAAACGCTTCAATAGTCGACTTGCCCCCTTAATTTTAAACAAAACAGTTGAACAAACTGGACGCCAAACAATCGGTTTAGAAGTTGGCACATTATTTAGACCCGCAACCCTACTTGATATTGGATATGCATTTCCATTTTGCAGTAACATCAGAGAGGTTATGGCGATAAACCATGCTTATCAGCCTTTAATTCAGCAAATCGGAACAACAGAACTTCATGTCGATGATAGCTCCGCTTGGGTAAGGTGGTTTCCACATTATACAGATATAGAGTTTCACCGCTATTTCTTAGAACTGTTGTTTGTTGGCTATGCTTCGATAGGGCGCTGGCTGCTTTGGGGAGAAGAGAACGTTGTCTTATCCGTCCGTTTTCGGCATAAAGCTCCTGAAAATACGAATTTGTACAAACAACTTTTTTGCAACAATGTAATATTTGAAGCAGAAAAGGATGAGATTGAGTTCATAGCCCATACGGTTGATGTGCCTATGCCAAATAGAGACCCCGAAATTCTGAAATTCCTAAAAGCAAGATTAGATAAGCAACTCAAGCAATTACACCTCCCAATGACGGCAAGTGATGAAGTATTCTTCTTCATTCAAAGTACGCTTTCAGATGAGAGGCCGCATATAGGCCGTGCAGCGCAAGTCATGGGGATGAGCGAAAGAAGCTTAAGACGAAAATTAACCGCTGAAGGCAAGAGCTTCATATCCATTTTAAAAGAAGCTCGTATCGTCAATTGTGAAACCTATATGCGGTCAAACAAATACAGCCAGTCGGATATTGCACTAATGCTCGGATTTAATGACCACAGCGCCTTTAGTCGCGCTTTCAAAACTTGGTTTGGCAAAACACCTAGCCAATATAGGTCGGATATCGGCTTAGCTTAGCCTTTTAACGCGGCTCGAAAATAAAGTGATCCTGTGTAAACTGACAGAATAGCCGCCAACCAGAGACATCCTAAACCTGCATATTTCGCAACGACTTGAATATCGGGAATGACGGTATCAATCGGCAGATAAGCCTTGGTTAAAATCCAGATAAGCAAAATCGCGATGGCAAGCATTTCAAAGGCTGTTTTCCATTTCGCCAGATTAGTCGGGGGCATAACGCGCCCTGTCAAAGCCGCATGCTCCCTTACCCCAGACACCAAAATATCACGAAACACAATCGCCAAAGACGGAATCAAAAAGAGTGGATTGCCTAGAGACGCAATACAAAAGGCAATCAAACAGCCTGCTACCAATAACTTGTCGGCAATAGGATCAATCATACGACCAAATCCTGATACGACCTTCCATTTTCTGGCCAGATAACCGTCTAGGAAGTCGGTAAAGGCGGCCAAGACGAAAAGGCTAAGTAGAACCCACGCTTTTCCAAGGAATAAATTCCACTGGAACGAGACGGAGAGAATCCCTGCGATAAACAAAGGCACACTCAAAATACGCGCCACGGTTAAAGCATTGGGTAGCCAATAAAGCGAATGCCTATCGGCTGGAGTCGTGATTTCAGGATTAGACATTAGGCGTCATTCGCTTGGAGTGGTGTTCGGAAAATTTGAATAGCCGTGATAATTGAAAGGAGTGCGGCGATCCATAAGACGACTTGCCCACCAATCCATATCCAAGGCGATGCCGCATCAAATACTTCCAAAGGATCAATACGGTTCGCCCGCATCTTATCCAAGGCTTGGGTCAACCAAGGGGACGCGACCAAAATACAAACGGCTAACATAGACAGGCCCGATTTAGCATTTGAGAGCTTAGTATCTGGCCAGCCAAATCGAGATAGCTCATAGCCTTTGATAAGACCGACACCTAATTCCCTCCCAATAATAATGAGCGCTGGAATAGCAAAAGGCCATGCGAACATCTTCGCGCGAAACAGCACAATAGACAGGGCAATTAAACACCCAACAATCAAAACTGTATCGGCAACATCATCGACCCAGCCATATTTTCGATAAGATGATTGCGAGTCCCCGCCAAAAAAGTCATCGAAAATATCAGTTAGGGCCGCCACAATAAATAAAACAGACGCGAACACGGCCATTTGCGTGTCAGGCCAATAGAAAATGATGAGTGCCATTATGACGGGCGTGATTAAAATACGCGCTAAAGTGAGCGCATCGGCCAAGGCACCGCCTGCTTCCTTCGGAGAGACTTGATCTGCATCTGTCATCTTATCCCCTTTTAGACATGATTACTTATCGCGAAAATAATCGTGAATCGTGTTTGCCATCTTATCACTCACACCTTCAACAGTTGCAAGCTCTTCGGCGGAGGCGCCTTTCACGGCTTTGGCTGAACCAAAATGAGCGAGTAAGGCTTTCTTACGCCCTGGCCCCACACCCGGAATGCCGTCTAAGGGGCTCTTTTTTATATCTTTCTTACGACGCGCTCTGTGTGTGCCAATAGCAAAACGATGCGCTTCGTCGCGAAGACGTTGCAAATAATAAAGCGTGGGCGTTCGTGGCGGCAGGGTAAATTCATGACGGCCATTCATGAAAAACGTCTCACGCCCCGCATTTCTATCAGGGCCCTTGGCGATGCCAACAAGCGTTGTTCGTTCCAAAACACCCAAATCTTTGAGCGTTTCCGTCACAACAGATAATTGCCCCTTCCCGGCATCATTCAAGAGAAGGTCTGGCGATTCGAGCGTTTTATCTTTGGCTAAACGTGAAAAGCGCCGACGAAACACTTCGCGCATCATCGCATAGTCATCACCGGGCGCAGTGTTTTCATCAACGATATTGAACGTGCGATAGTCGCGTTTCCGTAAGCCTTCTGGCCCTGCCACGATAAACGCGCCAATCGCATTTGTGCCTTGGATATGGCTATTATCATAAACTTCAATGCGTTCAGGTGGATTATCCAGCCCGAATAACTCTTGGATTTCTTTGAGACGTTTCGTCTGAGTTTCTGTTTCCGCAAGTTTGCGTCCCAATGCCTCTTGCGCGTTTAAAGTCGCTTGCCCCACAAGTTTCTTCTTCTCGCCTCGAATAGGGCGCGCAATATCGACCTTACGGTCAGACTGTTCCGAAAGCGCGCGTTGCACCAAATCTAAACTCGGTAGGTCTTCGCTAACGAATATGTTTTTAGGGATAGGTTTGTTCGAATAGAACTGAGTAATGAAAGCTTCCATGACCTCCGCAGAGGTTTGATCTTTACTGTGGCGTGGGAAGTGGGAGCTATTCCCCCAATTTTGCCCTGCTCGGAAGAAGAAGACTTGGATACAGGTTTGGCCGCCGCCCGTATGCAGGCCAATGACGTCAGCATCTGTAAATGTCGTCGGATTCATACCGCCAGAGGTCGTGCTGACCTTTGCCATGGCAGAGATACGATCTCTTAACTCAGCCGCTTTTTCAAAATTGAGATCTTTGGCCGCTTGGTTCATTTCTTTTGATAAGCGTTGGCGCAGGCTGTCAGACTTCCCTCTTAGAAAATCTTCGGCATCAGAAATAAGCTGTCCATAATCATCAATCGAAATCTCGCCTGTACAGGGCGCAGAACAGCGTTTGATTTGGTATTGCATACACGGGCGTGAGCGGGATTGATAAATACTGTCAGAACAATTCCTAAGGCGAAACGCCCGTTGCAAAGTGTCGAGCGTACGATTAACTGCCCAAGCACTCGCAAAGGGACCGTAATAATCCCCTTTGATGTTTCGAGCGCCGCGATGTTTATTCACCTGCGCCGCAGGATGGTCTTTACGCACGATAATATAGGGAAAGCTCTTATCGTCGCGAAGCAAGATATTATAACGCGGTTTCAAACGCTTAATGAGGCTGGCTTCAAGTAAAAGCGCTTCGGTTTCCGTCGCGCAAACAACGAATTCCATCTCTGTCGTCGCGCGTATCATTCGCTTAATCCTCATGGGGTGGCGATCATATTTTGTATAAGCCGTAACGCGTTTCTTAAGGTCTTTGGCTTTGCCGACATAGAGCACCGTGCCGTGTTCATCCATCATGCGGTAAACACCTGGCTTGCTGGGTAAGCGTTTTACATAATCCGCAATACGGTCCGTGCCGACAAGGATCGTCTTCCCCTGTTTTGAAGATGAGTCTGCAGAAGGCATAGATCCTAACTAGGCATTGTCAGACTTAACTGCAAATCCCTCAAGCACGGATAATTCGACGCGCTCTAGCGCAATTTGATGCGTAGACTCCAAAACAAGTAGCGGGGCTTTACCGGCCTTATGCGCCTCACGCCATCTATCAAGACAAAGACACCATTGGTCCCCTGCCTTGAGACCTGGAAAATTATAGATAGCCAAGGGCGTTGAAAGGTCATTGCCCTGGGCTTTGGAATAAGCCAAAAATTCATCTGTCATGACGGCGCAAACAATATGACGGCCACGGTCTGAGGGGCCCGTTTCACAACAGCCATCTCTGAAATACCCCGTTAAAGGATCAAGGGAACACGGTTTAAGAGGCGTACCTAATACGTTCAGACTGTCAGACATATACGGCCTCTCCTTTATCGCCTTCTCAAAATCTCCACGCCAGCGGCTTCGGCTTTTAGAAGTGCCTGTGGTTTTGATATGCGTACTGCACAGCTTTGAACACGCTTATCATATCTCAGCGCCCAATCAGCAATACGTTCGGCTAAAGTCTCTACGAGTTGCACGTGAGACTCTAGGGCTAATTCTTCGGCCTTTTCAGCCACAACACCGTAATCAAGCGTTTCGTGCAAACGGTCTTCTTTCGGGGCGTCCATGCCGCTCATGTCTAATTCGATATCGAGGATAATAAGCTGTGTGGCTTCATATTCATGCGGATGAACGCCGATGGACGCTTGAATTTGCAAGCCGCGCACAAAGATGCGTGTTGTCGGCGCGAGCGCTTGTTTGTCTCTTAATCGGCGATAAATGGAGGATTGTTTCAACATTAGTCTTTTTCTTCTTGGCCAATCATTTGATCTGGCGTTTCCCAACGGAGATGTTGGCCACTATCGACGGCAATCATTTGCCCTGTTACCGAAGTCGCCTCAAGCAAATATCTGACAGCTTGTAGAATGGCTTCGGGCGGCGAGCCATATTCAAGCAAGGTTTCACTTTCCTCGGTCTCAAACTCTTCAGGGGTTTGCCCCGTGTTTTGCAAGACAGGCCCAGGGCCAATACCGTTTACGCGGATATTTGGCGCAAAGCTCTGCGCCATTGTCTTAGTTGCCCAATGAAGTCCTGCTTTTGAGAGGCTGTAAGAAAAGAAGAGCGGATTGGGTTTAAAGACACGTTGATCAATCAAGTTGATAATAGCCCCCTGCCCATTAATTTGCTCCACGAAGTGCTGAGACAAAATCAAAGGCGCACGCAGGTTGGCGTCCATGTGGTAATCATAACTTGCGCGGGACATATCCTGGGCGCGGTCATCTTTAAATGTGGAAGCATTATTGATGAGCACAGTTATGGGCGTGCCGCAAGCTTTGGAGGCGCGAGAGATAAGCGTATCGCACTCTTGGGGTACGGCGAGATTGGCTTGGACTGAAAATGCTTTGCCGCCCGAGTCTTTGATAGAAGCGACAAGATCATCCGCCCTGCCCGCGCTTCTGAAATAATGAATGATAACGGTCCAACCGTCTTTTGCGAGACCTTTGGCAATTTCTGCGCCGACCCGCGCGGCTCCGCCTGTTATCAGAACCGTCTTATTCATTGATGACGTAACGTGCGCGTTCTCCGCAAGAAGGTCGCCCGACTTCAACGCAGACGAGCCCTTCAAGCTTTGGTGAGAGGCGTTCAAAAATCCACATCGCGATTTGTTCTAAGGCAGGCTGATCAAGGCCTTCAATCTCATTGAGCAAAGAATGATCCAAAGGCGCGACTACCGCTTTGACGATATTTTCAATCTTCCAGAGGTCTTTAATCCATCCCTTATCCGATTGCGGATTGCCACGAATAATGACCTTCCCCGAAAAAGAGTGACCGTGGATATGTTTGAATAAATCATTCGCGTCTGGGTGGCCAAAATAATGCGCGGCCTCAAACTGAAAGTCTTTTTCTATTTCAAGATAAGAACTCATAGCGCATTACATAACACGCGAGGCAATCGCCAGCATGTAAAGAATATAGCCTATTGTGAACATAACACCAGTTTTACGCCCGATAGGTTTGCGCGATAAGACAAAGACAAACAGTGCTAACATAGCAACAAGCATCACCCAAAAATCGAAAACGAACAGTTCTTTTTCAACAGCAACAGGGCCAGCCATAGCCGCAGCGCCCATAACAGCGAGTGAGTTGAAGATATTAGAGCCTAACACATTGCCAATCGCGACCTCTGAATGGCCACGATAGGACGCAATTACAACTGTAGCAATTTCAGGAAGCGACGTTCCGATGGCCACAATCGTGAGACCAATAATCGTTTCAGAAATACCAAACCCTGCCGCAATGACTTGTGCGTTTTCAACAATCAACCAGCCACCGCCGATTAAGCCTACAAGACCGATAAGGACCCAAACCAAGGACAAGGCCACATTTGTTGGCAATCCGTCATGACCTTCTTCAATCTCAGTCATTTCTTCTAAAATGGGGTCATTTGCCCCAGCCT
>CAYGSV010000038.1:0-14338 GCA_964352635.1 uncultured Algimonas sp.
CAAATACGCGGCGCAGTCGTTCAACTTGGCGATAGAAAAATCAATCCAGAAAATTGGGATTGGGAACAAACCACACAAAACCAGTTCTGGTGCCCTGATGCAGAGGCCGCGAAAGACTGGGAAGGCTATCTCGACTCCGTTCGCAAAGACGGCAATTCCGTTGGCGCTCTGGTCGAAGTGCGCGCCAGCGGCGTCCCCGCAGGATGGGGCGCACCCGTCTATGGTAAACTTGACTCGGATCTGGCTATGGGTCTTATGTCAATCAACGCGGCCAAAGGCGTCGAAATCGGTGCGGGGTTTGAAACGGCGGGCATGACGGGCGTTCAAAATGCTGATGAAATGCGCAATGGCGAGAATGGCCCAAGCTTCCTGTCTAATAAATCAGGGGGCATTTTGGGTGGCATCAGCAATGGTGATGAAATCATCGCCCGTGTCGCGATTAAACCGACCTCTTCTATGATGCAAAAAACACGATCCGTAACGTCCAAAGGCGAAGAAATTGACGTCCAAACCAAAGGGCGTCACGACCCTTGCGTGGGCATCCGCGCTGTTCCTGTTGCCGAAGCCATGATGGCCGTCGTTCTGGCCGATCATATGCTAAGACATCGAGGGCAAGTGGGTTAAGCGACTTTTTTTGGCGTTGTCGCTTGCGGTAAATAGTTATCTTTAACAACTGTTGCGATAGCTTTTTGCAAGTCTAATTGCGAGTAGGGTTTCAATAGATATTGCGTCCCCTCGAATGCGAAAAACGCCTTTTCAACCGATGCCTCATCAGAGGAAGATAGCGCAATGATTTGCATCGCATCTAATTCTTCTCGGCTACGGATGAGTTCAACCAATTTCAAGCCGTCAAATTCAGGCATATCATAATCAATAAGGATTAAGTTATAGCTTCTATCCGCATTGTGTGCGGCATTAATAGCCTGACAGGCGCTTTCAGCATTATCAACAATCTGCGGCATGAGCCCTGCATGATTGAGAGCCGTTTGTAAGTAATCTGACTCCTCTGGCAGGTCGTTGACGATAAGCGTCCTCAACCCTCTCAATTTTGAAGAAACCGACACAAGCGGGTTAGGTTCGGAGACCTCTTTTCGATAAGGCATATGTAGTTCAAATGAGAAGGTCGTCCCCTCACCTTGAACGGACTCAACATGCAGAGCTTCACCTTGAACGCCTAAAAGCATTTGAACAATTTTAAGCCCCAAACCTCGACTGCTTTGCGTCTGATTTGGCGAAGTTGCGCCCTTTAGGATTGTCTCAATTTGAGTTTTGGAAAGTCCTAAACCGCTGTCGGATATTGTTACAACTAATTGGGCCAATTTTGCATTAATGGGCTTAGACGAGACGTCTAAAATAACGTGACCCTTTGAGGTAAATTTGATCGCATTATCGACGAGACTATTGATAATTTGTCTAAGACGTTTTTCATACCCCGTGAGCGCCATTTGAGACCCGGGATGGACATTGATTAAAAAGTCGAGACCTTTACGGCGCGCCTTTGAGCCAAATGATTTTGCGACATGCCTTAGCGTCTCGTTCAAATCGAGGTCTTCCAACTTAGATGTGAGCGCGCCAGACTCCATCTGCGTGAAGTCCATTATATTTTCTATAGCAGATAATAGCGTATGGCCTGATGTTTCTAACACTTCGACATATTGTTTTTGTTCTGTTGATAAAGGCGTTTTCCTAAGCGCTTTGGAGACACTCAAAACACTGTCCATCGGCGTTTTTAAATCGCCACTCATTTCACTCATCACTTTGCTTTTCAGAGCCAGTGTTGATTGAGCTGCCTTAATTGCTTTTGTAGCTTTTTTATTTGCAATAGCCCCATTTAGGACGGCTTCAGCCTTGTAAGAAAACATTGTGAAAAGCGCTGTAAAGAGGGCCAGAGCCGTAAACGTCATGACGGGATTTGCAGGTAGAACGCCTCCAAAGCCTAGACTAATTATGCCTAAAATAGACATGACACCGAGGCTAAGCGTTTGAGTCGCCCTAAATCTCAAAGCATGGAGCGTAATAACACTGTAAAGAACGCCGTAATGTACTGTGCTAAATCCAGCTTGGTGAATGAGACCCAATACAAAAGCTAAGTCAAAGAAACCACACAATGCGCCAAAACCTCTTTGAGGTTTTTTGAAATGGTAAAAGCCTAACCGCAGTAAACAAAAGGCAGGATACAGCCAAAATAGCGGCGTTGCTTGATTTGCTAATAGGGTCAGACTTGCGACAGAAAGAACAAACGCAGCGACGTTGATAAAATACTCAACCGAGGGACGCCAATCCTCCGCATTCTCTTCGGTAATGAAGTTAAACATTTTGCCCTACACTCTTTTTACGTCCCTCAACTCAACAAGAAGTGAAGAACATTTAGTGTATTTTACAAAACACATATTAAAAATGATTGAATCGAACTGTTAAATTTGCAGGGCTGCTAAGCGTGATAATTAGAAGAAAAAGCCGAGCTTTGTGTTATGCGACACATAATATATCGGTTTTGGAGTATTTATGTTTCATCTGGCGTTTCTAGGCAGTGCCGCTCTTATCGCGGGTGGAGGGCTTTGGGCCTATAAAAAGCGCCTTAAATCTTTATCGGGCCCTGATCTTTCTATTTATGACCAAGATAGAGCCATCGACTTTCCAGTTAATCCAAATGCCGAAGGCTTGGCGGATTTAAACCAATATCTCATCGATAAATTCATCACTCCTTCCAAATCTAAAGAAAACCGTAAGGCGAAAATTACAGATAAACGCAAATTTTTCGAAGCGGGTGGTTTGGCTCGCACAGACCCTGACACTGAATACCGCGAAGACGTAGCCGTTATCGGCAATGTCACAGTTCACGGTGCCTGGACGCTTGTGAAGGGTTATGATCCAGATAAGCGCGTTCTTTATTTGCACGGCGGCGGCGGCACAGTAGGCAGTGATATAAGCCATCGCCCGCTAACGACTAACCTCGCCAAGCGAACAAAAGCGGCCATTTTCGTCCCGAATTACCGACTTATGCCAGAAAACTCGCGCAAAGCGTCCGTTGATGATTGTCGCGTAGCTTATGAATGGATTGTGGCGAACGGGCCAGACGGCCCTGCCCCTACGCGCAAGCTTGCGGTCGCGGGGGACAGCGCAGGCGGGAACCTCTCTCTCATGGTCTCAAATTGGGTGCGCGGCACAGACCTTAAAAAACCCGAAGCGGTTTATGTGCTTTCCCCTGCTGTTGACTCCACTGCCTCTAGCCCTTCAATTAAAGGTAACTTCGAAACGGACCTTATGTTGCAGCCGCTTATCGGACCGCTCTTGAAATTACCGCGGCTTCTTCTTTTAATGGGTATGAAAAAAATGACGGGCTATAAACCGACAGACCCTGATATTTCACCCATTCATAATGATCTTTCCAACCTGCCCCCGACACTCATTCAAGTCAGCGCCTCGGAAATGCTATATGATGATGCCGTGCGTTATGCATCCAAGATGGACACTGCGGGCTCGCCTGTTATCTTACAAAGCTGGGATCATGTCCCGCACGTGTTTCAGATGTTCGATAACTACATCCAGGCCGCCACTGACGCTCTGGATGAAGCCGGTCAGTTCTTAAATACCCATCTTTCCTAACGCGGTCATCTTCCTGAACTGAAAATGAATTCTGAACTCAGAGAGAGTTCAGAGCGTCTCCTCTATACCTCGAATCAACGGCACAGGCATTCCCCTTCGCCGCTTGTAAAGACAGGAGACTGAAACATGGCCCTTTTAAACAAAGCCAAAACACTCACCGCTGTCGCTCTCGCCGCGACTGCCCTAGCGACAGTACCCTCTGTGGCCTCTGCCTCAGATTACCGCTGCGAAAACAAGAATGATGAAGCCCAAGTCGTAGGCGGTGTCCTCGGCGCTGTTATCGGCGGACTTATCGGTTCTGAAGTCGCTGGACGAGGTGACGCCAATGAAGGCGCCGTTATCGGGGCTATCCTAGGCGCCGGAGCGGGTGCCGCCCTCGGTGATGAAAGTGTGAAATGTCGTCGTGAATTAAATAATCGCGTCGTTCATACCACGCAATATCAGCACCGCGATCGGGGTTATCAGCCCGCCGTCGTAACCGTTGGACATCGTGGCCATAGCTCAAATAACCGGAACTATGGTTATAATAACCGTGGGAATGATAGGTTAGACCGTATCAACTACCGTATTGATGCCTTACGCGCAGAAGGTCGTGATCTTGAGCGTCGTAATCGTTACGATCGGAGTCGTTGGATCGACCGTCGCCTCTATGCGATAGGGCAAGAATTGCGTGAGCTTAAGGATCGCAAAAAGGACATTAAAAACCGTCGAAACGATTTCCGCGACTACAGCTATAACAACAATCGTGGCCACTATCATGGAAGCTCGCGTGACCTTTGTTACTCAAACCACTAAGGCCTTCCCCCAAAGGCAAATACAAAACCCCGGTCGAACGATCGGGGTTTTCTTTTATATCTGACTCGCCTGAAACGAGAGCCTGTTAGTCAGAAACACGTTTAATGTGGTATTTTGAGGAACTGGTGCGTTTTTTGCATTCACAACGCTTTTTACTAGGGTCTCAGGAGCCATTCGACATGAAAACTCTTCGTCACAAAATTTTATGGGTCACAGCGGCGTCACTCGCCATGGCCCTTTCACCCTCCGTTGCTAATGCTCAGTTTATCGGCAATTTGGACAATAATACAGTTCTTGGCGGCGCGATTGGCGCAGGTCTCGGCGGAGCGATTGGCTCTAACTTGGCGCCAAATGGGATGGGTGATGAATATACAGCCATTGGCGCTGTTGCAGGAGGCCTAGCAGGGGCCGCTTATGGCAACTCACGATCGAATTATTATGGAAACCCTTATGCGGGACAGTTTAATCCCGGCTTTAACGGACGCAATCTCGGCGGAACGGCCATCGGCGCTGGTTTAGGAGGTGTCATTGGATCTAACCTCGCAGGTTCTGGTCAACGTCAAGAAGGTACAGCGATTGGTGCCGTTCTCGGCGGTGTCGCAGGATATGCTCTAAGCAATCGCGGACAACAGTCGCGTTATGCGACCCCTGCCTATGGTGGCGGCTCAGCCGTTTATGGCGGTCAAGCCTATGGTGGAGCCCCTGTTGCTTATCAGCGCGGCGTAACGCTTCCGACGAATTACAGCGGCAGCGTAAGACTGCCAACGAACTATAATGGGAGTGTTAGACTTCCAACAAATTACACTGGCTCTGGTCAACTCCCCGTCGTCGGTGCGGTTGCCGGCGCACCCGCAGCAGGCCCCTTTTATGGCCCGTTAACAGGTCCGAATCTTGGCCCTGTTTTACCAACGGTGCCTATGGGTGCTCATCGTGGTGAATATGTTGCGGGACCCATTATCCCTGTGACGACTTATTCTGCGCCACGCGTGACTTACACACCACCCCCTGTTGTACGCATCCAACGTGAAGTCATCCGCAAAGAACGCGTTGTGGTAAAATCTGATTGTCCTTCTGGAACAACGGAACAATATGATGGAACCTGTCTGTCGGCGCCGCGCACAGTTTATGAACCTGCACCGACCGTCATTCCCGCGCAGTGCCCGTCTGGCACAATTGATCAAGGCAATGGTACCTGTATGGAACCTGCCAAGACCGTTATGGCCCCGCCGCCCGTCGTTATCCCGTCTACTTGCCCCGCGGGTACAACGGATCAAGGCAACGGCACATGTCTCGAACCTGCTAAAACAGTAATGGGTCAAGCGCCTATCGTTATTCCAGCAAACTGCCCGTCTGGCACATCCGACCAAGGCAACGGAACATGCCTCGCGCCAGCAAAGACAATCGTTGAACCTGCCCCCATCGTTATTCCTGCTCAATGCCCAACAGGCACAACAGATCAGGGTAATGGGACATGTTTGGAACCTGCCAAAACAATCATGGGCCAAGCCCCCATCGTGATTGAAGCACAGTGTCCAACAGGCACAATCGACCAAGGCAATGGAACCTGCAAAGAACCGGCAAAAACAGTCTATGCCGAGCCACCTATGGTTATTCAGTCAAACTGCCCATCAGGCACGACATTACAGTCAGATGGGACATGCCTCTCTGCGCCTCGCGTTATCGTGCAACCGGCACCCGTCACAACATATGAGGCCCCAACATATCAAGCGCCTGCGCCATCGACTTATTGCTATTCAGACAGTCATAAGCGTTATGACGGTAATGGCAATTATGTCGGAGACGACGTGTTAGCAGGCGGTCATCATTACGAAGATAAGCGTTGCAAAACAAAACACTAACGCGCGTCTAAAACGCTAAGTTTGAGAACCACCTCGCCTCAGAGGTGGTTTTTTTATGACTCAATTTTAATGTAAATGAGCGATTTGTTCCGCATCCATTCATATTGCTTTAGATAGTGTAAATACAGATATTCGAGATGTTTAGAAACAAGCAGGGCGAATTTAGGATGTATTATTAAGGAGTCTCTCATGCGTTTTAAAATTGGATTTACAATCGCCGCTATCGCAACCGTCGTAGCCGCACCCCTCGCGGCCTCAGCCCATGACAATGGCTATTATCATACTCATCAAAACTCAGGCGACCAACAGCTCGTTGGCGGCGCTATTGGCGCAGTGGCCGGTGCGGTCATCGGCAGCCAGCTCGCCGGCAATGGTGCGCGCACAGAAGGTTCCGTCCTAGGTGCCGTTATTGGCGGCGTTGCAGGCGCAGCGATCGCAAGCGACGGCAATAATAACGTTCGCTATAATAATGGCGGTTACTATAACCAAAATACAGGCTATTATAATTCGAATACGGGTTATTACGGTGGTTATCCTACACGGACGACAACGCATTATAATAATGGGTATTACCAGCCAAATTACCGCACGCATCACACAACGACTTATGTGCAGCCGCGTGTTGTTTATTCATCGCCTTATTATCCGAGCTCATATTACACGCGTCCACGGACATCTGTGTACATCAACGTAGGTAATAACAGAGGGTACCGTAACAATCGCGGCTATCGCAATCGCGGGCATAATGTACGTCGTGTAAGGCATCACAACAGACGTCGTCACTAAGAAATCTAACCCCGCCTTGGCGGGGTTTTTTATATTCGGCTTAAAGCTTTTCAGCCCAGATTAAATATTCCGTATTCCCCGAGCCCCCTTTGATGGGAGAGACATCTTCTCCTTTGACCGGCCATCCCGCCTCATTGAGCCATGTTTTGACTATGCCCAAAGACTGCAAAGCAAGGTCTTCGCTTTTGACCAATCCGCCTCTACCAATCCCGTCACGACCGACTTCAAATTGCGGCTTAACAAGGCTTATGATTGTGGCCTTTTCTGCCGCCAGAGACAGCGGGATTTCGAGGACTTTCGACAAAGCAATAAAGCTCGCATCGCAAACGATAAGCTCTGGCGCAAAGCCGATAATCTTTGATGTCAAAGCCCGCGCATCTTGGTCTTCAAGTGAGGTCAAACGTGGATGATCGTGTAGGCTTGAGTGAAGTTGTCCCTGCCCCACATCAACGGCACAAACATGGGATGCACCTTTCTCAAGTAAGACTTGTGTAAATCCACCTGTTGAAGACCCCACATCCAGGCAGTTTAACCCTGCGGGGTCAAAATCAAAAACCTCCAGAGCATGTGCGAGTTTCAGCCCACCGCGTGAGACCCAAGGGTGCTCTTGCCCGGCAATAACCTCGGCATCATCAGGAATATTTTGAGAGGCTTTGCGAAGCGCCGCCCCATTGACAAAGACCTTACCCGCCTTAATCGCAGACTGCGCCCGCGCCCGAGACGGATAATAGCCATGAGAAACAAGATATTGATCGGCGCGCATAACGCACCAATACTGGAATTAATAGGCTCTGTCGAAGCCCTTTATACTTTTGGAGTCGTCAGCCAATAGAAGTCAAAACGCTTAATCGCTTTTTGAAAATACTTTGAATTATTTTGATAGCCTTCTGTTTTCTGAAGACCTTTAAGGTCAGGCGCGCCGTCCCATTCCACAAGTGTTAATTGCGAAGGATCACCCCCTGCATCCGTTTGTGATTGTAGATTGACACCGTTAAATCGCGCCACATATTTAGCCCCAATTTCATCAAAGTTTGGTTCAATTCCGTCGAGATAACGTTGATAGTCATCTAATGTATCAGGCTGCGTCCACGCTACGGCGAGCGTATAGTTTTTAGACGGATTGAAATTCAGCGTCATATCGGAAGCGATAGTTGTCGATAAGACATGGAGTTCATCCCAACCTTCTCTTCGCATACGCTGATATTCTGGCCAATCAGGGCTACTCTGAAACGCTGTCTGCGCGGCCTCATCTGGAAAAGCATAGATCGCGATAGCTGTTGGTTTGTTCTCACCAATAAGCGTATTCTTTACGCGTAGGTTTCCTAAAAATTCATCGCCTAGGCTTTCTGCATAAGGAATAGCCGTTTGAAAATACTTTTGACGTATAGCTTGCGCTTCATCGCCTTCTTTTGACCGCACTAAAGCCAGTTGGAGCACCTGACCTGCCTCTAAATTTAGCGTTATATTTTCAGGCACAGTAGATGATTTTGTTGTTTCCGTTTGAGTAACGCCAGCACAAGCAGATAGAGCAAGTGTCGCCGCAAAACACGCTGAGGCCAACACAGGGAATGATAGTTTCATAATAAGAAATCCTTTAAAATCGTTATAGAAATTATGTGTAAACGCACCAAATATTATTGAAACACGAGATTTCTTGTAGTCTTGGTGCAAAAACGTTACAAAAAAGAATGCGAGATTGGGATGACCATAGATTAATTTTAACGCTCCATCGGTGCGGAACTCTCAGAGCAGCAGGCGATGCGTTGGGCGTAACACACACAACGATTGCGCGACGTCTGGCAGCCTTAGAAAATCACGAGCCCTCGCCTGTTTTTGAAAGGCAAGGCAGAGCCTATCGAGCAACAGCTTATGGCTTAGAGCGTGTCGCCTTAGCAGAGCGTATAGAAGAGCTAGATTATACCGCAACGCGTATTCAAAGAGGTTCCCAAGACAACTTATCAGGCCCTGTGAGCCTCTCTATTCCGCAGGCCGTTTTGCAATATCTTTTGTTAGATGAAATCAATGATTTCGTTCGAACCTATCCTGATATCGAACTGACAATTACGGGAACTGACAAGCTGGCAGATTTAGATCGCGGCGAAGCGGATGTGGTTATTCGTGGTCATGCCACCCCGCCAGACCATCTCGTTGGACGTCAAATATGCACAGTGGGCATCAATCACTATGCGAATCGTGCTTATTTAACGAACACCCCCGAAAAAGAATATCGTTGGATAACTGCAAGTGAAAAGTCAGATTGGATTTCGAAAACAACTTATCCAAATTGTCCGTCGGGACTTGTAATACACGACATTCAATCTCGCTTCTTAGCGCTGAAAAATGGATTAGGCCTGTCTCGCGCGGCTTGTTTTATGGCTGACTCTGAGCCTAGTTTGGTCAAGTTAGACGATAATCCTTCCGCACAGATCTACGGTCTATGGGTACTCACACATCCCGACCTACGCTCTAGCCCAAAAATACAGGCGCTTATGAAGAGCATGAGCGAAGGCTTGAGTCAGAAGAAAACACAAATTCAGGGTTAAACGTAATCTGTGACTATGACTGCCTAAGCCAAATTCATCTGCGCGTTGAACTCTTGGCCTAGCGCTTTGAACACGGTTTCCACAATCGCGTCTGCATCTAATCCGGCTTGCTTATACATAAGCGCAGGTGTGTCTTGATCGATGAAGATATCAGGCAAAGTCATAGTGCGGACTTTCAAGCCATTATCGAGGCGTCCACTGTCCGCGAGTTCATGCAAGACAAATGCGCCGAAACCGCCAACCGCACCTTCTTCAATCGTAATGAGAACTTCGTGTTCATCCGCAAGGCGGCGTACAAGGTCTTTATCCAAAGGCTTAGCAAATCGTGCATCCGCCACAGTCGTGGAGAGACCTTGTGTATCTAACAATTCCGCCGCCATCATGGCTTCGCTTAAGCGGGTTCCATAAGACAGAATAGCAACACGCGACCCTTCTTTCATGATACGGCCCTTGCCGATTTCGAGCGGCTGAGGATTTTCAGGAATTTCAATCCCTGTCGCTTCACCCCGCGCATAACGGAACCCAATCGGGCCGCTATCATGCGCCACAGCGGTCGCGACCATGCGCGCCAAATCAGCTTCATCTGCCGCCCCCATGAGTGTGAAATTCGGGAGACACCCCAAATAAGCAATATCAAACGCCCCCGCATGGGTTGGCCCATCGGCCCCAACTAATCCCGCGCGGTCCATAGCGAAACGCACGGGCAAGTTTTGTATCGCCACATCATGCACCACTTGGTCATAGCCACGCTGGAGGAAAGTCGAGTAAATCGCACAGAAAGGCTTAAACCCATCCGCCGCTAAACCTGCCGCAAAGGTCACGGCATGTTGTTCCGCAATCCCGACATCAAACATGCGGTCTGGGAAAGATTTCCCAAAGATATTCATGCCCGTGCCACCCGGCATCGCCGCCGTAATGCCGACGATTTTGTCATCTTTTTCAGCTTGCTTGACGAGTTGGCTCCCGAAAACAGACGTATAGCTCGGCGCGTTTGGAATAGACTTACTCTGCTCGCCCGTGACGACATTAAACTTGGAAACGCCGTGATATTTATCGGCAGAGTTTTCCGCCGGCGCGTAGCCCTTGCCCTTTTGCGTCACAACATGAATGAGGACAGGGCCGTCTTTCATATTTTTGACGTTTTCCAAAACGGGGATAAGCGCGTCGAGGTCATGTCCATCGACAGGCCCAACGTAAAAGAACCCAAGCTCTTCGAACCACGTTCCGCCCGTGAACATGCCGCGTGTATATTCTTCAGTCTTTTTCGCCGTGGACTTCACAGGGCGTGGTGCGTTTTTGACCATGGCTTTCGCTGCGCCGCGTAGGGCTTGATAACCTCCCGAACTAACCGTGCGAGACAAGAGGTGGCTCATAGCCCCAACAGGAGGGGCAATCGACATATCATTATCATTCAAAATAACGATCTGACGCGAATCCGTTGCGCCTGCATTATTCATGGCTTCGTAAGCCATACCCGCCGTGATTGACCCATCGCCAATTACAGAAATCACATGGCCTTCTTTGCCTGCCAAATCACGTGCCGTCGCAAAGCCCATACCCGCAGAAATAGACGTCGAACTATGCGCCGCGCCAAACGGGTCATATTCGCTCTCGGCCCGTTTGGTAAACCCGGATAGCCCACCGCCTTTGCGAAGCGTACGAATGCGGTCACGACGGCCCGTTAAAACCTTATGTGGGTAGCATTGATGGCCGACATCCCAAATCAGCTTATCTTCGGGTGTATTGAACAAAGCATGGATAGCGACAGTCAATTCGACCACGCCCAAGCCAGCGCCTAAATGTCCACCTGTCACAGAAACGGCATCAATGACCTCAGCACGCACTTCATCGGCGAGTTGCTTTAACTGATCTCTTGAAAGGCCTTTCATATCCGAAGGCGTCTTGACTGTATCCAATAAAGGTGTGTCGACCATTTAAGAACTTCCTATTCGCAGTCTGAATACGATCTAATGCCGTCTTTGAAGCACAAAATCCACAGTCTCTTTCAGGGTCTGCGCCTTTTCTCCAAAGGGTTCAAGATGCGCTTTTGCCGCTATCCCCAATTCATGCGCTTTATCTTTCGCGGATTGAAGGCCCAAGAGTGACACAAATGTGGCTTTGCCAAGGTTTTCGTCCTTACCCACGGCTTTTCCCATGAGCGCCGCATCGCCTTCGACGTCTAAAATATCGTCTTGAATTTGAAAGGCGAGGCCCATATCGCGAGCATAGGCGGAAAGAGCATTCAACTCATCGAGCGTCGCCCCACTGATAAGCCCCCCTGCACGCACAGCGTAATCAATCAACGCCCCTGTCTTCATCGCTTGGAGACGAGTGATGAGGTCTTCGTCACGATCTGATTCAGAGACAGTTATGTCGATGACCTGTCCCCCAATCATACCGGGCACGCCGCCTTTTTCTGCCAGCTCACAGACGAGCTTGGCCCGAATTTCTGTATCCTTATGCGCCCCGTCAGAGCCCAAAAGCGCGAAGGCATGCGTCAGTAAACCATCACCCGCTAAAACGGCAATCGCCTCATCATAAGCCTTATGCACCGTCGGTCGCCCACGCCGCATATCATCATCATCCATACAGGGCAGATCATCATGAACGAGGCTGTAAACATGCAAACATTCTAGCGCACAGCCGACGACCATCGCATTATCAAGGTTACCGCCCATCATACACGCGGTTTCAATCACCAAAAAAGGCCGAAGCCGCTTCCCCCCGCCCAGCGCAGCATAGCGCATAGCTTCCGCGATAATGGCATGATCGCCCTGCGGCTCTGGAAGTAACCGCTCCAAAGCACTTTCAATATCATCAGCGACAGCTGAGAGTTGGGATTTAAAATCTGGCACTTGGGCGAAGCCTAACCATCAAACGGTTCGGTGCCTGCTGCGCCTTTTCCGTCTAGGACGATTTTTTCGACCTTCATTTGCGCGTCTTTGAGTTTCGCATCGCAATGGGCTTTTAACGCGGCACCGCGTTGGTAGATTGTGATGCTTTCTTCGAGGGGGGCATCTCCTCGTTCGAGGCGTTGAACAATACTTTCAAGTTCTTTTAACGCGTCTTCGAATGACATATCTTTGATTGGCGTATCAGCCATAATCTAACCCTTATAATCTGTTGGTCTTTCGAACCGTCGGAATGACCAGTGAAGATCGCCATTTTGCGATTTCATTTTCCAGCCGCGCTTTATCAGCGACCCTTTGAGCATACGATTAATCCATCCATGCGCTGAGACATAGACAATTTTACCGCCTGCGGCATGGTCGGCCAAGACGTCGCACATCTCATTAACTCTCGCCCGCGCATCACCGTGACTTTCCATATCATCAGGCCACCCCCAATACCACACGATGCGCGCAAACGTTCCCCATGTTTTGGGTCGGAATTTTAATCGACCGAGATGGGGCGGTGGTAGAGCCGCTTCGATCAAGCGCTCATCTGTTACGTCAACGGCACGACCTGCCGCTAATTCCGCGCTCTCAACAGAACGCCTCAGCGGGCTAGAAATAATAAGGTCAGCTTTATTGACCCAATGCAAAAGTTTCTGTGGCACATTTTGTCCGGGTACAATTCCGCCAGCATCATAGCGCCCCCACCACTCACGGTATCCGCGCCATGTTAGTTTAACCTTACGTGAAAGTGCAGGTTTACCGTGGCGTGCAATCACAATTATATCTATAGCGGCCCCCTCGTTCACGTCACAAACCCTTGGCAAAGCGACGCGGCGGGCACCGAAGGCCCTCTTCGTCTTTGCAGCGTTTGAACGAAAACATCATCAGGTCTGCGCGTCCAATCAAATGGTCCTGTGGGACAAACCCAGGCCCTTGCGGTGCACGGCTATCGACGGAATTATCACGATTATCGCCCATGAAAAATACATGAGCCTCGGGAACCAAAAAGGTTTCAGTATTATCGAGCGAGTCTTGGTCTGTGCGCTCGTAAATCAAATGCTCTTCTTTTTGCTCAGGCAGTTTTTCGGCATAGACATCGACGCCAACGACGCGGCCTTTATGTTCGCGGTAGAGATAATTGGTGACGTTATCTCGCCCGACTTTTTCGCCGTTCAAATAAAGCTCGCCGCGAATGACTTTCACACGGTCACCGGGCAAGCCGACAACCCGTTTAATCATGATAACGCCGCTTTTCGGGCTACGAAAAACGGCTACATCACCGCGCTTGGGCAGACGAGAGAATATCTGCCCCTCAGGTACTGGGAGCTTATGCAATAAGAACGGTAGCGAATGTTTCGAATAACCATAAGCAAACTTCGAGACATAAAGATGATCGCCCACTTCGAGGGTCGGCAACATGCTCTCGCTCGGGATTTTAAAATGGCCCCAAACCCCTGTCATCATCGCAAGAATAAAAGCAAACAGACCCGCAAAGAAGCGGACTTCGGACATCACTTTTTGCTTTAGCGTCCGTTCGTTTGTCTCGCTTTTCTCGGCGTCAGACTCGATTATGTCAGGCTCTTGCGTCATCAGAAGTCCAATGCCGCGCCCGCGCCGCCTTATCAAGAGAGAAATACGCCCTCACAGTGGATACACGCAGATGTGTCATATTCAAACCAAAGGCCAACAAATGTGAATTGGGTTCCCAATCCGGTCTCAAGCCTCTATATGAGAGATATGAAAAACACTCTCCTCTCCCTCGCCGCCATTGCACTCCTCGCGGGGTGCGCGACGCCGCCAGTGCAATCGCCGCTCGCGGCACCCGCTGGCGAATACGTCTTGGACAACACTC
>CAYGSV010000039.1:0-14325 GCA_964352635.1 uncultured Algimonas sp.
GCCTGACGCTCAAGAGCCGCCAATTCACCGCGTGCGCTATTTAATAAGCTTTGCTGCTCATTCGCGCGTTGGCGAAACTGTGCTTCGCGTTGACGGTTTTCCTGCTCAACCTTTGCAGAGTCCTGGCGGACTTTGTTTAGAAGGTCATTAACAGACGTAATTTGTGATGACGCCGGAATGGCTGTCAACATAACAGCTGAACCGATAACGGCCGCCGTGGCTTTAGTAAAAAATTTCATTGTCATACTCACGATCTTTTGTCCTCGGCTTCTTATTTAATTGTTACAGGCGCATAAACGATGCCTGGAGCGGCCTCGCCTTTTGCAATCCGAATAGCCTGACGCATAGCAAGAGCGTCAGCACCACCAAGAACCTGCCAATCTTTTGTGTCTAAATTATATTTTGCAATCTCACTCTCATCCTTTGTGACATACACAAGAGACGTGCGGCCAAAACGGATGAAGTTCACAACGTTACCAGGACGCGTTGGATGAGCCCCTTCGTAACTGTCAATTCCCTGACCATAAGACACTTCGATCTTATAAGCATTCAGTACGCGACGATATTGCTCTGCCGGGGACACATCCGGATCAGATAAAACGCGCTTCACATCCTCGACGCGAGCTAGACGCTCTGCAAGATTGAAGGGCAAGTCAGCCTTAACTGTATCTTCTAGCTTAGCCGCCATTCTTAGCATCATCGGGCTCATGCCCTGTTTAATTTGCTCAACTGTTCCCAACTGCCGTCTTAGCGACTCAATCTCTGAGGTCTGTGACTGCAAGTAAATATCCTGCTGTGCCACAAAAAGAGCAATATTGTCCTTTTGTTGCAAGACAGCGCGGAATTCGCGCGCGGCCTGATCTGCAGAGTCATCCGACTCTTCGACGCGTTGCTGAGACGCAGCACTTGCAACTGTTGATGATTTGGCCGCCTGTAATGCGCTTTCAAGCTGTGCATGCGCAGGCGCGGCAAACAAAAGCCCCGCCGCACTGGCAAGCATTAGACGCTTGGCTATTGAAGATTTTAACATGGTGTCCTTCCAAGTCTGCTTTTAATTATTTTAAAGTCACCAAGAGGCAACTTAATCCCAATTTATATTTTATTACCCGGCAACTTTAATAGGCGCCAAAACAACACCTGGCGCACTTTCGCCCCTTGCAATTCTGACGGCACGGCGCGCATTCAACAAGTCACCCGTCGAGAGCTCAACCCAATCGTTCGAATCTTGATCCCAACGCCAGCCTTCGGAACTATCAAATTGCAAATAAAGGAGCGCCATGCGTCCAAAATGAACATAGTAGCCATCATAAACGTTTTCGCGAAGTTCTTCACTTTCGATTTTCGTCGCGTCTTTTGGCAGCGCCTTTTTGACATCATCAGATAAATCACATCCTGAAGACGCTATATCAGCATCACATGCCTGCAGACGCATGCCCGGCGTCTTTGGGTGCTGCCCATTATAGGACGCAATTGTCGCCCCAGAGACAGTTTCAATATCATAAATGTTCATAGCCTGTCGAAAAAGGCTTCCGATAGGTGCGTCTGGCGATGCCAAATCTTCTTTTAATTTATCAAGACGGTTAAATCGTTCCGCCGCATTGAAAGGAATATCTTTATTGATTTCCACCTCAATATCAGCCGCCATTTTGACAACTAGCGGCTTCACCGAAGCCTTTAACTCCTCAACAGAAGCAATCTGCTCGCTGAGAGAAGCAATCTGATCTTCTTGTGTTTTCAGGTAGAGGCGTTTTTGATCTGTACTTGCCTGAACGTCTGCAATTTGCTGCAGTAAACGCGCATATGTATCTGCGGCATCACTCTCTTGGGCTATGGCTGTTATGGAAACGGAACCAACCATCGCCGCGGCGATCGCACTTCCGATAAATAGTTTACGAGCGGCCTTAAAAGTCACCACGCATGTCCTCCAATAATCAACTTCGCCCTCTTAGCGGGGCTGAAATAGTCTTTCGAATAATCCGCTTACACGGGCATTAACCCTTAATCAATGGTTACATAGGGGGCAAAACAGATTTTTTTTACGTTGTCGAATTGGCGCACCTGTTGATATTAACCATAAATTTTGTAATAATATAACAATGTATGAAATGACACATAAGTCAATGAGAAAAGTCATAACGCAAGATTTGTGTAAAGTTGGTCGGTGGTTGGGGCGGCTGGATTCGAACCAACGATCACGGGATCAAAACCCGATGCCTTACCGCTTGGCTACGCCCCATTAAAGACCCTGCCGACCAGAAGTGCGCCTTCTAAGAGTACAGAATTGATTTGGCAACGGGATTTTGCCTCTTTCTACACCCAAAGTGACACATCTTATTTTAAACAAGCCTTCGCTCGATTTCAAAAGCACGCGAACTGTCTTTTTTTATCGAAAAACAACAAATAATTTGTCACAGCCTTAAAGCTTCTATTATAGTGTGAGACAATACGAAATCATTCGAGAATCGAGTTGTAGAGTTATGCGTCAATTTTTTATCACTGTTTTCGGCGTTGTTGTTGGCCTGATCGCCTTCATCGTTTTGATCTTTGTCTTCTTCATAGGCCTTGGATTAATCGGGGCTTTATCGGAATCAATGAAACCAAAACCTGCCCAAGTCCTGACATTAGACATGCGACGCTCTCTTCCCGACCATGGTCTGGGCGAAACACTCTTTGGAGAATCAACAGGGGTCGTCGATGTGGTTCGCGCCTTGGAAAGTGCAAAGAGCGATGACCGAATCAAAGGACTTTTCATTCGGGCCGACGCCTTTGGTATCACACCTGCCAGTGCAGAAGAGTTGCGCTTGGCCATACTCGATTTTAAAACGAGTGAAAAATTCGTGATTGCGCACGCACAAGGTTTCGAGTCCCCCTCTCTCTTCCCTTACATGACGGTTGCTGGTGCAGACGAGTTATGGATGCAAGATACCACAGGGTTTGCGGTCTCTGGCATTCGATCAGAATCAGAATTCTTTGGCGGCGTTATGGAAAAGCTAGAGGCTCAACCGCAATTCGAACAGTTTCATGAATATAAAAACGCTGTGAACACCTATACGGAAAAGGATTTCACACCCGCGCATCGTGAAGCGACGACCAGCTATCTCACCAGCCTTTACGACTCGGCCATTGCTCACATTGCAACAGATCGCGAGATGACAGTCGCAGGCGTCAAACAACTCCTTAATGCCTCTCCTCACAGCGCCGAAGACGCAATGGAAGCCGGCCTTGTCGATAAAATGGGCTTTATCGAAACAGTCAAAGACTATGTAAAAATTAAAGCAGGTGGCGACGACACACAATTTATATCCGTTGGAAAATATGCGGGCACTCAAAAATTCACAGGCCCTGCCATTGCCTATATTGGTGGCCAAGGGGCCGTTGTAAATGGCCCCTCCTCTACTGGTGGACCTTTTGGTGGCAGTGTTTCTATGGGTGGCGACACAATTGCCAAAGCCTTTGATGACGCCACCAAAGACAAAAATGTTAAAGCGATTGTCTTCCGTGTGAGTTCACCTGGTGGTTCACCTTCCGCTTCGGACCAAATTTTAGCCGCAGCCGAACGCGCCCAAGAAGCGGGCAAGCCCGTTGTGATTTCCATGGGCCAATATGCGGCCTCTGGCGGTTACTACGTATCGGCTACAGCTGACAAAATTATAGCCATGCCAACAACAATCACAGGGTCAATCGGCGTATTCGGCGGTAAAGTCGCTTTCGAAGATACATTTGCCAAAGTGGGCTATAATATCGAAGGCATTACAATTGGCGGTGATTATGCGGGTGTATTCTCACCTGACACGCCGTTTTCAGAGAGCCAACGCCTGGCCTATCGCGGTCAATTGCAGGATATTTATGATGACTTCACCTCCCGCGTTGCCAAAGGACGTAGCTTGCCGATTGAGCGTGTCAAAGAAATCGCCAAAGGACGCGTCTGGACGGGCGAACAGGCCAAGGAAATCGGCCTCGTTGATGAGTTAGGTGGCTTCACCAAAGCTGTCGAGATTGCTAAAGAACTGGCCAATATGGATAAAGATGAGGCAGTCCGCATCAAACGCTTCCCACGCGCGCTCACCCCGACGGAACAATTAGAGCAAATTTTCAGTGGCGCGGCCCAAGCCCAATCTGACATAGCGGCGCTCAAAGAAATCACCGCCCTACCCGAAGTCCAAGCGGCCCTGCGTGCCAGAAATGCAAGTAGGATTGGGCAGGAATTGAAGGCAGACTTGCCGGTTGTGGAGTAGGGTGTAAGTTATCCTCATCTAAACGTAGTTTAGTATGGAGTATCCGAATAATACTTTCTCTGAGGTTTAAACTCACCGCGTCAACTCTAACCAAGTAAGATTAAGTCATAGCGATCAAGAAGATTGTGAATTTACCCTCAAAGACTCAGCATGGAACACTTCTGTACGCTCGGCATTTTCAAGGCTTACTTTTTAATATTGTGATGGATTCAATTCCTATATTAAAACGGCTCGAGAATGTAAGTATCTCTAAGCATGCAACAAACTTGTACTTGTTGTGTTTCTTAGAAATGGCAGTGGAAACAACGCTAGGCTTTGTAAAAAAACCATTATTAGGCGTTATAGATACAAAGCGCGAAGTGGCAATAAGCGACTTGCCTAAAGACTCAGCCCCTAACAACTTATCAGAAACCGCGCAGCCCCTTCATTCAGACGAATACAAGCGACAGGCCTCATTACTTTTCTCGATTGACTTAACGCGAAAGTTGTCTGGATAAGAGCGGTTCATCCAAACCAGAGTGTCTTCCATAAAAAATGGCCGCCCGAAGGCGACCATCAACTAGATTTCAGAGCTAATAACTCTAGAATTTAGATGAAATTCTCATTGTGTATGTACGACCAAGAATTTGCGTTTGGTTGAAGTCAGCCAAAGCATTCTCGATAATGCTCGGTGTTCTATTGAACACGTTGCTTACACTCAAAGATAATGCTGTATCTGAAGCACCGATTACATTTTCAAGATTGTAAGTCACAGATGCATTGTGAATGAACTGACTTCCATCGCCGTAACGTGTTGTTAGATTATCATCTACACGTGGTCCAGAATAGTTAACTTCATCAAAATAGAATGTATCATCGTTATCTGGGTTTGCACGGGCAAGAGGATTGTCTTGCCATAACACGCCCCAGAAGAACCGAAGGTCATCCTTCACGTAAGTCGTTGAAAGGTTCAAACTTACATTCGGGTCAGCATATCCTCCGCGTGTAGCGTTCAAGTTTGGATTTTCATCACCAACAGCAAAATCACGTTTTAAAGGCGAGAATACTGATAGGTTGTGATAAATTTCACCTTTATCAGATGATGAACCCTCTGAATTGCCAAATAATCCAGTGAAGAAATCAAAGGCTTCCGCAACATCATAGTTGTAGCTAGCTTGGAACTGAAGGAATTCAGTATCAAACAGACCCGCATTGGCTGGACCTGTAAGGAAGTCGACAACCTGTCCCTGCAAAGCACCACCAGATTGATCACGAACAATGTTCGAACAACTTGGGTCATTCGGGAAGTTAGGGCTATCATAACAAGCTGCAAGCAATTGAGCAACTGTCACACCTGAAATCGCTCCTGGGATTGTAACATTCATGTAATCAGCCTGAACTCGAAGATTCGGGATAAAGCGAGGATTTAGCTCAACGCCAATAGTCCAAGCTTCAGTTTCCTCCGGAACCAAATTCGGATTACCACCCGTGCTACCCAAAACTGTTGCGTTTTGAATATTAGAGATAAACGTTGTCGGATCAGCAACACCACCTGCAATACAGTTAGCTGTACGCAAAGCGATATCAGTTGCTTGATCTAATGTACGGCTATCACATGGATCGAGACCACTTGCGAACGAACCCGTTGTTGGTGCAAACAAGTCTGTAATACCAGGAAGACGTGTAGACTCCGTATAGTTACCACGGAATGTAATATCTTCAATTGGTGAGTATGTACCACCCGCCGTGAATGCACTTGTGTTTTCTTCCAAAGTATTCACGTTAATCGTACGATAAGCACCTTCCGCTTGCAAACGGTGAACTAGTGGGATTTCCATATCAGGAGAGACTAGAGGGACTGATAATTCCCCGTAGAATTCTTTTGTACGGAAAGATCCTGCATTTGGTAAAGACGCTGCACTACGACCCTGAGCTGTTGCTGCAAAGATAGAAGGAGTAAAGATACCACGCTCTAAGCGTTGCTCATAACCTACGTTGAAAGAAACTGGACCAGCAGGAAGTTCAATAACATCACCAGAAAGGTTGGCTACGAACTGTTGCGAAGTGATGTCGCTTGTTAGCACGTCACGACCAGCGATAAAGGCAAGTGCTTCTTCAGAAGCACGACCAAAGCCAAAGATATCCAAAGGTGCACAGCCATTAACAAATGGAAGGTCAGCATCTGTAATGCCGCTGCCCGATGCACCCGTTAAATTACCAGAAGCTGCATCAATGACAGACTGACAGACTGCATCTCCAAGACCAACTTGGACACCTGACAAAGCATTAATGTTATCAATGCCGCCTGCAGCGTCAATGTCAGCTTGTGTCAGAGTTACAGCATCAAGAGCATTAATGAATGACTGATCAATGATTGCATTAGAAATTGTCTCAACATCAGACTCGCCGTGCGTGAAGCTGACGTCCCAGAAGAAACGTTTTTCACCTAAATCAAAGTTACCTTCTAGACCACCAGAAAAACGCCATAGGCTTGTTTCGAGTGTTGAAGGGCCATTATTGATAAGATCGTTATTCAAACGATGAAGGAAGAAACTACCTGTTCCTGGAGCAACACCCCCATCAAGAAGCACGTTACGCGCTTGGTTAGTCAGAAGCGGATGATCGATACTAAACCGAGGCGAAGCACTCGTTCCGCCGAATGGGAATGATTGGAAACCGCCTTGGTTTAATTCTTCAGTCGCGGTATTATTCGAGAACATGAGTTCAGCATTTGCGCTGATACGGTCATTGAATTCGTAATTAAAACGTGACGTACCGACGATACGTTCGGCAGGCGTTACGATAGATTGCGTATCTTGGAAGAGGTTTGAACCATCACCACCAGCAGCGAAAAATGCATTTTGACCAGGAATTGGCGTACCTGCCACGAAAGGAACCAAGTTACCGTTAGCATCAAATTGTAGCAAACCTACGTTTGGAAACGCGCCTACACCTTGAGCTGCAAGAAACGCTCCACCTGGTGATACCGTGCCACCATTCGTAAACAAGTTGATAAACCGGTTATTGTAAATACCTAATTGATCTGGGTCGCCACCATCGAATTGACTTGTGAAATAGCTGTTTTCAGGATCATAGATGTCAGGACGATCTACTTCAGACAAACCTTCTTGTGTTTCATATTCAGCAGAGAACGTTACATTACCACGATCTCCGTCAAAGTTAGCACCCGCAACGAGCTGAGCTTGGAAAACATCAGCGTCACCTTTTTCTGTGATTGTATATTGAGTAGAAGCGTTAAGGCCTTCGAAATCATCTTTTAGGATGACGTTTACAGTACCTGCAATCGCATCCGCACCATAGATTGGCGCACCGCCGATACCAATTGTATCAACACGATCAATCAAAGCAGCAGGAATTGAGTTAAGGTCAACTTGTAAGCCATTAGTACCAAAAACAGAAAGTGAAGCTGAACTAACAAAACGCTTTCCATCAACCAAAACCAATGTACGAGCTGTACCAAGATCTAGGAAGTCAACGAAGTTACGACCAACATCTTGGCTGCCTTGCGTACCTTGATCTGAAAGACCTGTACCAAAAGCGGGTATCTCGACAAGAGCATCATTGATGTTTGTAAAACCGCGATCAGCCAAAGTTGTGGCATCAACTGTTGTTGTTGGAAACAGTGTTTCGATACCACTACGGCGAATACGTGAACCCGTAACAACGATTACATCTTCTTCAGCAAACTCCTGATCTACAGGCGCAGGCGTTTGTTCAACTGTTTGAGCATAGGCTGTACCACCTAAACCCATTATCAAGCTGGAGAGTACAGATGTCTGCAACAGCCGTGTCTTGTCTAAAATGTTCATTAAGAACCCCTTCGAACTGGTTTTAATTTCATTGCAGGTATTCCTGCACATGGTTTGGGGTTAAAATCTATTAATGAAGAACACTCAATAGGGTACATGAACAAAAATACAGAAAATTTTGCCTTTTTTCGTGAGTGTTGCAAAATTGTCACCGAATGTACTAATTTATCGCGGCTTTGCCACAATTAAACAAACTTGTTATCTCGTTATCATGCTTAAGTGTCTTGTTTCTTGATATAAAACTGGCCTATTTTAATGTGAATATAAAAGGCACATTAATGACAACTTACATCAAAACATTTATTCTTACACTCAGCCTATCAACGGTTGGTTTGTTACCTATATCAGCTAAAGCGCAAGCCTCGACATCAGAAACGAACGAGTTAACGGCCGTTTTTGAATGTCGCGCTGAAATGGATGCTATGAAACGTCTTGCGTGTTACGATGCTGCCGTGGGCCTTTTCGAAGAAGCACAAGAACAAGGCGAGATTGTCACAATTTCGAAAAAACAAATTGAAGAAGTCGAAAAAGATTCATTTGGTTTCAACCTGCCCTCTATACCTAAACTAGGCAGCCTTTTTGGTAGTCGTTCTGACAAAGAAGTGTCTACGGAGAATCCCCTTACTGATCCAGTTGGGGGCCAGAAATCTGCTGAGAGCACCAAAACGCCGGCGCATATTAACAAACCGAGAATAGAAACCCCCAAGATCAAAGAGATAGAAGCTACTATCGCTAAAACGCAAACCTTTGCGTACAAAAAAACACGTTTCTTTTTAGAGAACGGACAAGTTTGGGAGCAAATTGATAGTGAACGCGTACGCATACCCAAAATCCGAAATGGGAATATCCCGACCGTCGTAATACAAAAGGCATCATTGGGTAGCTTTATGTTGCGCGTAAATGGAAAAGGGGTTGGTATACGCGTGAAACGCGTCCACTAACTCCCTCAATGAAACCCTGTGACTTCGACTGGTCGTTTCGTGGCGTGACTGTGCGTGAGACAGGGGCTTTTGTGCCTTTTAATGTCGATCTGTTTAGAGACATTTATATATGGTGGCGATATTACCGGCTTGAGAAACGTCGGGCGCCTACCGTAAACGGCCCTATATATGATGTCGCCTGCTATCCGAGAGAGATTCAGAATGTTTACCTCCTTTGGGGGGCTATGCGGCAAGCAGGCCTAAACCCTGTTGCGGCGACAGAAGAAACACGATTCCATTTTTACTTTAGCGATCAGACCTATTTGGAAGAGGACACCTCCGCCCCCACTGGCCTCAACCGAGATTGTCGTGATATTAGCAAAACTCGAGTCGCCAAAGTCTTTCAGGAAATATTTGGCTATGCCCTCGATGTTGATCCGCGCACGGCTACCACGCCATTTATCTGTAAGTCAGAACTCAACGGCAAACATGATGGCTATATTTCCTATGAGAATTGCGAGCCGCGCGAGGGCTGGGTCTATCAAAAACTAATCACAACCGAGACCGAAGACGGGACAGTACTAGACCATCGCTGCCCGACCGTGTTCGGCGACATCCCCTTGGTTTACCTCAAAGAACGCCCTATCGAAAAACGCTTTGCCAATTTGAACAGCCGCTGCCGCCTATCGACGCCTGAGGCGCATTTCTCTGGCGCTGAACGCACGTTGATTTCACAATTTTGTCAAAAAATGAAACTGGACTGGGGTGGGTTAGATATCCTACGGGATGCAGCAGACGGCAAAATTTACATTGTCGATGTCAATAAAACAGATATGGGACCACCCTTGGCTTTGCCCTTAAAAGACAAATTACGCTCCACAGAGATACTCGGCATCGCTTTACGCCGTGCGGTTGATTTTCACTATCCGCCTGCCGTAAAGAGCGGAAAAGAGGATTAAACGTGGCGATTCCCTTTGTTCGCGAATTTGATTTTGAATATGGTCGTTGCGACCAGTTGAGCCCGCTTGTCCAACGCGTGACGGCCGACAACCCTGGGCCCTTCACTTATACGGGCACAGGCGTCTTCATCATTGGCGATAAAAATGTCTGCGTCATTGACCCCGGTCCGACGACGGAAAACCATAAAGCCGCCCTTATCAAAGCCCTCGAAGGACGCACCGTCACGCATGTCTTGGTCACCCATCATCATATTGACCATTCACCAATGGCGCGGCCTCTCGCCGACCTGCAAGGTTGCAAAGTCTATGGCTATGGCGTTCAGCCAGAACCACCCCAAGGCGGCGAAATTCGTCTTGAAGCCGGCGATGACCTTTCTTTTAAGCCTGACATTGAAATCAGAGACGGCGAAGTCATTGAAGGCGACGGTTGGACGATCGAAGCCCTTCATACGCCCGGTCATACGTCTAACCACTTGTGTTATGCGCTAAAAGAAGAGAATACGTTGTTCTCGGGCGATCATATTATGGGATGGTCCACCAGTGTGGTGAGCCCTCCCGATGGTGATATGGGTGATTATCTCGCCTCACTCCGCCGTGTTTATGATCGTCAGTTTGATACTTTACGCCCGACACATGGGCCAGCCATCAAAGATGTCGATGTCTTTGTGAAAGCCTATATTGACCACCGTCTTGCGCGGGAATCCCAGATAGTATCAGCGCTTGAAAGTGGCCTCACAAATATCTTCGATATTGTGGCGAAGCTCTATGCCGATGTGGACAAGCGGTTACACCCCGCCGCCGCGCATAGCGTGCTCTCCCATATCATTCATATGCGTAAAGAAGGACGGATTACAGCCACGGGGCCTGACGGCTTACGCCAGACTTACCACCTCGCAGCCTAAGCGGCGTTTAGCGCCTTTAAAAACTCGCGAATACGGTCGGCGTTTTTACCAATATCAGACCCGCCAATACGAGAAAGAGACCGTACATCCACAAGCGTGCCACCGCCTTCTGACGGACGCAGCCGGATAATCACGTCGTCTTTAAATCCATACCAAAATGTCGTGTCTGTGGCCTCTATAATGCCTGTTTCGAGATCAGACGATTTTAGCGCCCATCCCATTTGAGAGACAATCGCTTCAACCTTGCCAAAAGCCACGTCTTTGGAGTCTGAGAGCACAACAGACCGAATATCTGGATAGGCTTGAGTCTGTAGGACAGAGACAAGTTCTTGACCCGGATTGCCGTCGGCATCCCGCATGGGGGCCATTTTACCGATGTAATCAGCGCGGTTCACCCCTTCGACCAATGTGCGCTCTGACATAATCGCATCCGTAAACATCGGCACATCTTGCGTATCGGTTGTGACGTCATGGATAAAAGGCAGGGACTCAACCGTTTTCGTGACGGATTTGAGTTGAACGAAAGCAAGGACAGGTACGATTAAAGCCACCAAGCCAATCACAAAACCTTTGCGAGGCTGAATAATAAAAGCCAGCAATAATGAGATGATACCCATAACTGCACTGGCCCCTAGCACCACAGGTCCAACTTCACGGGTCAACGTGCCTAAACCAAAGCGCCAATCCCATATGCCAAATTTTGCCCCTAAAGCCGCAAAAACAAATACGAGCGGGCCTGCAATTGCCAAAAGCAAAGTCAGGCGCAGAATCCATGTTCTAATTTTGCGTCGTTTCGCGCCACTTTCGCGTGGCGGCACAACGGTAATACCCGTATTTAAAGCAGGATTTTCTTTTGTCATAATAAGCCTCTATTCCTTTATGAGCCTTTTTGCATTTATGAAACAGTAAACAAGGCCGCTAACGCGCCTGCAACAATGGCACTAGCAAGGAACGGACCGAAAAAACCCACGCCCATATTCCCTCTGCGTCCCCAATCTGCGCGGCGATTTATATTTTTATCCTTTGGCGCTCCGCTCCCCGATTGAGCAAACTCTTTCGCTTGGTCACGGTCACGGTCTATTGCATCATTGGACTGTTTACGGTCTTGAACCGACTGTAGCGACAGGCGCATGCCCTTTTTTGCTATGCTTGTTCGTCCCCGTTCTGTCGGTGACATCTCCGATTGATGACGACGACGGCTCTGCGCGTCCCATTTCGCCTGAAGGGCGTCGGGAATATCATAATCCCCTTTTTGATTAAGACCCTTTGAGCCCTTCGGCTTCGACGCTTTATTCTGCGACCCGAAAATCACAAACGCCATAAAGGCAAAGAATAATATGAAAATCAAACCTTCCATAAAGTCCTGCTATCAGACCTTTGGTTAAGCGCAAAGCGCTAAGGATAAAGGCGCGTTTTTTTCCATTCACTTTCACTGGTATTTTTAACGGCCTCTTTTGATGGCTCAAAGACTATACGGTCATGCAGGCGAAACGCGCCGTCTTGCCAAAATTCAATATGGTCTGGGGACACACGCCAGCCATGCCAATGAGGCGGACGCGGGACGTCTTTATCTTTAAACTTTGCGTCCATTTCAGCCACACGGTTCACCATGGTTTGTCGGTCTAGAACAGGGCTCGATTGATCCGAGGCCCAAGCCCCAACACGAGAGCCTCTTGCGCGCTTGGCAAAATAGGCATCTGACTCAGCCTCTGTGACGGCAGAAATCGTGCCGCGCACCCGCACTTGGCGCTTTTGCGTTTTCCAATGAAAACACAACGCCGCTTTGGCATTTTTTAGCTGCCGTCCTTTGGCGCTCTGGGCATTGCTGTAAAACACGAAGCCGCGCTCATCTAAGCCCTTGAGCAAGACGATACGCACATCGGGCAAGCCGTCATCATCAACCGTGGCTAATGACATTGCGTTTGAATCATTCAATTCTGTCTTACCCGCAGCTTCCAACCAATCAGAAAAAAGCGCAATTGGGTTTTCTGCATTCACCCAATCCGTCGGCTTTGTTCTTTCGTCTTGATAAGCCTTAGCGCTTGGTGTCTCGGGAATCGGGCTATTTCTATCAGACATAGAGTTTCCTCTCTAAACGTGTCGAAATTCGAAAATAATCGAAAATTAACCATGCTCTTTGAGGCGTTATTAACGACTCAGGCGCATTTATAAACCCTCTGTTAGGGATAATAATAAGTTAAGGGTCACACAGAATGACACGCCAACAAGCCATGATGACACTCGGCCTCCCTATGGGGGCGCGTGAAGCCGATATTCGCGCCGCATGGCGCAAAAAGGCCAAGTTTTTTCACCCTGATAGCCCCTACGCCAATACGGGTGCGTTCCTTCAGGCGAAATCCGCCTATGAAACACTCATCCCCCCTGCCCCGCAGGCAATCCGTGTGCGAGCTGGCGCAAGAGCTTTTTAGTAATTGATTAGAATAACAGCGCGTGTCAGGTAATAAGGCATGAGTTTCGATATTTCTTTTCAGTACTTTAAGAATGGCGATTCAGAGCCCCTCCCAAACCCGCTTAGAGCTAAATTAAATCACCTTATTCAGGCTACTCAACATGATGGTCAGGATGACTATGGATATTATGTCCTCGAATTTAGTGATGGCAGTTCGGTCGAAATGAACGCTAAGGGCATCAAGGATGACCCTGAATTTTCTGGTGTTAATTTTCACCTACGTGGCTTCGCTGATAGCGTTCTGTCCTTTCTCTATAAATTAGGGGCAGAGGTCGAGTTTACTTTGGTCAACCCTCAAGCGGGTGAAGGCGATATTTTTGCGATTTTCAATGAAGGACAACGCGAACACCTCCCCGAAGATTTTACGGCCAAATTCTGTCAAAGCGAAGCGGAATTAAGGACTTATCTCGAAGGTGACTTTGAAAACTGGTCTGATTATAAAGACAAAGTTCTGGAAACTTACGAAAGGCCAACCGCAAAACCTAATAAGCAAAGCCTGTTTCAGCGTTTGTTTCGCAGAAAATAGTTTGCAAGCGGGCTAAAGACTAGCCGCCACATCTAAAGGCGTTTAAGACGCGTCTATGTCACACAATACATTTGGTCATTTATTTCGGTTTACGACATGGGGCGAGAGCCACGGCCCTGCCATTGGTTGCGTTGTCGATGGGTGTCCTCCGCGCATGGACTTAACGGAAGCTGACATTCAAACCTATCTTGACCAACGCAAGCCCGGCACGTCTCGGTTCGTGACTCAGCGTCGTGAGCCGGATGCCGTTAAAATTCTCTCTGGCGTTTTCGAAGGGCAAACAACAGGCACGCCCATCTCGCTTTTGATAGAGAATACGGATCAACGCTCGCGCGATTATTCCGAGATTAAAGATCGGTACCGCCCAGGGCATGCTGATATGACTTATGATGCCAAATACGGCATCCGCGACTATCGTGGTGGGGGTCGAAGCTCTGCCCGCGAAACCGCCAACCGCGTCGCCGCAGGCGCGATTGCACGCAAAGTCTTAGGCGATGTTCAAAT
>CAYGSV010000040.1:0-14183 GCA_964352635.1 uncultured Algimonas sp.
AGCCCATCCTCCAACACATCCCCCGAACACCATACCGAGCAAGAGACCAACAGTTGGGAGGGCATTACCCATAACGGCGACGCCCCGTGGGACACAGGCCTGTTCCTAGACACGCCCAGAGCCCAAAAATTCGCTGCACAAATAGAAGGAGACTAGCGCGGCAATGTCTTGCCTAAAGCCTTGACTGACACCTTGTCTAAAACTTTCATCAAAACTGACACAGGACAAAAACGGTGCTTTTGTTATAACTACGTTACCCTGACACCCCATTTTTAGCGCTCGATAAGGATAAGACCAATGGATTCCGAAGACCAAGCCAATGCCAATAGCTCTGCCGAAGACAATGCCTTTTCCATGGCCGAAATGCGTTATGACGAAGACGCCATTCGTCATGCGTTTGAAAGTGGAGAATATCCCTATGAGAAAAAGCTCAGTCGTAAGGCCTATGAAAAGAAAAAAAGAGAGTTACAGACCGAACTCTTGAAAGTCCAACTCTGGATGAAACAAACGGGCAAACGTTTTGTTTTAATCTTTGAGGGGCGTGATGCGGCGGGTAAAGGCGGCACGATTAAACGCTTTACGGAACATCTTAACCCACGGGCGGCCCGCGTCGTCGCACTTGAAAAACCAACCGAAGCCGAACAAGGCCAATGGTACTATCAGCGTTACATTAAACACCTGCCAACAGCTGGGGAAATGGTATTATTTGATCGGTCTTGGTATAACCGCGCAGGTGTGGAACGGGCGATGGGATTTTGTACGCCGACAGAATACCTCGAATTTATGCGCCAAACACCCAAGCTCGAACGTATGCTTGTGCGCTCTGGTATTTATATGTTCAAATATTGGTTCTCTGTGACGCAAGACGAACAGCGCAAACGGTTTGAATCGCGGGAGCATGATCCGCTCAAACAATGGAAACTCTCCCCTATTGATAAAGCCAGCTTGAATAAATGGGATGATTATACAGAAGCCAAAGAAGCCAAGTTTTATTACACTGACACAGCCGACGCGCCTTGGACGATTATTAAATCGGACGACAAAAAACGAGCGCGTCTTAATTGTATGATGCATTTCCTTAATAGCTTGGATTACCCGGGAAAGGACCCCAGCATTGTTCGGGCGCCTGATCCGTTGATTGTCGGCAAAAGCGCCCATGTTTTGCAAGGGAGTGGTCAAATCGCCAGTAAAGCGCTCCACCCTGATTTACGGCGTAAGTAGACTATTTTTGCGTTAAACGTGATTACGCGCAAAAATCTGGGACTTTTTTGCAACAGGTGACAGTTTTATATAAAAATATCTCTTCACAGCATAGGTGACGGGATAGCGAACAATTTAAGGCATTTCGCGCCCAAAAACCGTGCAGTTCACACAAATGAAAGGCTTTTCTCCTATATCATATCGCTACAAGCAGGATGCTTCTCTAACAAAAAATCATAATTTTCAGATGGTGCTCATTCCGAGAGCCATCATTCGAGTTTTAAACGGAGAACATCATGAAAAAACTCATTTCTATTGCGGCCCTTTTGGGAACAACAGCAATGGCCCCCGCCGCTTTCGCACAGGACGTCAGTGTTTCAACGTCAATTGACTATGTCACAGATTATATTTTCCGTGGCGCACAGTTAGGGGAAACATCCGTTCAACCTGGTATCGAAGTCTCTGTAGGCGATTTCACCATTGGTGGATGGGCTTCAACAGGCATTGGTGAGAACTCAGTCTTGTCGGGTGACGAATTTGATCTCTATGTCGGTTACTCTTTGTCACTTTCCGACACTATTGGGCTCGACTTAGGGGCTACATATTATCATTATCCCCAAGGTGGCGGCTTCTTCGCAACTGAAGGCGGTGCAGCAGGGACATATGAAATCTCTGCAGGTCTAAGCTTTGACACCGCCCTCTCTCCATCAGTGGCTGCTTATTATGACCTAACGATTGATGCTTTTACCCTTGAGGGTGGCATTGGACACAGCGTTGCAGCGGGCGAAAATACGAGCTTTGATCTTGGTTTGACGTTAGGCCTCGTGGATGGTGATGGTTTCTCTTATGAATATGGTCTTGCCTCTGCGTCTTTAGGTTACAGTTTTACCGATGATGTCAGCACTTATATTGGCGCGAATTACTCACTCGCGTCGGAAGATAATTTCTACAACATTGATATTGATTTAGCGGACCTAGACAACAGCGCCGTTGAATTTAGCGATAACCGTTTTTGGGTTGGCGTTGGCGTAGCCGCTGGATTCTAAGTCATTCACATAAATTAGATTTAAACTCTACAATCTCTAATAGGATTGTAGAGTTTTCTTGCTTTAAAGGCCTTATTTAAGAGATCGACCAATATTGAGGAACTTCTCGCGGCGGCGTTTTATTAATTCGTCTGGAGTGAATTCTGAGAGAGCTTTTAAACCTTTGATAATCTCAGCACCAACCGTTTTCATAGCCACCTCTGGCGTTCTATGAGCACCGCCGATAGGCTCTTGAATAATTGAATCAATAACACCAAGCGTTTTTAAGTCTTGCGCTGTAATTTTCATCGCCTTCGCCGCGTCCTGAGCCTTGGCCCCATCGCGCCACAAAATAGAGGCGCAGCCTTCGGGCGAAATCACGCTGTAAATAGAATGCTCCAGCATCATAACTTGATCGGCCGTCGCAATCGCGACCGCACCGCCGGAACCGCCTTCCCCTGTAATTATAGAAATAAAGGGCACCCGCAAAGACAACCCACGATCAATAGAACGTGCAATCGCTTCGGCTTGACCGCGCTCTTCTGCGCCTCGCCCAGGGTAAGCGCCGGCCGTATCAACAAAGCTAATGACGGGAATAGAAAAGCGCTCTGCCAAATCCATCAAGCGTACAGATTTGCGGTAGCCCTCTGGATTCGCCATCCCGAAATTATGATGAAGTCGGCTTTCCGTATCGACACCTTTTTCGTGCCCCATCACAACAACGGATTGTCCGCGTATTTTCCCTAGACCGCCGAGTAGTGCATTGTCGTCGCCAAATTTTCTATCACCAGATAGCGGGGTGTAATCAGAAACCAACGAGTCGATATAGGCGCTATAATGAGGACGCGCTTCGTGACGGGCAATTTTGGTTTTTTCCCACGGGCCGAGGTTGCTATAAATTTTCTTGAGTTGATCTTGCGCCTCATCGCGTAAAGCCTCAAGGCCTTCAGCGCTTTCGCCTGAAGCGGCAACAAGTTCGTCGACTTTGGCATCAATTTCAGCCAAAGGCCGCTCAAAGTCCAAATAGGTTCTCGCCATAAAACGGGCTCCGAAACAAAGGATTAGCGCGCGGGTATAGAGGGTCTGACAGATTACACAAGATAGAGTCTTTCAACACGGTGGAAACTGACAAGAATTTTAATCCGCGCCAAGCTTTACGTGGTTTCACCCGTGCTTAAGGCAATGGTGGCGAGACCAATCATCCCGACTAATAACCACAATATGAGTGAAGACACGTCTAGTCCCAAAAGAGAGGTTGATTTAGAGACGTCAAAATTTAGCTCAAACCCTATCAAGATATCAAAAAGAAAGGGCAGTTGTGAACCTGCAATAAGCCCGCCACAGAGACCAAACCCACTCAACACAAATCGTCGACGCGCTTCATCTTGTTTGATTGAATGCGTGACGGCATTTGAAAAATCAGGCGAGTCAAAGTCTTTGTCCGCCTCTTCAAAAAGAGAGGATAAATCCGTATAATTTTCAGGGTTTGTCATATAACCTCCTCTTTTTAGTCTTAAGCAACATTATTGACTTCCATCGCTTTACGCAATTGCGCGACCCCGCGTTTCACATGAGATTTCACGGTTCCAAGTGGCCAACCCGTCGCAGCCGCCGCTTCGCTATGACTAAAGCCTGTCGCCACGCAGAGTATAACACAAATGCGTTGTTTTTGGGACAAAGTCTTTAAGGCCATATCCAGATCGAGTTTATGAGAATGATGTCCTATTGAAGGGTCAAATCTTTCACCATGATAGGTTTCATTAAATTCAACTTCATCCCCTGTCTTTCGATAATATTGCAAAAACTCGCGGTAGGTAATCGTCCCGAGCCATGACTTAAATGATCCCCCTTGATAGGTTTCAATCCGCCGCCAGGCCGTTAAAAAAGTTGATTGGGCAATATCATCCGCCTCTGCGTGCCCTTTAGTCAACCGATAGCTCATACTGCGAACGATAGCGCCATAGCGAGATACCAAAACGGCAAAAGCCGCTTGGTCTCGTTTGACAGAACGTCGAGCCAAATCGACGTCCGATAAGCGCTCTAGTGACATACTTTAGTAGGGCTTAAAGGCCGCGTTTATTTCGGCCGAAGAACCAAAGCCCCAAATAAGCAGCCCCTAATAAGAGCGGAAACATAGAAATCGCAAACAAGGCCCTCTCTGCATTATCATCACCGTCACCAGCAATCATCCCTAGAATCATGATGGCAAGGCTAAACGCCACTAACAATACGCCGCGTCGCAAATCTGTTCCACGTGGGTTAATCAAATCCCCTAATTTATGAACAGTCTCTTCTGGAAGGTTTTGTCCCTTCTCTACTGTATGACGAATGGTTTCGTGAATCAGCATGTTTTTCTTATAATTAAAATGTGACAGCAGCCAAACAACGCCGACCCCGCTAAAAAACAATCCTAATGGCACTAAAATATCTTCACTCATTTTATTCTCCTTTTATCGCGTCATTTAAAGACGCTTCATCCTATAGAGGCACAGAACCATAGAATTGGATGCAGTCAAAAGAGAAAGATAGACAATATTTTATAGCGGCGCGAGAAAATCCCGAGCGGCAAGGCGGCCTGCAAACTGATAAACACCGACTTCAGCCAAGCAATCGACGACAAAAGCGAGGTCCGGGGCCGAAAGTGTTTCCCCGTCTAATAAAGGCGCGAGGCGTAACAAAAGCTGCGCCGTATGGCGGGATTCAGCATTGGCTTTTAAAATCGCTTTGTCCCCTTCCGTGAGTTTTCTCCCCGTTTCAAAATTCGAACCAGGCAAAACTTCCGCGGCGGCATCAGAGAGTTGAGCCCCCAAGGCTAAAGCCAAAAGGGCATCGCGTTTCGCGCGTTCATTTTCTGGCGCGCGGAGGCGGCCATCAATATCACGTCCAATTTGTCCCAAGAGGAACCCATTTCCGAGCGCATCCGCAGCCAAAGCAATGCGGGCTTGTTCCGCGCCTTCTGGCAAAGCGGCGTAGAGACCTTGCAAGGTCAGCACATCCCCACGCTGTACTGCCGCCCGCGCATATAATCCTAGATCAGATAAAGCCTGAACCGCAGGAGGCCAATTTCGGATTGTGTCATCCATCAACCCCATCATGCGTTGGCGAGAACTGATATCTGGCGCACGGCGTAATAAAAGCGCGAAGGCTTTCGCCGCACCATCGGCGTCACCCGACGCGCGGGCCAATAAAAATAACTTGGCCGTTCCACGTGCGGATTTGTCAGCCTCGGCGGAGACCAAATCAAAACTACTCGACCCCTCAATATTTTCTGGATCAAAAGCAACATCTGAAAAAACTTGCGCGATTTGCGCGTCTGATAACTCCCAGGCGAATTTAAACAAAGCCGCCAAACGCAAATCGGGATCAGCGGCTGTATCAAAGGCCTGCCCAGGTCGCGCCGCATCAAGTTGAACTGCGGCCATATCGTAAAGCGCATCTGTGATAACATCGTTGATCTCATCGACTTTTGGCAATCGTTTCGACGCACCGCTTAAGACGCGCACAAGTGAAAAATAGGCAGAATCTTCATAGCCATTTGAGCGCAATAAATCCGTGGTCAATTCGGCGGCGGCAAATTCCTCTCGCTCGAGATGGCAAAGCGTCCGCAAGCGTTTCCAAAAAACCTCTGACCGGCCCTCGGTAATTGTATCGGACAAGCCGCAAGCTGTAATAAGGTCTGCAGAGCGTAAAGCCAGTTCAGCTTGGACCTTTGGTGTTCGCGCCACATCACTGCGGCTGACCAAGGTGTTTAACGCCACATCATCGGCAATTTCGCTCGCGGCAGAGAGTTTCATCGTTTCATAAAGGCGCAAACTTTCCGCATCACCTTCAGGCGGGACCCCTGACGACAATAAGACAGCCTCCAACATATCTTTAATCAGCGGGTCTGACGTTTTGAGCGGTGCGGCCTCTATTAGTGACGTGGCCAATGCCGCCGATATGCCCTGCCATAAATTTGGGTCTAATCCCCCTGTTCGAATATCAATGACACCTGCATCAAAGGCGGTTGGCGCATCCAGCGTGCCTTGTTCGACTGTTTGTGCAAACGCAGAAGACGAGAGTGCGCCGATTGACGCCGCCATGAAAAGGATATGCCGTAGTTTAAAAACCATCAGATTTATTTTTCAAATGTATCGGGAAGATCAATGACTTTGACGTCTTGCGGCGCATTCTCGGGGGACGCTTTCCCCAATAGCACAAAAAAGCCGCCCAATAAGAGCACGACAAGAATGGCAACACCGATAAGGGCTTTTTTCATGAGGACTGTATCCGTTTCCAAATTTTCGCGCATAACGCGCTTTAATGGTTGAGCATAACCTGATTTGTGACCATATTAAGCCTAAATTTTCATAAAGGCGCTGCTAAACCTCTGTTAGGGTCAGCGCGTCCGAAAACACAATGAAAAGTTAGGGTAATTTCGCGATTATCCTGATTTGAAAGATAAAGGGCAGTCATGCCGAGACAGGACACAGCGTCTTATACGCCGCACATCGCCTTAATTGGCATGATGGGCGTAGGAAAGACGACCGTAGGGCGGCGTTTAGCCAAACGTCTCGACCGTGAGTTTTACGATTCTGACGATGAAATAGAAACCGCTTCAGGGCGAACAGTGTCTGGATATTTCCGCGATCATGGCGAAGCTGATTTTCGAGAAGGCGAAAAACGCGTTATCTCTCGCTTAATTGTTCCAGAAATCAATAAAGGCCCAATAGTGCTTGCGACAGGCGGTGGGGCCTTTACCTATGAGGCGACACGAACAGTTTTGCTAGAAAACAGCCTGACGATCTGGCTAAAAGGCGATATTGATACAATTATGGACCGTGTGAGCCGCAATGATAAACGCCCCCTTTTGCAGGTCGAAGACCCCCGCGCTAAAGTCCGTGAATTGATTGAAACGCGCCATCCGATTTACGCTAAGGCGCATCTACATGTGCCCATCGCCAAAGGCCCACATATCCGTACGGTCAATCGTATCATTCGGGCCATCAATAAATATCAAGCCAAACAGCTGAAGAAGAAAACCGCATGAGTAGCTCCCTTACAGTCGAACTCGGTGAGCGCAGCTACCCTATTCATATTGGTGGCAATCTTTTATCAAACGTCGGTGATTTGATTGCGCAATTTGTGCCGTCAAAACGCATTGCTGTTGTGACAGATGAAAATGTGAACGCGCTCCACGGCGCGACATTAAAAGCGGCGCTTGCTGATTATGAGGTGACTTGGATTGTGCGCCCTGCGGGTGAGGACCAAAAAAGTTTTGAGGGTCTGCAAACTGTTCTGGACGCATTGTTTAAAGCAGGGCTAGATCGTTCTGACTTACTCTTGGCCTTTGGCGGGGGTGTTGTCGGTGACCTCGCAGGTTTTGCCGCGAGTATTTACAAACGCGGTCTGCCCTTTGTTCAAATACCCACAACCTTACTGGCGCAAGTTGATAGCTCGGTAGGCGGGAAAACAGCCATCAATAATCGCTTTGGCAAAAATCTGGTTGGGGCGTTTTACCAACCCAAAGCCGTGATCGCCGATACTGATGTTTTGTCCACCCTACCCCTTCGAGAAGTCAAGGCGGGCTATGCCGAAGTCGTAAAATATGGGTTATTAGGCGATAGAGGTTTTTTCAACTGGCTAGATGCGGAAGGCGGACAAGCCGTTCTGTCACTTGACCCGAAGGCTCTCGCCAAGGCAATTACTATTTCTTGTCAAACCAAAGCTCGTATTGTCGCAGCAGATGAGCGAGAAAGTGGACAACGGGCTTTGCTTAACTTGGGGCATAGTTTCGCCCATGCCCTGGAACTAGATGCAGGTTATGGCGGAGACCTTTTGCACGGAGAAGCCGTGAGTGTGGGGATGGATATGGCCTTTCATTATTCCGCCCAAGCGGGGCTCTGTTCCAATAACGAGGCCCATGTTGTTTCTGAACACCTTAAAAAGTTAGAGATGCCGCATATGGCATCTGAGTCTGCACGTTTTATTGATCCTGCCAAGCTGACTCATTATATGGGGCAGGATAAAAAAAATGAGGCGGGTCAAATTACATTGATTTTAACGCGTGGTATCGGCGAGGCCTTTGTGCAAAAAGGTGTTTCGAGCCAAGATGTGGAAAGCTTCCTCATATCATTATCGCAAACAGTTAGGACTTAAATGAGCGCGATTTTAGAGCCAACCAATCTGATACTGATTGGTGTTATTTTGTGCCTTTTAGTCTGTTCGGGGTTTTTCTCGAGCTCTGAAACATCACTCACAGCAGCGTCGCGGGTACGTATGCATGCGGCTGAAAAAGACGGTGACCGACGCGCAACGATTGTAACCCAACTCCTGAATATGCGAGAGCGTTTCTTGGGAGCGATTTTATTAGGCAATAATCTTGTTAATATCTTGGCTTCGGTTTTAACGACGGCGCTTTTTACAAATTTATTTGGCGCAGGAGGCCTCGCATTAGCAGGCGCAACGGCTGTCATGACCCTTCTGATTTTAATTTTCGCCGAGGTTCTGCCAAAAACTTATGCGATTTCTCAACCCGACAAGCTCGCGCTTGTTGTCGCTCGGCCTATTGATATTCTCGTCAAGATTTTTGCCCCTATTGTCTCAATTGTCCAAATTATTGTGAATGGCGTTTTGAAACTATTTGGCGTGGATACGGATGCCTCAGCCTGGACGGCAGCGGATGAAATTAAAGGCGCGGTTGATCTTCACCTTCAAGAAGGCGGCGTGGCGAAACGGGCGCGCGATCAAATTTACGGCGTGCTAGAAATTGGCGAGCTTGATGTCGAAGATGTTATGATTCACCGTAAAAATTTGTCTATGGTTGATATTAATAACCCGCCTGAGACCGTCATTAAAAATGTTCTCGCCAGCGGGCACTCACGCCTGCCTATGTATAATGAAGACCAAGATGACGTGGTCGGCATTTTACATGTCAAAGACTTGCTGAAATCTATGGCGCGCTTGGACGGCGATCTCAACGGTCTCAATCTCAAGAAATTAGCGCGTGAAGCCTGGTTCGTGCCAGAGACGACCTCGGTGGTCAAACAACTCCGGGCCTTCCAACATAAACGCGAACATTTCGCCCTCGTTGTCGATGAATACGGCGCGTTGATGGGCGTCGTCACGCTCGAAGACATCTTAGAAGAAATCGTAGGTGACATTCAGGATGAATATGACGAAGAAGTACAAGGTGTGGATCGCCAAAAAGACGGTTCGGCTATGGTGCGCGGCGATGTCCCTATTCGCGATCTCAACCGTGCCATGGACTGGAAATTGCCAGATGAAGAAGCCGTGACGATTGCGGGCCTCGTCATTCATGAGAGCCAAACTATTCCCACTGTCGGACAAGCCTTCGCCTATCACGGCTATCGCTTTGAAGTCTTAAGCCGACAACGCAACCAAATCCAATCCCTAAAAGTGAGCAAAACCTATGAACCAGACCAACGTAGTGAGGGCTAACTTTCTTGGGTTTGCTTTTGCCCTCATTGCGGCCGCATGCGGAACGCAGAAAGCACAAGACAATTATATTATTTTCGAAAACGCAACAATTCTTACGATGGAGAAAGCGCAACCTAACGCTTCGGTTTTAATTATAAAAAACGAAAAAATATTTGATGTCAGAAATGATCTCAATTTTTCTATTGAAAGCCTAAGTGGTGGCGTTCGGACATTTGACCTTGAAGGTGCCACAATTCTTCCCGGGTTTATCGACAGCCACGTGCATGTCCGTGAATTAGGGATGGACAAAATCAAAGCTGATCTCGTTGGCGTTGAAACAGCCGAAGACATTGTGACACGCCTACAGTCACGCTTCCCAAATCCTAACCCCGGCAAATGGCTAATTGGTCAAGGCTGGGATGAAGGCGAATTTGGCTCTCGCGGCTATCCTGATCGTGCCGTCTTAGACGCGGCTTTTCCAAACAATCCTGTAGCCCTCGAAAGTCTGCATGGATTTGGTGGTTTTTATAATGCAGAAGCTTTGAAAATTGCAAGTATCACGAATGAAACGCCTAACCCCGAAGGCGGAACTATTCTGCGGCGCCAAGATGGAAGCGCAACAGGTATCATGCTCACTCTCGCCCAAGACCTTATTGACGTTCACATTCCAAAACCCAACCAAGCACAATTAGAGGACGCTATTATCGCGGGCCTCCAAACTATGGCCGAGGCAGGCGTGACGTCTATCCACGAAGCTGGCATGACAGAAGAAGACGTCTCTGCCTTTCAGTCACTCGCAGAAAAAAAGGCTTTACCCATTCGTGTCTATGGAATGCTTGATGGGAACAATAAATCGCTCATGTCAAATTGGTTTTCAAACGGGTATCAAGACGACCCAAATGATTGGCTCGACATTCGAAGTATTAAAGTTTTCTATGATGGTAGCCTCGGATCACGTACGGCCTTAATGGCAGAGCCTTATTCCGATGCACCTGATTTAGCCAATCCAAGTGAGCGTATTTCGCCTGAAGACATGCTCAGTCTCGGGGAGAAAGCTGCCGATAAAAATTTTCAAATGGCAGTTCATGCCATTGGCGATGAAGGCAATAATCGTACGCTTAACATTTTTGAAACGGCTCTGTCAGGCAAAACGAACCATCGTTGGCGCATAGAACACGCCCAAGTCGTTTTACCTGACTTTTACGAACGCCTCTCCGAAATGGGGGCCATCGCAAGTATGCAACCTAGTCACGCCATGGGGGATAGTAATTGGGCCGAAGACCGTGTCGGCTCAGAACGCATAAAACATGCCTATGCTTGGCAACGTATCTTGGCCGCCAATGGGAAGCTCATTTTCAACTCAGACCTTCCAGGCGAGCCTTGGACACCCATGGAAACGCTTTATTTTGCTGTGACGCGCCAAAAACTAGACGGGACGCCCAGTGAAGGTTGGTATAAAGACCAAGCCGTTTCAGTGAACACAGCCCTTCGTGCAATGACGATTGAGAATGCTAACGCCGCCTTCCAAGAAGACACACTCGGGTCATTAGAGGCTGGCAAATGGGCCGACTTCGTTATTTTGGATAAAAACCCCTCAGACGTTTCGCCTGAATTAATTAAAAACATTAAAGTAAAAGAAACATGGGTTGCCGGGAAAAAAGTTTCTGGCAAACCACAACCAATTACTCCGCAGGGGTAAGCTTCATCAGCCTACCATTGCGGCGGTCTTCTAGGACGTAGATTGCACCGTCTGGGCCCATTTCGACTTCGCGGATGCGTTTATCCCATTCGTAACGGGCGGCTTCTTTGGCGTCGCCGTCCATATCGACCCGCACTAGCGCTTTGGAGCTGAGGCCGCCAATCAAAGCGTCACCTTTCCAAGCAGAGAATTGGTCACCATCGACGAAGGCCAATCCCGCTGGACTAATGGCAGGGTCCCACCAGACCGTCGGCTTTTCATAAATCGGAAACTCATCGTGGTCTGGGATTTGTGTGCCGCTATAGTGATCACCATTGGACACAACAGGATAACCGTAATTTTCAGAACGGATAATTTTGTTGAGCTCGTCACCATGGGCGGGTCCCATCTCGTGAGACCAAAGCTCTCCGTCTAAATTAAACGCTAAACCCAATGGATTTCGATGACCCAAAGACCAAATTTGTGAGGTTACACCACCTTCTGCGGCAAAGGGGTTATCTTCTGGTACAGAGCCATCGCGGTTAAGACGGACAATTTTACCCAAATTCATATTCATATTTTGCGACGGCGTGAAATGTTGACGGTCGCCTGAAGAAATAAAGAGCTCATTATCGGCAGAGACCGCAATACGGTGACCATAGTGACCATTGCCACGCATTTTTGGCGATTGTTCCCAAACTTGACGACGATCTGAGAATGACCCACCTCGTAACGTCAGGTTCAAAGTCGCACGCTCAACAACGGCCCCTGACAGATTATCATCTTTCGCATCGCGTTCGACATAGGAGATATAAACTTCGCCTGTGTCAGCAAAATCAGCAGGGACATAAATGTCGCCCATCCCGCCTTGGCCGCGATCTGTAACGCTTGGCCCGCCTGTAATCTCACCGAGCTTTTTACCGTTTTTATCAAGCAACCAAATATCGCCGCCTTTTTCACTCACGACCATGCGCCCATCAGGCAGGAACGCCATAGCCCAAGCTTTATCGAACGTTTCGAGATGTGTGGCGGTCAGTTTTGCGCCATCTGTGCCGGTTACGGTCACGCTATCACCGACTTTTGCAAAAGCAGGCGTAGAGAGGAGGCTGAGTGTCGTTGAGACAGCGAGGAGGCGCTTTAACATGATAATACCTTTTGAATGTTCGATTTACTTACGCGCGATATAGCGGAAAAGTTGCTCGGTTGTGGTCAATACTGCGTTATTAGGCGTCTTTAATCTCAAAGCTGATGGCGTGGATAGCGTCCACGGTTTCGCCGAGCGCTTCAATCACTGCGCGATGACGGGCCAAACGGTTCATACCCTCAAAGCTATCGCTCGTGATTTTGACGTGAAAATGGCTCTCACCAGAGCCGTATTCTTCGGCATGGGCCTGCGCCCCAGCATGCCCCGCATGCTTGTGAGACTCATCCAAGACGTCCAACTGCGACGGATTGAATTTTTGTTCCAGTTTTTCCTTGATTGCGGCGGCGATAATGCCCATTTTGTGCAGTCCTTAAATTACTTAACTCCGTAAGAGATATATGCCCGATAGTTACGAATACAAACCCAAAGGTCTCGATATTCGCATTGCGCGGACAAAAAAGAAGAAAACGCCTGACCAAGAACCCTGCGATTGGGCCGGATGTACGAGCAAAGGCGGCTGTAAAGCGCCTAAAAGCCCGGACCGCCTGCGTGATTACTTCAATTTTTGTCAGGCCCATGCGCGTGAGTATAATAAGAACTGGAATTTCTTCTCTAATATGTCCGATGCGGATATCGCGGAATGGCAAGTCGGCGCACGCCATGGCCATCGCCCCACATGGGATGTGAAGAAAAATACGGCTGAACGCGCGCAAGCCCAAAAGAAACGTAAAGCAGGGTCCACTGCGGCCACAGCCGAAGGCTATAATATTTTTGGTGAAGGCAATATTGCAGATCAAACCGAAGCCCCGCGCCGCCGCCTCTCTAAAATGCAACTCAAAGCGCTCAATGACCTCGGGCTCGATGATACAGCGACCAAGGACGATGTTCGCAAGCGTTACACGCAATTGGTGAAACAACTCCATCCTGATGCGAACCAAGGCAAACGTAATACAGAGGAAAGTTTTCAACGTGTCGTGAACGCCAATAAGGTGCTCAAGACGACGGGGTTGGGGTAATAACAATTAGAATTGAATAGCGATGCCTCTTAATTTCTCCTTGTCATTCCGCGCGAAGACGCGGAAGTTCGGGCAGAAAGAGACCAATTTTAACCGATGAACATTCTCTCTCGAGCTTCCGCATCTTCGCGTTGCTTCGTGCGGAATGACAGAGTTTTTAGAGATTGAAAAATGACCGACGAAAAATTTCCACTTTTTGAACCTGACATCACAATCTCGGCGCGAGAGGTGTTTGGCGTTGATTTTGATATGGAGGTTCCGGCCTTCTCTCAACGGTCTGAATATGTCCCCGCCATTGACGACGCCTATCGTTTTGATGACCGCACGACCCAAGCCATCCTCGCAGGGTTTGCTTATGACCGTCGTGTGATGGTGCAAGGCTATCACGGGACAGGCAAATCGACACATATCGAACAAGTCGCCGCGCGGCTGAACTGGCCAATGGTACGGATTAACCTCGATAGCCATGTGTCGCGGATAGACCTCGTTGGGAAAGACGCGATTGTCCTGAAAGACGGAAAGCAAATTACGGAGTTCCGCGAAGGCCTCTTGCCTTGGGCTTTGCAACACCCTGTCGCCCTCACTTTTGACGAATATGATGCGGGTCGCCCTGATGTGATGTTTGTGATTCAGCGCGTGCTCGAAGCGCAAGGCCGCCTGACCCTGCTTGACCAAAACCGTGTGATTACCCCGCATAAAGC
>CAYGSV010000041.1:0-13984 GCA_964352635.1 uncultured Algimonas sp.
TCTCGTGTCATTGGGTAACTGGCAGCGTTTGGTGAACATGACGCTACGTCGTGCGCAACCTGCGGCATAAAAATCGCCTCATATCAAAATGAAAACCCGGAGCGGCCTCGCTTCGGGTTTTTCTTTGGCTCATAGTCATGCGTTCACTTCACCTCTACGTGAATAAGCGCCATTCTAATTGCCAGCCTAAGCCATTCTGGGATAGAGAGCGTTATGAAATCATTTTTGCTTAGTCTTGCTATTTTTTTCGCTGCTTGTGTGTCGAGCCTCGCCGCTGAGAGTGAGTCTGTTGATACGGGTAAAGTCGTCGCGTCTTTGGTGAGTTCGCATGACAGTGTTGAACCAGGTCAGACCATAAATGTCGCTCTTCGGACTATTCTTGATCCAGGCTGGCATACTTATTGGCTCAATCCTGGTGATAGTGGTGAGCCTGTTCAACTCTCTTGGACATTGCCTGAAGGTTGGGAGACGGGTGACATTGTTTGGCCCCTACCTCTGCCTATTCCGACAGGGCCGATTATCAATTACGGATTTGAAGGCGCGCCGCTCTTTCCTGTTAGTCTGACGATACCGGAGACAGCAGTAGCTGGGACAATTGAGACGATAAATCTCGATTTTTATTACTTAGTTTGTAAAGATATTTGTATCCCTGAGGACGGCTCGGCTTCGATTGATTTACGCATCGGTGAAAGTGTTGTCGATGCACGTTGGAATGCGCTTATCCAAGACGCCATTAACACCGCGCCTCAATCTCTCGACTTAGAGGCGGCCATCGCCCAAAAAGACGACCAAGCTGTTATCATGCTACAAAACTTACCCGCCGTAGATTTTACGGAGAGTTATTTCTTCCCCTATGACCAAGGTGTCATCCTGCATTCCGACCCGCAAGTCGTGACACAAGGTACGAATGGCGTTCAAATCAAAACGACGTCAGATTATGGTTGGGGAGAAGGGTTGCCCGACACAATAAAAGGTGTGTTGTCCTATTCTGAAAATGGTGTTCGAAAGGGCGGCGAGATTACCCTGGCCGTTGGTGAAGTCTTAGACGTTGGCGTATCTGAGACGGTAAATAACGCCGCTACAATTGGCTCAATTACCTTAATAGGTGCGATTTTTGGGGCCCTGATTGGTGGTTTGATTTTAAACCTTATGCCTTGTGTTTTTCCCGTAATTTCAATGAAAGCCCTTAGCATTGCGAAAACGGCACATGGCGAGCGCGCCATTATCCGACGCGAAGCTTGGGCTTATACAGCAGGGGTGTTGGTTACATTTCTGGCGCTGACAGTGCTTCTGTTGGCTTTGAAAGCTGCAGGTAATGAAATTGGTTGGGGTTTCCAACTTCAGTCGCCGCCTGTAGTTGCGATATTAGCGCTCGTCCTGTTTGCGGTGGGGTTGAACCTATTGGGTGTCTTTGAATTTGGAACATCGTTGCAAAATACGGGGTCTGATTTGACGATGAAGGGCGGTGTACGCGGATCTTTCTTTACAGGTCTTTTGGCTGTCATTGTTGCCACACCCTGCACGGCACCGTTTATGGCGGGCGCGATAGGCTATGCCTTGGCGCAACCTGCTTTCGTGACGATATTTGTGTTTATGTCCTTGGCGCTCGGCTTTGCTCTGCCGTTCTTGTTAATCGCTTATGTGCCAGGGCTCTTGAAAGCTTTACCGAAGCCCGGGGCTTGGATGGTGAAGTTCAAAGAAATACTCTCGTTTCCAATGTTCGCCGCTGCGATTTGGTTGGTCTGGGTCGTGAGCCTTCAAGCGGGCGCTAATGGTATGGCTCTCGTCCTCATCAGCATGTTGCTTATCGCTCTGGCTATTTGGTTTTTTAAAAGCTCGCGTGTTTTTGCGAAGGGCTTGGCTATTGTCGCGGTCTTGGGGGCTTTATTTTTGTCAGTTGGCATTAAGACAGAAGCCTTGATCTCTACTGAATTAAAGGCGGAAGTATGGTCACATGAAAAGGTCGCTGAATTGCGGACCGAAGGGCGCGCTGTTTTTGTTGACTTTACCGCTGCATGGTGCGTGACTTGTAAAGTGAATGAGAAGCTCGTTTTAGATCAACCGCGCACGAAGGATTTATTCTCTGATACTAATACGGCCTTCTTAATCGCGGATTGGACCAATAAAAATGATGTTATCGCCGCTGAGCTTGAAGCCTATGGACGCGCAGGCGTTCCGCTTTATCTGGTCTTTCCGCCCGCAACAGGCGCTGCATCTAACAATTCCGTGAAAGCAGAAGTTTTGCCTCAAGTTTTGACCTATGACCTGCTAAAGGAAACTTTGGAGAGGGCTAATAATCAGTCCTGATTGCTGTTTCGGACGTAATCAAGATAGTTTCAATGAGAGAGGACGATTTCATGACAAAAATGACAAAACTACTCGCTGCCACAGCAGCTATTGCAACACTGTCCATCGCGGGCATTGCAAATGCAACTATCCCCACTGGATCAACTGTTTCAGATATGACTGTAGTTGATTCTAATGGCGTATCTCATAATTTATCAGATTTTAAAGGCAAAAATATTGTCCTTGAATGGACAAATGATGGCTGTCCTTATGTTAAAAAGCATTACGAAACGAATAATATGCAGAACCTTCAAAAGTCCGCGACGGCTGATGGTGATACGGTTTGGTTGTCCGTCATATCAAGCGCGCCCGGTAAGCAAGGCTATGTGACTGGAGAAGGCGCAAATGCGATTGTTGAGAAATTTGATGCCGCCCCGACAGCCGTTATTCTTGATCCAGAAGGGGTGAAAGGCAAAGCTTTTGGCGCGAAAACAACGCCGCATATGTATATCATCAATGCCGATCAGACTCTGGTCTATCAAGGCGCGATTGATGATAACCGCAGCGCTAACCATGCCACTGTTGCAACGGCGAAAAACTACGTCGCTGCGGCTCTTGCAGAAGTGAAAGCAGGACAGCCTGTGACGGTTACTGACACAAAGGCTTATGGCTGTAGTGTAAAGTACAAGAGCTAGGCGCTGATATACTTTTAAAAGAAAAGCCCGCTCTGAAGCGGGCTTTTTTATGCGCTATATCTTGGGTTGGCGGAAGATCAGGGACTTCAACCCACTCGCTTCAAACGGCACCCATTCGCCTTCGTCTTGAGATAGTCTGTCCGCAATCGCATACATAACAAGCGGGTTCACGCCGAGGCCAATATGGCTGGCAGGAACACGAATATTTTCCGTGTTAGGCGCAGGTTTCTGAATAGAGCCACGCCACGCCACGATACCATCAGTTTTGGTATAGATTGATGTGGTTGGGACAGGTGGAGGCGTGTTCAATGCGGCAAGCCGCTTTTTCATATCCTCAGAGGGCTGCCCATTAATGGCATCATAAAACCTGTGCGCGTTAGAGTGTTCAGAGTCGCCTGATATGGGGGACCCTAGCGTGATGACGCTACGGACCATGTCAGGCAGGGCTTTAGCGACTTCGCGCGCAAACACACCGCCAAGGCTCCAGCCGATGATAGAAACTTTTTGTCCATGCGTTTCGTAAACCTGCTTTAAGAGGTCTTGCATCTCGGCTTCGCGTTGGTCGTTGAAAACGAGGTTACGCCCCAATCCCCAAGCATAGGTCTTATAGCCCAAATCTTTGAAGAGATTCCGCATCGGTTTTGTTGAGCGGTCACTCGCAACGAAACCGGGGAAGAAAATAACGGGATGTCCGTCGCCCTTGGGCAAGCGCTTCATCAAAAGGCGTAATGCATAGAAGCTATTAAGCTCAAATATTCCACGGCCTTCGGTTAGTGTCCAAAAAAGTGAAGGGCCTTTTCGTGAGAGTCCCCCGCGTTGAAGCGCGTCTGCTTGCATAAACTTTCCCCTGCGCACCCTTTTAGGGCCTGATTCTTTACTCTGCCTAGACCGCATTATTTGAAACTACAACTCATTCACTGTTTTTGATGTGCCGTTTGTTTTCGCTTTGGTTTTGGGCGTTGTTTTACGCGGGGTGCGCTGTGTGGTCGTTTTCTTGGCTGTTGTTTTCTTAGAGATCGTTTTCTTTTTTGCAACGCTTGCCTTTTTCACAGGCGGTTTTTTTGCTTTTGTCGCCATAGATTTTTGCGTTTTTTCTAACTGTTTAAGCGCTTCAATATGCTCATCAAAACTTTTCTGGATACAGTCTGAATAAAAGTCTGGATCAGGTACGGCACTTCGGCACGCTGTAAAGGCGAGGGTGACGTCATCAACATAACTATGGACGACATGGCCCAGCTTCATGCCATCAACAAGGCAAAGCTTGCCGTGAAGACCGATGAGTTTTGCGCCCGCTGAATATATCGGAACGGGTGGCCCAGGCACGTTCGTCACTGTTGTATTGATGAAAGGCTTCATGCGGTCGGCCAGTTTCAAACGGGTGAACGCCGCCGCGCCGAGGTTCATAATGGGTGCAGGAGTAAGCTTGGCCATATCCGTCATTTGTCGTGCGCCCATGGCACCCGTGAAGGTCTTTGCTTTTTGCGTTTCCTCGGTTACAAACTTCATGCGTTCTGCGGCGGCAGGGATATGAGAGCCGAGCGGCACATACATGGCGGCGACTTGATTGCCCATTGTGTTCTTTTCGCTTTCATCCCGCACAGAAATCGGTGCCATTGCCGTTACAGAGGTGTCGGGCAGCTCGTTGTAATGCTCGAGGTAATGCCGCATCGCGCCGCCCGTAACGGACAGCATAACATCGTTGAGCTTTGAGCCTGGTGCGAGAGCGCGAATTTTTTTGACATCTGCGAGCTTAAACGTCCGTGAGTCAAACATACGGTGAGGGGAGACTGTACCGTTAAAGCGCGTTTTAGGGGCTTTGAGGAGTGAGTTGAAATCGAACTCTTTATTAAAGAGACCTTTGGCGACACGTGCCATCCCGGGCAACGAGCGTCGAATGGCATCGGCTTGGCGAAGCGGGCTGGTCAAGCTGCGCGCATAACCACGAGCGAACATCCCGATTTGGCTGGGGTCAGCTTCTGGACGCCAAGAGTCGGGTGGTAGGACTGTATCGTCGTCTGGGCGCATCGTGTGCAGCACGTTCATCAAATCCACGCCCGACACGCCGTCAATTGCGGCATGATGAACTTTGGTGAACATGGCGTAGGAGCCTTTCGGGACACCTTCGATATTATCTAGACCCTCAACAATGGTAAATTCCCAAGGCGGACGTGAGAGATCAAGTGGACGCGCAAAAATGCGGGCCGCCAAGATACACATTTGTCGCCAATCACCAGGTTTAGGAAGAGCCACATGGCGACAGTGATATTCAATATCGAAATCGCTATCCTGTACCCAATAAGGGTAATCAATGCCAAATGGCACTTTGACCATTTTCTGCCGCATCGTATCGGAAAGCTGTAAACGGCTTTCGATGAAAGACAGAATATCTTTGAACCTGACAAACCCGTTCGGGGCCGTGGAAGGGTCATAAATTAAAACAGATCCAATATGGACGGGCGCAATAGAGCGTTCCATTGCCACAAAGACGGAGTCCAAGCCTTGCATCTGTTTCATAATCTCACCCTGATATTTTTATAATTATCAGGACTTTATATAGAGATTATTGGAAAACGCTACCTAATTGGGGGCGGTAGGCTTGATGGGGTCTTAAAATAGGGCGGCTATGGCCAATAAAACACTGATGATTGAGGCAGACATAAAGTTTGATAAATTGCCGGCTAAGACTGTTTTAAGGCCCAGTTTGGATATCTCACTTTTACGCTCTGGAACAACTGCTGATAGGCCTGCGATCAAGATGGCTAATCCCGCAAAATTAGCAAAGCCGCAAAGGGCGACAGTAATCGCGATTTGGCCTTGAGGAGAGAAGCTTTCAATATTAGGCGCGAAGTTCGCATAGGCCAAAAACTCGTTGAGAATAACTTTTTGACCGAGATAGTTTCCGGCCTCCGCGCTTTCGGGCCAAGGCACACCAATCATCCAGGCGATAGGGCGGAATATATAGCTGAACAATCCTTCTAGTGATAAATCATCATGGCCGAACCAACCGCCAATCCCTCCTAATATCCCGTTTAAGAGCGCGATGACAGCCAAGAAGGCTATAAGGACGGCGATGACGCTCAACATGATTTGAAGCCCTGTAAGCGCGCCATTCGTTGCTGCTTCGACGAGGCTACCCGCTCGTTTCGTATCAATCGTGCCAAGCTCATCTTCTGCTATGTCAAAAGGCTTTTCCGTTTCAGGTACAAGCATTCGTCCCATGAGCAATCCGCCCGGAGCAGACATAAAGGCGGCGGTAATTAATAGGTCGCTCCGAACGCCTAGGGCAGCGTAAGCAAAGAGTACTGTTCCCGCCACACTCGAAAGGCCGAGGGCCATGACGACAAAGAGCTGTGAGCGCGTAATCTTTTTCAAATAAGGCAATATGGTCAGGGGTGACTCTGCCATGCCAATAAAGACATTCGCAGCCGCAGTCGTAGACTCAAGCCGCGATGCGCCTGTTAGAAAACGTAAAGCCCCGCCCAGATAACGAATGACAACATCCATTATTTTCAGGTGGAAGAGTATGCTCATCAAAGAGCCGATAAAAATAATAATTGGCAGAACTTGAAAGGCCAGAATAATGCCTTCACCCGGGTCGGCGAGGGGACCGAAGATAAAGCTTATCCCTTGTTGAGCATAAGAGAGCATTTTCGTAACGCCGCCACTAATCGCGGAGAGTGCGTTAATCCCGATGGGCGTGAGCAGAGCAAAGGCGGCAATAGCTGTTTGCAATCCGACAAGTCGTAAGACTTGCAAAAGTTTGATTGAACGTCTGTGCTCCGAAAAGAAATAGGCAATGCCCAAGAGGACAAGAATACCGATGAACCCTTGCATATTTATCTCACTTCACTTTGACGCATTGCTCTAGAGGCTGTTCAGTACATGACGCAGCACGGTTTCCAAGCGCGGTTGTGCTGACATTATCGTGTTCCAAATATCGTCTTCTGACATTGCTGCATCATCTTTATTATCAATAATGACAGGGTTGGCGATTACACTGAGAGCCAAAACATCCATATCGAGGTGACGGGCCATAATTGTTTCAAACACGGTGGACATGCCGACCATGTCTGCCCCCATCTGCCTTAAGAAACGGCCTTCTGCGGGCGTTTCAAAATGAGGGCCCGCTAAGCACGCATAAACGCCGCGTTTTAAAGGGCCTTCAGATGAACCATCGGCGATATCTAATAGAGCTTTGCTGTAGGCGTGAGTGAGGTTGAGGAAATTTGAGCGTTCAGGCGTTCGCTCTCGCCCTGTCAAAGGGCTGTGTCCAACAAAACCCGGCATGAAGATATGATCGGAAATGCCGATAATTTCGCCTTTTTCATAGTCGGGGTTAAGACTGCCAGATATATTTGTTAAAATCATTGTCTTCGCCCCGAGCGCGTGGAGGACTTCTACAGGGAAGGCGATGTCCTGCGCGGAATAACCTTCATAAAGATGTATGCGGCCTTGAAGTGCGGCGACAGATTTTCCTTTAATCTCACCAATGTGAATGACGCCTTCATGGTTTGGTGCGGTTGGTGGGCATAGACCCAAAATGTCGGAATAGGGTATCGTGACGCCCTTAATTTGCTTGGCAAAATCACCTAATCCAGACCCCAGAACCAGTCCTGCATCAACAGTCTGCTCTGTTATCTGTCTTATATCCGTGAGGGCATTGGCTAGGCGTTTAGAGGTCATAAATCTGCTTAGGTTGGAATAAGAGAAATGAACATAAAAAAAGCTCGGTAAAGATACCGAGCTTTTGAAAATTATATGTGAGTAGAAACTACTCTTCTGTTTTTGGCGCTTCTTCTGCTGGAGCTTCAGCCGCAGGAGCCTCTTCAGCAGGGGCTTCTTCTGCAGCAGGAGCTTCAGCCGCTTCTTTTGCAGCTGCGTCAGCCGCTTTTTTAGCTTCAGCAGCGGCTTCTTTTGCTTCTTTTTCAGCTTCTGCACGGGCTTCTGCTTTTTCTTTACGCTCTTCTTCGCGCTCAAGAGCTTTTTGACCTGGCTTACCTTTTTGTGGGTTATTACCAGCTTTCCATTCCCAAAGGCCAGCAGCGCCTAAGAAGCGGGCAACGCGTTCTGTTGGTTGTGCACCTTTTGCAAGCCATGCTTTACATTTTTCGACGTCTAATTGGACGCGGTCTTCAGAGTCTTTTGGAAGCATTGGGTTATAGCGACCTACGATTTCCAAAAAGCGACCATCACGCGGCATGCGAGAATCCGCTGCTACGATACGGTAATATGGACGTTTTTTGGCGCCGTGACGGGCCAGTCTTAATTTGAGAGCCATGATGTTTTCCTTTTTAATCTAGCAATCGGTTAAATTCGGTTCTTATTTCTTTTTACTAAAGGGGTTGCCGCCCAATCCGGGAAGGCCTCCGCCTAAGCCCGGAAGCTTTGGGCCTCCGCCGCCAAGTCCCCCAAGGCCTGGGAGTTTCCCCATACCTGCGGGTAATGATTTTTTGAGTTCTTCAATTTGTTCAGGGGACATGTCCGCTGGGTTTGGCATACCGCCCATGCTGCCTTTTCCGGGCATCATCCCGCCGGGCATTTTTGGCATACCGGGCATGCCGCCCATTTGTTGCATGAGGCCAGCCATCCCGCCTTTGCCCATTTTTTTCATCATGTCAGACATTTGACGGTGCATTTTGATGACTTTATTCACCTCTTGCACACTCATGCCCGAGCCCGCCGCGATGCGTTTTTTGCGAGACGCTTTGAGGATCCCAGGGTTCTGGCGTTCTTCCATTGTCATTGAAAAGATGATGGATTGTTGTTGCTTTAGCAGTTTGTCATCAATGCCGCCCGCCGCATCAATCTGCTTTTTCATTTTGCCCATACCAGGCATTAATTTCATGAGGCCGCCCATGCCGCCCATTTTTTGCATTTGGCCGAGTTGCTTAGCGAGGTCATCCAGATCAAACTGACCCTTACGCATTTTCTCAGCCGTGGCCGCAGCTTCTTTCTCATTAATAACCTCAGACGCGCGTTCAACGAGGGAGACAATATCACCTTGGCCGAGAATACGTCCGGCGAGGCGTTCGGCATCAAAGGCTTCGAGGCCGTCGAGTTTTTCACCCGTGCCGAGGAATTTAATCGGTAGGCCCGTAACCGCGCGCATAGAGAGCGCTGCACCGCCGCGCCCATCACCATCAATCCGTGTGAGAACAAGACCTGTGAGCGGAAGGCGTTCGTGGAAGCGTTTCGCTGTTTCTACGGCGTCTTGACCCGTCAAACTATCGGCAACGAGGAGTGTTTCAATCGGCTTCGTTTCTTTGGCAATCGCTTCGACTTCATCCATCAACTCATCATTGATGGTGGTGCGACCTGCCGTATCGAGGAAGACAACGTCATAGCCGCCCTTGGCGCCTTCTGTCATGGCGCGTTTGGCTATCTCTAAGGCGCTCTGGCCTTTAATAATGGGTAAGAAACCCACTTCGGCTTGCTTGGCGAGCATGCCCAATTGTTCCATCGCTGCAGGGCGGTTGGTATCAAGCGAGGCGAGGAGAATTTTCTTTTTGAACGCCTTACGCAAATAGAGCGCGATTTTGCCGGATGTGGTCGTTTTACCAGACCCTTGGAGACCCGCCATTAAGACAGCAACGGGAGGCTTCCCAGATAGATTTAGGTGAGTAGCTCTGGCCGCTTCTTCTTTATCAGCATCTTCATCAGAAAGCGTGCCGCCGAGCATATCAATGAGGGCGTCATTGACAATCTTGACGACCATTTGGCCAGGCTTAATTGATTTAATGACTTTTTCGCCAACGGCTTCTGTGCGGACTTTCTCAACGAAAGTTTTAACAACGGGCAGGGCGACATCAGCTTCGAGCAAAGCCACACGAATTTCACGCATAGCCGCATTGACATCTTTTTCTGACAGAGCGCCACGCCCCGTCAAATTGTCAAAGACATTGCCTAACTTATCACCAAGAGCTTCAAACAAACTCTAACACCTCATAAAGAGCTGTAACCAAAGCAGAAAGGCCGCGGTGAACGTAACACGTCGACCACGGGACCCCGTCTGCATCTCGCACAGCGCGGAGCGCAGGAATAAATCTGCGCTTGAATGTTGCGGCGTATAGGGGGGTGAAGCCTTATGGTCAAGAAGTTCCTTGCATTCCTTAAAGTAGCATCTTTATAGATAGTATCATGATGGATGAATTGGACGCGCAGATAGAGTTAGCCGAAAATTTTCTTCGTGCTGGTAATGTCAACCGTGCCGAAGCTTTATGCAAAGAAGTTCTCGAAAAGCGTCACAATCATAAGGGGGCATTTCTCTGTCTATTTGATGTTCATCTAGCAAAAGATCATATGCAAAAGGCTTCAGAGCTCTGTGATTGGCGTTTGGCTCGTTGTCCTGAATGCCCTGACAGTCACATTTGCAAACTCATCGCTTTTGGAACTCTTTCGTCCCGAGAGTATGTTTATGACCATGTTCACAGAATGAGTGGTGAGAACTTCATGAATAAACTTCGACGGCGATTAGCTAATCATCCTTTGAAGCTCGCTGAAGCAGAAATACTGTACGGTGTTTACTTTTTGGACGCACAGGAAACACAGCAACTCATTCGTAAAGAACGTCATCATATGCGTTTGGACTCCCAATGGCTTGATGGAATTGAGAGTAGCTTGAATGTTCATACGGGTAATACGGGGCGTGCCAAGGAAGCCTTATTACAACGCTTGTCAAAAAACCCTCAAGATGCACATACTTTACATGATTTATCAGTAGCATATTTCTTCAGCGGGCGGTTATTTCGAGCCATTAAATATGCAAGAAAGGCAAAGGAAATCAGACCAACCCAATCTGCACAAAGCCAAGAGGTCATTATCGCTTCAATTTTAGGGTTAATACCTGTTTTCTGGCTAGGTCAGATAATTCTTACGCTCACTATATTCTTAACACGAAATCATGAGGACTATATTGCTTGGCCTATCAGGTTTTGCGGATTGCTTGCAATACTTCTTAGTTATGCTGGGCTAGCCTCACAGTTTTTCAATTTAGAAACAGGTAGTAAAAATTTTACACTGTTATTTATTATCCTCATCGGCGTATGGGGTTATTACATCTTTTTTCACTTCGGAGAGATTGGTTACAAGCTTTCGAACCGCGAGAAGTCGATTAAACTCTCCAAAAAATATTAGACTACTTTCGTTTAAGGGATATTGTGGAACATGTCTGATCATTTAAATTACATGACTACCATAGAGCAAATGCGCCAATCTGTTTTGGCCGCTAAAGGACAAGCTGGGGTTTTGGCTGGATTAGTCGCGCTTTTGGAAAACGCCCCTGACAGTTCTATGATGGCGAAAGGACTCCGAGATATCGATCCTACGACTTATGTAGATAATTCCCTACGCCTGAAAATCTCTAAGCTATTGCGAGATGCTGAGGAGATTGAATTTGCCGATTTATGGGACCCTAGAGTTTCGAATGCTGAATTATCGGATAATGTCATTGATTTTTCCGCACGTCAGGCTTCTAATATTATATCTGAGCAAAAACTTGCGGGGCCTGCTGGAGCGGTTATCGGATTTGATGATGTTGGAGGTTTGGAAAAAGTCAAAACCCAAATGCGTCGCCGTATTATTAATCCTTTTTTGAAAAAAGATTTGTTCGTGAAATTTAAGCGTCGTGCAGGTGGAGGCGTATTGATGTACGGGCCGCCTGGCTGTGGTAAAACCATGCTCGCACGTGCTCTCGCACATGAGTGTCGCGCTAAATTCGTTAATATCAAAGCCTCTGATATTTTGGATAAGTGGATAGGCGAGTCTGAAAAAAAGATTGCCTCCGTCTTTTCTAAAGCTCGTGCCGATAAACCAGTGGTTCTTTTTTTTGACGAGATAGAAGCCCTTGCTCAGAAACGCCAATTTGGCGATAGTCATAAAATTAATACGACTATCTCTACCCTGTTGACTGAAATGGATGGCTTTGAAAGTGATAATGAAGGTGTATTGATTTTGGGAGCAACCAACGTGCCGTGGTCATTGGATTCTGCATTCCGCAGGCCTGGACGGTTTGATAGGACTATCTTTGTCCCCCCGCCAGATAAATTGGCCCGTAAATTTATTCTTAAAAATCAATTCATTGATCGCCCAGTAGCGCCAGATTTGGATATCTCCCCGCTCATAAATCGTACGTCAGGCTTTTCAGGGGCTGATTTGGTCGGTCTTGTAGATACTGCTCTGGATTACGCTATTGAAGAAAGTGAGGACGCTGACAATCTCGTCCCTTTATCAGGGCGGCATTTCAATGATGCGCTCTCCGAAGTTCGTCCTTCAACAGGCGAATGGCTTGCCCAAGCTGATGCTTATGCTGAGCATGCCAATAAGGATGGACTATATGACGATCTAGCGGCGTTTTTGAAGAAATATGGGCGCTGATAGCTGTGCATAAAAAAAGACCCCACCTTGGGGCCTTTAACGCTATTATTTTAGAACCGCTTACGCTTTAACAGTGTGTGGAGCGCTAGCGTGTTTTTTAGCTGTGTCAACTAGAGCGGCAAAGCTTTCTGGCTCGTTACCAGCCATGTCAGCCAAGACTTTACGGTCAAGGTTGATGCCTGCTTTGTTGAGGCCATCCATGAAACGACCATAGGTCATGCCGTGTAGGCGTGCCGCAGCATTAATACGTTGGATCCAAAGGGCGCGGAACTGACGCTTTTTCAGTTTACGGCCGATGTAGGCGTACTGACCGGCTTTTTCGACAGCTTGGTTAGCAATGCGGAATGTGTTCTTACGACGGCCGCGGTAACCTTTGGCTGCATCGATAATTTTTTTGTGACGTGCGTGTTTTGTGACGCCGCGTTTTACTCGTGACATAATATTACTCCAGTAGGGTGTGTTCGGCGTCTAGCCGTTTGGCATGAATGATTTTTTGATACGCTTTGCATCACAGTCTTTAAGGACTGTTGTGCCGCGCAATTTACGAATTTGGTCATTCGTACGCTTGATCATTCCGTGACGTTTGCCGGCTTGGCCAGCTTTCACCTTACCACTAGAGGTAATTTTAAAGCGCTTTTTGGCGCCTGACTTGGTCTTCATTTTTGGCATTTCGGTCTCCATAATAATGGCGTTTTCTTTCAGACCTGAAAGGGAACGCTGCCTTAAGAACGTATAGGCATGCCTTTAGCCCATAGCGTTGCTGTTATCTGACTTTCGCCAGAAGCGCGCCTTATAGAGTTTGCGAGGGTAAGGTCAAGCGTTTGCGTGCAGTCTCTCGCTCCGTCGCGTGATGAACCGATTGATGCGAATGATGATGAAAGTGATGCCAATTGTATAGAGCGCGCCTTCGACTGTATCTTTCCATTCAATCACGGGTTCAGGGGCCATGAATATAGCCGATTGCGGCAGGCTCGGATCTGCATAACCCAAAAGGACGAAGACAAAGAGGTTATTGCCAATATGCATGCCAATGGCGCTCTCAAGCCCTTGATCTTCGTAACTGAGCCAGCACATGGCCATGCCGAAAATAAAGGTGTCAATCATATAGGGCCAAATTTGGCCTTCGGCTTCGGGGTTTGCGAGGTGGAGCAGGGCGAAGAAGGCGCTTGTTATGACAAAAGCAACCCACGGATTGCGCGTGATGAGGCTAAGACCTTGGTTCAAATATCCGCGGCACAAAATCTCTTCCGAAGCGGATTGGATAGGAAGAAAAACAAGCGTAACGGCCAAAAGGATGAAAAAACCGTTCCAATCCGTGTGAAGGGTGACATTGTCATATTCAGAAGGGTCGAGAACATATTCCACGCCGGAAATGAGGCTATAGCCGATAATCACAGCAAAGAGTGCTGCAAAGAGCCTACGCCAAGCGAATGTTTCTGCGTATGTCAGCAGACGTTTGAACGGTAATCGATGCCAAAATTTATAAATCAAAAATGGTGCGATGAAGGCCGGCACAAAGCTGACCCAAAGAAAGACTGTTTCGGCATATCCGCTGCGCGGAAAATCGGGGTTGAGGGGTATTTGCCACTCGATAGGAAAAAACCAGAGGATATAGGCAAGCGGATAAAGGC
>CAYGSV010000042.1:0-13945 GCA_964352635.1 uncultured Algimonas sp.
TGTGTAATCATTAAGTTTTGGATTCTCTAAAATGCGTATATTACGCCACCGCGTTTCTGCGCCCGCTGCGTTAGGGTTTGAGCCAATGCTGTGAATTTGAAGCCCGATATGGCCTTTCTGTAAATATTCATCGAAGAGATACGCACACGGAATCTCATTCACAAATGTCCGCATCTGCTTGCCTTTGGCCTCTATTCGTAACGTGTTCCACCCGTCCTTTCGCCAAGACTTTTTACAGGCCGGGTTATTAATCGGGGGATGCTGCCATGTCCCGACGCCTTCAAAATATATGCCTCCCGTCCAGCCCCGCTCTGTCGGGTCAACCTCTAACTGATATCCCGTCAGGCCCGTATAAAACGGCGCATCCGTAACAGAACGAAATTGCACCCCGGAGTTTTCGCCCGTTGAATTATTCATCTCGAGTTCGAGGATAAAATCGTCATACTGGTTATTTGTTGTGAGATAATGAGTTGGTATATCCACAGCCGTGGCCCCAACGATTTCCCCGTCTCTGACATCAAAGGGCAAATCGCCATGATGCACAAACCATCCGTCTAACGTCTCGCCATCAAAAAGCTCGGTCCATCGATCCCGATCGGGTGAAGCCGAACACGCCGCCAAACTAACGCCTAATATAATGCCTGATAATATTCTAAACACTATATCGCTCCCTCTTTCAAAAGCTTGGAAGCATGATCAGCAGCCCGTGCGGTCATGGCCATATAGGTCAAAGACGGATTTTGCGTAGCGCAAGACGACATACAGGCCCCGTCTGTTACAAAGAGGTTTGGCACGTCATGCGCTTGGCACCATTTATTCAGGACTGAATTATTAGGGTCATCCCCCATGCAGGCTCCGCCCATTTCATGCGTTCGCGTACCCACTTGAATATGTTTATTCGTATCAGCATGCCAACTTGTCACCTTTACACAGCCTCCGGCCCTGAGAATTTCTTCTCCATCTTTCGCGGCCTGAACCATCATTTTTCTCTCATTTTCACGTCCGTGGGCATCAATGTGCAAAACAGGAATGCCCCAATTATCTGTTCTGGTCGGATGTAAACTCGCCTGATTGTCTTTATAGGGTAGCATTTCGCCAAACATGCCTATGCCTATACGCCAAGGCAGTGGTTGACCAACGGCAGCCTTCACTTCGGTCCCAATACCGACGGATTTGCCTGTATGGTTTTTCCTGGGACGAGCGCTTCCATCACCTTGATATCCGTAACCGCGTATAAAATCGACATCATCAGTTTTTTCATGCCTGAAATTTGGCACATAGACTCCTGTCGGACGGCGGCCGAAAGAATATTTATCTTCAAAACCGGGCACTTCGCCGGACGCTCCAGCCCCGCCAAAATGATCCATAATATAATGGCCCAACAGGCCACTTGAATTAGCAATACCGCCCGGGCGTTTCTCACTCCGTGAGTTAAGCATAATTTGAACTGATCCCAGCGCAGACGCACATAGAAAGACGACGCGCGCTTTATATTCTGTCGTTTCTTTTGTGTTATGGTCAACGACGCTGACCCCTGTCGCTTTGCCAGTTTTCTCGTCGTGCAGCACGGCCGTAACAATCGCGTCTGTCACTATCGTCAAATTCCCCGTACGCTTCGCCGCAGGTAGTGTTGAAGATAAGGAGCAGAAATAAGCGCCAAATGAACATCCTTGCGAACATTGGTTGCGCGCCTGGCAAGGCCCTCTTCCTAAATCTCGATGCACATCTCGGGGTTCTGACAGATTAGCACAACGCCCGATGACAATTGGGCGGTCAGGACGTGCCACTTTTAAATTATCAGAAACGAATTGTTCTGCGCAGCTCATATCCCATGGCTTGAGAAAATCTCCATCCGGTAGACTCTCTAGCCCGTCTTTGTCGCCTGATATGCCGGCAAAAGCTTCTACGTAATCATACCACGGCGCAAGGTCATCATAACCAATGGGCCAGACTATCCCGTGACCGTCTTTGGCATTTGCTTGAAAATCTTTTGGTCCCCACCTGTAAGACTGCCGCCCCCATGTAACGGAACGTCCGCCAAGCTGGTATCCGCGGGTCCACATAAAGGGGCGGTTTTCCGGTGAAGAATAAGGATATTCTTTTTCATCAACAAAAAACTGAGACACGTGAGACCAGTACGGATAGGACTTCTCTTTGAGGTCGCGATATCGGCCTTCTACATCATAAATTTCCGGCATAAGCGCGCGGTTATACAATTCCCAAGGTGCGGTCATATCGGTATACTCGGGGTCAGGATGTTCGAGGTTGCGGCCCCGTTCTAATACGAGCGTCTTGAAACCCTTTTCACAAAATTCTTTCGCCGCCCAGCCGCCTGTAATTCCAGAGCCAACAACAATAACATCAAATTCAGCGGCCATGGGCATAGTCCTCCATAAGGGCCTCATATTCGCCAAGGGATAGATTGCCACTATATATCCCCGGAATAGGAACATGGTCTGCGCTGCCTTCTTCTGAGGTATAAAAGACGCGAAATATAAGGTCCTTGAGCCTCTGATAATCGGTGGCATAGTCAGGTGCATCTTCTGAGAAGGCGGCCTCGTCCATCGAAGCGACTAGATTATGACGCGCCTGAAGCCGTAAATTTTCATAGGGTTTCCCTGTTGTTTTTTGTGCAACAGATTTAAATTTCTGCAGCATAACTCTGAATTGATTACGCGTGCTCTCGACGGCCCATGTGAGCATGAGACCATCAATTACAGCGGCAACCTCAGCGTCCATCGCGCCAGGTGTATCTGTGCGTGGTATCATAATCTCAGCTACATCGTTTAAGAGCGTAAGTTCATTTGAGGTGAAAAATTGTCCCCCTGTTTCAACTTGGACAAGCTGTGTATCCTCAGCGGTGCAGCCTGTAAGGTGTAGTGCCGTGACGGAGACCAGTGCGCCTCCTAAGATGAACCGCCGTGTGAACGTTGCTTGCATCATGGCGCTTCTCTCTCACCTATAACACCCACAATTTGAGTGTTCCAATCATGATAGGAAATGTACCCCCCGCGCATCCAGAGGATGACTCGCTCGCTAGAGTCCCATGATGGGATTATTGGGCGAATATTATCGACGGCAGAATCTCGCGTTAAAGCCGTCCAAGTCCATGTTTGGCCTTTATTCGTTGTTTTACCTTCAAACAATTCCCAATGGCGCAAACCATCGGTCCGGCTCATCAAAGGCTCACCCGTTATGGGGTCAGAATTCGTTGAAATAACAATATAATTAGGGTCGTTGGGATCCAAGGCTGCAAGCCCAGTATAATCCTGTTCAAATTCATAAAGGCTTGAGCCTGCATAAGCTATTTCTGACGAAATCCAGCCCTCACCGCCGAACCGGGCATAAAGGTATCTATGGTCCAGCCCAGGCAACTTTCCTCTATCCGAGCCATCTCTTTGCACGGAAAATACGCCATAGGGATTTCCTTCTTCATCGACCTCAAGATCAACTGTCCATCCTACGGCATCTGGGTGGCCCTTATGAATTTCAGTTAACTGGCGAGGGGCGGCCGGCGTGTCGTCTGAAACGTCATTATCAATAATTTCACCCGTGGAATTATAAATCGCTTTTCCATCCGTTGACCCATGGAAAACTGAGTTATCAAAATCTCTAGGATGTTGATCTGTGACGATAAAATGGACGCGGTCAATCCCCTGAGCATAACGGACGTAAGGACGGCCCTCTCCACCCAATAGCAACCCTTCATATGACCACGTTAAGCCATCATCCACTGATGTTATAATGTTAGGGTCAAATCCGACGGACCGATTGAAATTCATCAATCTCTGGCCACCCCCCTCTATCGGCAACGCATAGAGGTTATTGTAAGTGACCGTATCGCCATGGGTAAAGGTACTGACCGCGCCCCAATCCGTTGGATCATTTGGCCGGAGGGATTTTCGGAAATAAGTTTCAGTTTCATATCCGTGATCAGCATAGGCGGTAAGATAATGTCCATCAGGCAAGATACTTATCGCGCCCACATTATGATCATCTTGAGTTAGGCCGGAATGCAACTTCACTTGGCCTTTCTCTCTTGTTTGCAGGTCTAACCAGTAAAGATCATTATCCCCCTTGGCCCAATCCGATTGCGTATGTTTCCCCCAAGGGCGGAAGCCATATTCCGCACGGTCGCGCGCAGAAAAAGACGTTACTAATAGCTTTGGTCCATCAGCTGCATTAACATCTATAATCGCGCGAGGATCTTGAAACCAACACCAAGCCCCATTGGGAAATTCACGCGAGCCGCTTAACTGAAACAGTTCAGCGGCAACATAATTTGGCGTAAAATCAGTTATGTTCTTAGGAAGAGACGCCGTAGAACAAGAGGCTAGAAAAAGAGCAACAATTGCAATCGATTTTATGCAACCCACACGCATCAGTTTTAGGTTCCTCTTAACGCTCTAAAAGCTTTACAATTAGTCATACTAATTCGTATCATTGTCAACGATTAACAATTGATTGAGGCCTGAACGTGCGCTAATATTTGCTTAGGTTAGATTGCTTATTCCTGATAAACATCCACACTCTACAGAAAAAACTCATGCTTCATACAAATCCAACAATACCAATGAGCCCTACTTTTGGTCGGTTCTACGCCGAAAATGGATATGCCTTACCCATTAATGCCATAAGCGGAAAAGACGCAGAGGTTCTACGGTCAGATTACGAATCTGCGGAGAAAGAATTGGCCGAGGATCCGGAAAAACTATTGTTGCTGCGAACATATCCTGATCGTCTTCTGCCATCTTTTAATGAACTCATCCGCAATGAACACCTTCTTAATGCTGCATCTACTGCATTGGGGCCCGACCTGATGGTGTGGAGTGCGGGTCTTTTCATTAAAGAACCCCAGACAAATAAAATTGTCTCTTGGCATCAAGATCTTACTTATTGGGGATTGGACGATGCGCAGGAAGCGACGTGTTGGGTCGCGCTGTCAGAGGCCTCACAGGAAAGCGGGTGCATGCGATTTGTACCCGGCAGTCATAAGACCAACCTTGCGGCTCATATTGATACCCACTCCGAAGACAATCTGTTATCGCGCGGACAAGAGCTAGCTGTCGCTGTTGATGAGAGAGACGCAGTGCTTGCCGCCTTGAAGCCCGGACAGGCCTCTATGCATCACGGCCACACTTTCCATGCGTCCGGTCCAAACAGGACAGATGATAGGCGTATTGGGATGGCCATTCGCTATATAAAACCTGAAATGAAGCAGAAATCCGGCGACAAGACACTTGTGTCACTGGTGAGCGGTAAAGATAACTTTGGTCATTTCAAAATAGCGGAAAAGCCCAAAGGCCGCTTACATGAGTCTGACTTTGAACTCTGCAAGGCAGATAGAAAAGTCAGAGCCGTAATACTCTATTAGGTGCTATTCGTAGCTGAGATAGATTGCGCGTTTCTGGAGATAATTCTCGATACCATGAACGCCATCTTCACCGCCGATTCCACTGCGTTTATGACCTGAATGATAGCCCTGAATATAACCGACAATTTGCTTATTTATAAAAACGGTTCCGACTTCAAAGTCCTGCATTGATCGCATGATTGTATCTATGTCACGAGTAAAAATATAACAAGATAGCGCGTCTTCACGATCATTCGCGATGGTAACAGCTTCTGCATAATCTTTTACGCGAATAATGGGGAGAATAGGTCCGAAAATCTCTTGCTTTGCCACGGGCATATCTGGCGTGACATTTGTCAGCACGGTTGGCGCATACCAGTTCCCTTTTTCAAATTCTGCGCCTTTAGGACGATGTCCGCCTATCTCAAGCTTAGCCCCTTGCGCAACACTGTCTTTCACCATTTGATCAATACGGGTAATGCCTTGGGGCGTAACACTTGGCCCCATATTCACATCACTCATAGGGTCCCCAACCGTTAGAGCCTTCACGCGCTCTAACACCATTTGGGTAAACTCATCTGCAACCTCATCTTCAACTAATATGAGTTCGTTACAAATACAGACCTGGCCGCAATTTGCGTAACGAGAGACAACTGCGGCATCCGCTGCTTTTTCTAAATCTGCATCTTTTAGGACGGTAAATGTCGCCTTCCCGCCTAACTCTAAAATAAGGGCTGTTACATTTTCAGCAGCCGAAGCATAAATACCTTGCCCTGCTCGCGTGCTTCCCGTCAGAGAGATTAACCGCGTGATCGGGCTTTTCACAAGATGAGAGCTAACGGTAAGCCCTTTGCCGCTCACCATGTTGATAACCCCCTTGGGCACGCCCGCTTCATGCACAACTTTACAAAATTCTGACGCTGTAACAGGTGTCGCCTCATGTGCTTTAATCACCATGGTATTTCCCGTTACCAAGGCGGGGCCTACCTTTCGGCCGATTAGCGCGAGCGGGTAATTATAAGCGCACATTCCTACCGTTACGCCGTAAGGCACTTTTTGAATCAAAAGCTTTTCGTTTGGCGCGTCCGATGGGAAAATATGTCCTGCAATACGGCGTGCAGCCTGCGCTGCATAACTCATATAGTTTAAAGTATCGTCGAACTCGCCATAAGCTTCGGGTAATGTTTTGCCTTGCTCTTTAACCAACAGCTTTGCAAACATATCGCGCTTTGGCTTCAACCCTTCTACAATATTCATGATATGATTAGCGCGCTCTATTGCAGGTAGGGCTTGCCACCCCTTTTGAGCCTTAAGGGAAGACTGCAAAGCCCGTTCAGCATCTTCAGCAGTGCAGTCAGGAACGGTTGCCCATACCTCATGGTTAGCCGGATTATCGACCTCAAAGACCTTACCATTTGATGAATCGCACCATTCACCGTCAATGTAACAAGGGTAATGTTGAAGTTTAGAAGTTGTCATCTTAGGCCCTCTTAGTTATTTTCACTCTTGTGCGGAAAATTTAGGATTGTCATTTCAGTCAGCTCGGAGAATATAACACAGGGAAGAACTTTCCTTGCATTGGCTCTCCACTGGGAATGATAATATTTGTTCCACCAAACATAGCATCATTTGTAGTGCTCTTCGTTCCGTCTGCGAATACATTTAAGACCAAAGCGCGGCGTTTGCGCGAGGATTTGTTTTCAAAAGACCCATGTAGCATTAAAGGGTGGTGGAAGCAGGCATGACCTCTTTTAAGTTTCATAGGCACGGCTTTGACCTGAGCACGTTGCGCCTCAGTAAGTTGACTAAAAATTGCATCCATTTCTCCGCCCAGATCAAGCGTGTCTAACAAGCCCCATTTATGACTGCCAGGCACATAATTTAGACACCCATTTTCGGCATCAGCATCATCCAATCCAATCCAACATGTTAGATGCTGCATAGGCGCCGTGCGCACCCAATAGGAATAATCTTGATGCCAAGCAACGACACCGCCATGGCCCGCCGGTTTGCAAAATAACTGATCATGCCAAAACCGCACCGTTTTATCCCCCAAGAGCTGGCTAGCAGGCTTAACAAAAGCAGGGTTCCACAACGCGTCATGAAACCCTTTTTTAATTCGCCAATGCCCTAGAGAGTGAAATAAAACAGTATCAGGGCTTTCAGACTCGTTGCTGTTAAATTCATATAGCAATTGATTTCCCTGAAAATCAGGGTCTTGGATATCTTCAAGCTCTTGCCGCAGAACTTCGACTTGTTCTTCGTCAAAAATTTTGACATTTGTTACATAACCATGTTCATGAAAGTGATCCACCTGCTCCTGCGTCAAAGAAAAATTTTGATAATCCAACGCCGAGTTTGCCCTTGGGAACAGATTTGATACGGGATAATGAAGCTTTGATAAATCTTCTACCGCCATATTAAACTCCCTTTAACATAACTAATAGCAGAATTACTCATTGTTAACAATAGACAAGAATTCACGGCTGATGGAGTTAAATAATCGAACACCCTATCTGTTCTTCTGACAATTAAAGCGCCTGATATAGTCTTTGCAGCCCAGTCAATGAGATATTTTGACCATCATAGACCGTCGTTGCGCCGCCAAGGTAACGAATAGCCTCGTCATAAAAACGGGCGGGAGCCTCCCCGCCAATCACCTGAATGGGTGTGCCCACAGAGTATTTAAGGACTCCAGAGACGTCAGATCCTATCAAAAGCCCCAACAGATAAGATTGCGCCTCCTCTTCGCTTTTGTCACCACTGAGCTGTTGCGAGCGGACTGAAAATAATAATTGATTTAGGCTGACATCTGAGGCCCCAATCTCTAAGCCCTGGTGAAATGCACTATTTATTTTCGGCTGATGCGAGGATGCATCGTTTATTAAAACACTATGCGATGCGAGAATATTAAACAGCTCACCATTTAAGCTTGATACAAAATTCTCAATTTTGCCATTCCTAAAAATAGCCCATTTCGTATGCGTTCCAGGAAGACACAGGAGCGCATCTTGGGCATGTGTCTCAGCCCAGCCCATAATTTGCACTTCTTCTCCGCGCATCATGTCTGGTAAGCTCGTCAAACCTTTGTTGGTTCGAACCCCAGGGATAAGAACCACCTCGCCGCTCCGAGATGAGAATTTGGTTTTCTTTTCGGATAATGTGACCATATCTGCGGGACACATAATATAGCCGGCATCTTTCCAGCCAATATTCGATCCCACCATTCCGCATAGAACAGATGTTAAGGGACCATGTGTTCTCACCCAAGGATTGACAGCTTCATGAAATGCTTCGCCCACGTTATCAGTAAATTTTACGCCTGGCCCGTTGACGCAATCTTTAACAGCGCCATTCTGGCATAGATAAAATCGTGCCGAGGATGTCCCCCAATCTCCCAAAATATAATGCCCGCTCACGTCTTAATGCCTCCTCAGCGAAATACCTCATTAGTAAAATTCATGCCTCTATAGACGATATTGTTATGACCGTTCTAGAGCGTGATAAGCGTCTGGAACCTCGCCTCTGATGAGACGCAATAAATACAAACTATATATAGACTCGATAGCCGAACTCTATATTGTTAACAACCAACAATATAGGCAGGGTTGCGGGATGAAGAAATCATATTTTGCAAAGGTAATATTGTGGATTTCACTATTCATAATTTGTCCGTTTCTATTGGCTTGCCAGTCTGAAAATATTGTGTCCGACCCGATGGAGCTTAGGACATCAATACCCCTCCAAATAACCCATAACGTTCAGGATAGCCTGACACAAAAAATAACCTTCGTCGTCGATAATCCGAATGACTATGCCGCGCTCAGTGTCTATGCGGATGATGTATTATTAATAGACAACCTAAATATTCCACGTTCGGGCGAGCAGACAGTAAATGCGGTCACGCGCTTCGAACACATGGGGAATGTCTCGTTGCGATTGGAGGCGCGCGGTTCAAATATTACAATCAATAAGGTGGAACTTGACCCTATCCCTAATCTCTACATTCCCAGGTTTAAAGATATATCCGCCTTAGCAGGCCTGGAGAAAGCGTCGTCCATAAAATATGGCGGCCCGACCATTGCAGATATTGATAATGACGGGGATTATGATTTCATTGTGAATAACCATAATGCTGAGAACAGTAAGCTCTATTGGAATAATGGCGACGGCACAGTTACAAAACATAAGAAAAACCTCTCGCGCTGGTTCATGCATGATGTTCACGGTACAGCAGCTGGAGATTATGATAATGATGGCGACCTTGACATTGTCGTAACGCAAGGCGGCGGGAACGGCACAGATCCATCTAAAGCTAATTTCTACAATAACAATAATGGCACCCTCGTCTTAATGACGGGTGATGTCGGCATTGACCGCGGCGGTCGAGGTCGGGGTGCGAAGTGGTCAGATATGGATATAGATGGAGATCTTGACCTTATTCTGTTTAATGAAACAAGCTTGGCAGGCGATAAGCCGCAACATTTTTTCTATGAAAACAAAGGTGACGGCACATTTAATTATAGAAGCGTTGCCGAATTAGAAGATGAATTGCCGTCCCGCATGCTGTTGACGGATTTTAACGATGATAATATTGATGATGTTGTGCTTTATGGTCACGGCCCCCTGACCTTATGGCAAGGCAATGGGGACTTTTCCTTTCAAAATGTTACCCATCGTCTCCCTAAAAATCTAGCCAATCTTGAGGATGTTTTGGCCGCCACCGATATAGATATCGATAATGATGGTGATTTTGATCTATATTTTGCAAAAGGAAATGAATTTGGTCTCGGCGGAACCCCGTCTCTTGACCATGACCCAATCACGAAAGAGCTCTCTATAAAACCGCGCGGATTAGCGGGAACGGATATGTTTGACTTTACTGCAGACGGCGCGGTCAAATTTCATAAATATTATTTCTTAGCGCAGGGCATTTACCGCGGACAAGACTATCCTATGTTTTTGGGTGCCGAAAAAAGCCGTCATGTTTTAGCTTCTGGTGAGGGAATGGATATTTCGCCAAGCGCGGCCAGCGGTTGGCCCGAAGATATCTCACAAAATGGTATTTACTTTGGCCATCTAGGCGATGGGCAATGGAAAGCTGCCTTGGTGCGCGAAGGCGATGTTTTTTGGGGATTTAATTTCAGCCTCTCAGGAGTATCCGACGTAACGCCAAGTTTCACACCTTTTAACAGAAACATCACAGATACGCTCCTGCGCAATGATGGGGATAGCTTTACAGATGTATCCCAATCTTGGAACTTACCGCGGGGGGGCAATGCCCTTGGCGTAACCACCGGGGATTTTAATAATGACAGTCATCAAGATTTGTTTGTTTATCGTTGGGGCTATATAGGCAATCGTATTTCTGATTATATGCTTCTCAATACGGGGGCTGGGAATTTTGAAACCGTTACAATTCACGGCGCTAATGATGTCGGCGGACCTGGCAATGGTGATATGGGACAAGCGTTTGATTTTGACTTGGATGGGAACCTGGAATTACTAAACGGGAGTGAAGGGGGGGAATGGTATCTCTATTCACAATCAGAGCCACTGCAAGGCAACCATGCTTTAGTCCGAGTGGGGTATGCACCCCTCTCAAATGTAGATGCTATTTCCGCGGAAGTTGTCCTTAAGACAAAGAACAATGAATATCGCAAACGTGTCGGCTCTGCAGGCGCTGTATTTTCGCAAAGCTTACTCAATATAGTTCACTTCGGATTGGGAGCAGAAGAACAGATTGAGAGCATTGATGTGCGTTGGAGAAATGGCGAAAAAACCGCTTTTACAAACGTTCCAGCTAATGCTCTTTATGACACAAATCAAGTTAGTCCCAAAAGCTTGAATATTGATGCCAGCCTAACAGACATCAGACAAGGAACCTCCCTGCCCCTTACTGCAAAGGTTACACCTGTAAACGCAAAACAGGATGTCCAATGGTCCTCCAGTGAGGAGAGTATTCTCACCGTGGATGACAAGGGCGTTATTAAGGCCGTCGGTGAGGCTGGACAAAAAGCAACTATCACTCTGAAAACTGCAGATGGGGGTGTTATAACTTCACGTGATTTTTCCATTATCAAATGGTCGCCTGCTCCAGTTATATCCGTTGAAATTAAATCTACCGCAGCAGAACTTATTCAGGGGCAAACTCTTCGGTTAGGGGCAGACTTCCAGCCCCCATATGCCGATGAAGCTGTCTTTGAATGGATGAGCAGCAATCCCAATATCATCAGCGTCGATCAGGACGGCAATGTCAAAGCTCTCAAGGCCGGTAGAGCCACAATATTACTTGCTGCAAATGACAGCCCTAACCTAAATGATCATATAGAGATCACTGTTCCACCCAAGGAACCTCCCTTTATTAGGATTTCAAATGCGGAGACGATTGCCAATACAACCTTTAAAGTCGGAGATACTGTCACCCTAAACGTCGAATATCATGCCGGCACGGGTAATGAAGTTATCGCTTCTGATGAAGGCGGCGTTCGCTTTTGGCTGCGCCATTTTAAAAGTGAATGGATTCCGGAAAAAGACATAACACTGATAGATAGAAGCGCCGTCGGCACGGTATCAGGGCAATCCTCAAAAACGTTTTCATTACAGGGTATGACCCCAACCAAAGATCTTCCGCCGGGGCATTTTTACTATCTAAGAGCTTCTTTCGCAACAAGTGATGGAAGCCTTCATGAGCAAGCAATATATCCAATTAAAATAAGATAAAGGGACGCCAATTGTAAAATTAGTGACTATTCTCGATTAAAACCCACTCTACATTTCGACTCCCAGCCGTCTGTTCACACAGGGAACACCAGACTCGCCAGAATGTATATTGTTGACAATTATTATTGAGTTTAGGATAAGTTACCAGCTTTAGAAAAATATTTGTATTTACAGGTGACGGTTTTGACTCATAAAAACAGCACGCAAAAAATAGACCATTGTCACATTAGATTTATGTGGCAGGTGTTTCTTGATTTCAAATTTTTAAATTTAAAATCATCTGATATTGGATTTTACAAGTCGCTAGCCATAATCCCTTTTTTAGGTCTGTCAGCGTGCAACCAAACGCAGACACAAACAAGTCCTGATCGTGTTGAAACATCCAAGATTTTTGCCGAGCTATGCTCATCTTGCCATGGCCATGATATGTCAGGCGGTATGGCCCCAAGCTTACTCGACACAAATTGGAGCTATGGGAACACTGATGAAGATTTAGCAAAAAATATTTCAGATGGAATTGAAAATGCTGCTATGCCGGCGTTCGGAGACGCGTTGACGAAAAATGAAATAGATGGCTTGGTTCAGTATATTAGGCAATCAGGAACCAAATATCAGTCAACAAATTCCCATAATAAAAATGATCAGTTGTCTCAAGAAAACACCATTGTCGATAGCGTGACGGACGTACGATCATTACAGTCTCAGGTCGACATCACAGATTATATCATTGATGTGAATGAACCTTGGGGTTTTGCTTTTATCGATTCTCAATCACTTCTCTTCACTGAAAAAAATGGTGGACTTTATTTAGTAGAAGACCAAAGATTACCCATTAAAATAAACGGAACGCCCACGGTTTTCAATCAAGTTCAAGGTGGAATGCTCGACGTTATTTTACACCCAAATTATTTAGAAAACAAATGGGTGTATTTGTCCTACGCCGAGCCTTTATCCGAAAATAATCAGCTTGCAATGACGAAGGTCGTGAGAGGGCGTGTTGAAGGAAACAACTGGCTTGATCACGAGACTATATTTGAGGCTAATTCAAGCCACTATGTTGAAGGCGGTCGTCACTTCGGGGGGCGATTGGCATTTGATAGCTCAGGCCATCTATATTTTTCTATCGGGGATCGCGGTTTAGACGATAATGCACAGGATCTTTCTTTACCCAACGGCAAGATTCATCGCATCCATGATGACGGCTCTATACCTATGGATAATCCTTTTGTGCGTAGAAAGGGAGCCTATCCATCAATTTATGCATACGGAAATCGGAATCCCCAAGGTTTAACTTGGGATACAAACACCGGTGTTTTATGGGAAACTGAGCACGGTCCAAAAGGTGGGGATGAGCTAAATGACATACACTCTGGAAAGAATTATGGTTGGCCAGCAATTTCATATGGGATAAATTATGATGGTTCAGTCCTCACGCCGTACAAAACTAAACCAGGTATGGCTCAGCCAGCCAGTCATTGGACCCCGTCAATAGCCGTCAGTGGGCTCGATGTGTATAGAGGTGAGCTATTCTCCGATTGGAATGGGAGAATACTAGCGGGTTCATTAGCGAATGAAACGATCAGGCTCATTGAGGTGAATCACAACACGTATGTTTCGGAAGCAATTATTTTGAAGGGCGAAGGACGCGTTCGCCAAGTAAAGCAAGGCCCAGACGGCGCCATATATGCGGCATTGCCATCGCGCATTGTTAGGTTAAGCCCAAAAAAATAATTCGAAATCGAGTCTTCCACCTGCATGCTTGCTCTAAAAATAACGGATATCGAAACTTGTCTGTGGGCGAAAAATTTCATTTATCCCCCTCCGCCCTAAAAGTCGGCAACAGAGGCTTTAAGGGGAAATAGTGAGATG